>JAJDAH010000309.1 GCA_029261965.1 Polyangiaceae bacterium
ATGCTCACCAACGACATCGTGGGGGCCAGCGTCGACGCCCTGGGTGTGGCGGACAAGAAGCGCGTGCGTGTTTTCAGCGACGGGCTACCGGCCGAAGCGAAGGCGAGAGAAACGCACATCAGGGTCGGCGCGCTCGCCGACAGCTCGTCCCGACAGTTGGCACGTTTCGTCGACGAAACGACAACGGCGTACCTCGACGAATTCGAAGCGCCGCTGGTCTATCGCCTCGACCGGTACCTCCGCGGGGGCGACCACCGACCGTTCCACCTAGCGGGGTTTGCCGCAGTGCGACTCACCGAGGTCAACGAAAACTTTCATCGGCAGCATCAGGATCTGCGGACGGAGAACGGCACCGAGTACGGGGACACGGTCGAGCACGTCGACCCCAGCTACATGGCGAACGTGGCGAAGGTGAACATTGCGGCACTGGCTTCCTTGGCCCGAGCTCCGGCGCGGCCCGACCTGGTGCGGCTCGACGTTCGCGAGCTCCAGACGCACTCGACTCTTTTATGGCGGCCCATGAACGACGAACGCGTCGTGTACGAGGTCGTGGCGCGCCCGACCGACGAGACACGGTGGCAGAAGGTCTTTCCCGTCGGGCGCTCCGGCGAGGCAACGATCCCGCTCTCGAAGGACCACTGGCTGTTCGGAATTCGGGCCGTAGGACCCCGGGGACACCGAAGCCTGCCGGTGTTCCCCCTTCCGCTTCGCCGTGGTGAGTCCTGGCCGCCGGCACCGTGAGCACCCGAGGGGAGTCCTGGGGCTGGCACGAGGGCCCCGCTGCCCCCAAACTGCCCGCCCCGTGGTGACCTCCACGAAAACAGCTTCCGACCTCGAGTGGCCCCAGCTGCTCGAGCGGATCGCCCAGGGCTGCCTTGGGCCTGACGCCCGCGCGCGCACCCTCGCGCTCGAGCCGGCGGGGTCCCTCGCCGAAGCCTCGGCGTCGATGCAACGCACCACCGAAGCGTGCCAAGCACTCGAGGCAGACGAGCCGATCCCGGCCGATGCGGTCCCCGAAACCCTCGAGCTGCTCGATCGAATCGCTCTCGGCAGCGCGGCGAGCGCCCTCGAGCTCGGCCGCGTCGCACGGCTTTTGGAAGTAGCGCGAGAGCTTCGACGCTTCGCGCGCGCACATCGAGCCGAGTACCCCACCCTCGCGGCGGCCCTCGATTCGGACCCGGGGCTCGATGTCCTGCTCGACGATCTGCGCATCGCGCTGGACCCTGCGGGCGGGCTGTCCGACGACGCTTCCCCGCTCCTCCGACAAGCACGACGTCGAGCAAGCGACAGCCGAGCCCGGGTCATCGCTCGCCTCGAGCGCCTCATGTCGCACCATTCCGACGTACTTCGGGACGAATACTACGACGTTCGCGAGGGGCGCTATGTGCTGCCCGTACGCTCCGATGCTCACATCAAAATCGAGGGCATCGTGCTCGGTTCGAGTGCGTCGGGCGGCACGCTCTACGTCGAGCCGCGTGAGATCACACCTCTCGGGAACGCGCTCAAGGTCGCCGAGAGCGAAATCTCGCGCGAGGAAGCCAGAATCCTCCTCGAGCTGTCGACCGACGTTCGGGACAAGCTCGACGAAGTGCGCTCGGCCAAGGAGGCCTCGATTCAGGCCGATCAACTCGCCGCCATCGCCCGATGGGCCCGGGAAATCGACGCCACGCCGATCGCTCCGAGAGAGGCGGCAGGTTCGGTGCTGCGCCAATTCCGCCATCCTCTTCTCCCGGCAGACAGCGTCGTCGCCAACGACATCACGCTCGAAGCCGGGACCGCGCTTTTGGTGTCCGGCCCGAATGCCGGCGGGAAAACCGTCGCTCTCAAGTGTCTAGGTCTCGCCGCATGGATGGTTCGCGCGGGACTGCCGCTCCCCGCGAGCCCCGAATCCGAGGTCGGATGGTTCGACCAGGTTCTGACAGACGTGGGGGACGAGCAATCGCTCGCCCGCTCTCTGTCGACGTTCAGCGCCCACGTCTCGAACCTCGCTGCCATCCTCGGTCAGGCGAACCCGCGCACCCTCGTTCTGCTCGACGAGATCGCCGCAGGGACCGACCCGGAAGAGGGCGCAGCGCTGGCGGCCGCGGTTTTGCAAACACTGGTGGACCGGGGAGCGGCCGTGGCGACCACGACCCACTACGAGCGGCTGAAGGAGTTCGCCACCGGCCACGACAAGCTCGTCAACGCGTCCGTCGGTTTCGACTTCGACCGCATGGAGCCGACGTTTTCCCTCGCCATGGGCATTCCTGGACCTTCGAGCGCGCTGGCCGTGGCCGCCCGATACGGCATCGAGCCGGACGTCATTGCCGCGGCGCAACGGATGCTGCCCAAGGACTCGCTCGAAAGAGAGGATCTCGTCGGCAAGCTGCAGAAAGAACGCCGCGCGCTCGAAGAGGCCCGCGCCGCGGCGGAAGCCGACGCCCGGGAGCAGGCTAGGCTTCGGGCCGAGCTCGAGACCGAGCGCAAGACCGTGCGCATCAAAGAGCGCGAACGGCTCGCACGCGAAGGACGCGAGCTGACGGCGCGGGTGACCGAAGCGCGCGGGGACATCGAGCGGGCCCGCCGAAGCCTGCGGTCGCGGAATCTCACGAAGTCCGAAATTCGCGAGATCGAACGCGACGTCGACGCCGCAGCTCGCCACGTGGCCATCGGCAGTCCTCTCACCGAGCTCGCACGATCCTCGACCGATGCGGAAAAAGCACGATCCGGGGTCCCGCTCGCGCCCGGCGATCGAGTGCGCGTTCGGCGGCTCGGTCCCGGAATCGCGCAGGTGCTCGAAACGGCAACGAAAGGCCACGTGCGCGTTCTGGCGGGCGCGCTCAAAGTCAGCGTGCCCGTGGAAGAGGTCGTCCGTGTGGACGGATCGAAGCCGGCCCCGAAAACCAAGGCAGTGCGCATCGCTCCTTCACCCGAAAGGCAGAGCGACCCGATCCGTACTTCGCTGAACACGCTCGATCTGCGAGGACATCGAGTCGAAGAGGCGCTCGACCGAGTCGACGCTTTTCTGGACCACATGTTGAGCTCGGGCGAAGCGACGGGATTCGTGCTGCACGGTCACGGGACGGGCGCGCTCAAGGACGCGGTGCGCGTCCATCTCGACGAGTCGGCGTACGTCGAGCGTCACGAGGTCGCCGACGACAGCCAAGGCGGCGACGCGCTCACGGTGTTCTGGCTGCGCGGGTAGCGGCGTGCCCGCTCGCGATATCGAGCCGAACGGACTATTCCAGCGATGCTGCGGAGAATCTTCTATCGTCAGCGAAAACCGGTTTGATTCCGGTGGCCTGTCGTTGACCCACGTCGCCCAGAGGCGCAAAAACGAGAGAGTGGGAGCTCGGACTCCCCGCTCCGGCAAAGGAAGGCTTCAAATGGGCAAGGTCTGCATCCAGTGCAATACGAAGATTGGCTTCTTCAAGTCGCCGATCGAGGGCGTTTACTGCACGTACGACTGTCGGAACGACGCCCGTCGCGAGATGGAAGACAACCAGCGCAAGTCGCGAGAGCTAGAAATTGCCGCGAAACGCCACGCCGAAGAAGAGCGCGCCGAGAGTCGACGGAGCGAACAGCTCTCCCAGGCCGCTCAGGCGAAGAAGTCCGCGTGTCCCAAGTGCAGCGAGGCCTGGAGCTACGTGCAGGGCGGCGGGGCGATGGGCCTCGATGTCGGTGACTGCATCAAGTGCGGCTTCTCGGCCGAGTTTCTGGGGATCGAGCGGTGCCCGCATTGCCACTGCGAGTCACTCGTCATGCAGTCGGATGACAGCGCCAAATGCCCGCGGTGTAAATATCGCCACGGCGCATCGCAGCGACTGAGCGCCTGACGCTCAGTCCGCGTCGGACGCTGCGCCGCTCTCGAGCGGCTTCGACGACTCGATCGTCACCTTGGCTTCGAGGTGACGGCCGGACGTGAGCGTGAAGTACCCGCTTCCCGGCGTGCCGGGGCGCGGCGACGTGAATCCAATCTGCACTCCCTCAGCGTCTTCGAGCTTTTCGCGATCCGACAGCACGACCTCGACGCCGAGCACCTCGGTCCCTGCGCCGGCCACGCCGCGGGCGAGAGCGAAGCGGCCAATCTTGAGGTGAAGGAGCGTCTTGCGCACGAGCTCGCGGAGCGATCGAGGCGCTTCTTCCGTCGTCTGGGTCGAGGCGATCTTCCCCTCGTCGTCGATCGTGATGGTCACGGTGATGCGACCGACTTCCCCGACCGGGAGCCGCTTCCAAGTCCTGTCGTGGTACCCGGCGATCGGCAGCGCCCGCGCAAAGGCTTTGGCCAGATTGCGCACACCACCTGGAAGTGCTTTTGACCCGAACGAGGCGCCGGTCCCATCGCCGCTTGCCGACGGCGCCACCGGAGCCGCCACGGGTTCGGTCGGCGTCGGGGGCTTCGGCGGATCGGCCTTCGGCGCCGGGTTTCCGCCGGTCGCGGCTTCGTCCGGCGGTGACTTTTTCTCTTCTTCTTCGTCCGCCCCGTCGGCGGGATCGATCGGGTCGGGCAACCACGACTCGCCGTATTCATCGACCGGCGGCGTGGGCGGCTTCGGTGCTGGCTCGACGCTTTTCTTCGGCTCAGCTTCGTTCGGCTCGACCTCCTTCGGCGTCGGCGCGTTCGGCTCGGCGCGTTCAGGCTCGGCGGCCTCCGCGGCCGGCTCGGCCTCCGCTTCGAGAAGGTCATCGATGTCGACGGTGTTGCCGACCCAAATGTCCGGCCTCTCGACGTACGAAACCTCCGAACTGTGGGCCGGCTTCGCGATTCCGACCGAGAGCAGCGCCGCGAAGACGGCGTGAAGCGCCATCGAAAGCGTAAAAGCCCATCTCGAACGGCGGTCGAACATCTCTCTTCCCCATTGTACGACACCGGGCCATGGGCCGAGTTCCGAGCAAAGTCATCGCCGGATCCCGCAGTATTGAGCACGTTCAGGCGCGACGGCGACGCAGTATAGTGGCCGCGTGTCGCGTCGAGCCCCGAGCTTCCTCCGCACGGCCGGAGCCATCGCGTTGGCGGGCGCGGTGCTCCTGGGGGGCGAGGCATGCGGCGCGAAAACACCGCTTTTGATCGGCACCATAGCGACCTGCACGCCCGCGGCTACCCGAACCTGCGTCGGCCCCGAGGAATGCCTCGGCGTCGAAGAGTGCGTGACCGACGGTTCGACTTGGGGAGAGTGCGTCTGCGAGGTCGATGTCGCCCCGGTGTGCTTCGACAGCTCGTTCGGAGCCCAGGGCTCACCCATCAGCTTGCATTTCATCGTCGATCGCTCGGGCTCGATGGTGGATTTTTGGACCCCGACCATCGACGCGCTCTCTACCTTCTTCTCGGATTCGAGCTCGGCTGGTTTGTCCGTCGCACTCGACTTCTTCCCGCCCATCGACGCGAGCGAAGAGTGTGAGCCCGAAACCTACGCGTCTCCCGACGTAGGCTTCGGCACGCTCAACGCCCAGAGCGGACCTGGCGACCCTCATGAAGAGGCGCTTCAGCAATTTCTGATCCGCGTCGGCCTGCCCCAGGGCGGGACGCCGATGTTCCCGGCCTACGAAGGCGCGGTGCAGGTCGCCACCGAACGCTCGGACAATGCCGGAGGCGGCGAGCTCGTCGTCATCGTCTTGGTCACCGACGGTGAGCCCAGTGGTTGCGACTCCACGAACTCGAAGATCCTGCTGCTTCAATTCGTCGAAGACGTCGCCGGCGGCCCACCACCGATCCGCACGTTCACGATCGGCCTTCAGGGGGTGGACGAAGCGCTCATCGAGGCCCTCGCGGAGCGAGGCAACGGAGACGCTTTTTTTGTTGGCCGAGGCGACGTTTCCCAGCAATTGATTACTTCCTTCGAGAGCATTCGCCGCCGCCTCTCGTGCGACTTCCAGTTGGTGGGTGTGCCCAACGACTTCGACGAAAGTGTCGACGTCACGTTCACCCTCGAGGGAAGCGACGAAGCGCTTCCTTTCGATCCCTCGTGCGCGTTCGGCGGGTGGACGCTCGACGACACGACGACGCCTCCGAGTCTGTCTTTGTGCGAGAGCGCGTGCGAGCGGGTCAAGCTCGCTGAACAGGGAACCCTCAGAATCGTCGTCGGCTGCGACGAATGACGAGTGTGGTGGAGCAGAGCTTCACCACACACTGGAAAGACTAACCCGGGACTAGCTCCGGGTATTCGGGCTCCCACATCTCGAGCGCAACGGCCTCGGCCGCCGCCTCGTCGGAGAGATCGCGACCGATGCCCAGGCGCCGTGCTTCTTGCACGACGGCCACGGCGATCTTCGCCGAAACGGGACGCAAATCGCTGAGCGGAGGAAACAGCGCACCTTTGGCCAGATCCCCCTCGGGTACCGCGGCGGCCAGCGCCTGGGCGGCCACCGCGAACATCGAATCCGTCACCTGACTGGCATCCGCAACGAGCGCTCCCAGGCCGACACCGGGAAAAACGTAGACGTTGTTCGATTGGCTCACGGGGATCGTGCGCCCTTCGTATTCCACCGCGTCGAACGGGCTACCCGTCGCCACCAGCGCACGGCCGTCGGACCAACGAATGACGTCTTCGGGTTTGGCCTCGCTGTTCGCCGTCGGATTCGATAGCGGAAACACCACCGGGCGATCGGTGTGTTCGGACAACGTGCGGATGACTTGCTCGTCGAACTTGTTCGGTTCCCCCGACGTGCCGATGAGCACCGTCGGCTTCAACGCACGGATGACGTCGATGAGCCCGACCGCGCCATTGGCGGGCAGCCCCTCTTTCTCCGCGAGCGCCGCCGGCCATGCCGCCTCGCGTTTGTAGGCATCGTCGATCTCCCGGCCGTCGACGAGCATGCCACGGCTATCGAGCAGCGCCACGGCGCGTTGGGTCTGCGCATCGGAAACCCCCGCGCGCGACATGGCGTCGCGGATGAGCCTGGCGATGCCGATTCCGGAAGCGCCAGCGCCTAGGATGACTACCCGCTGGCTCTCGAGCGAGCGCCCTAGCGCCCGGCACGCGGCGAGGATGCCCGCAACGGCGACCGCCGAGGTGCCCTGGATGTCGTCGTTGAACGACGACAAACGCTCTCGATAGCGGTCGAGCAGGTCGAACGCGTTCTGCTTCTTGAAGTCCTCCCACTGGAGCACGGCATGCGGGAACCTCTTTTTGACCGCGGTCACGAACTCTTCGACGAGTGCATCGTACCGCTCTCCACGCAACCGCTTGCCCTGCCAGCCGATGTACGAGGGATCGTTCAACAGCTCGGCGTTGTCGGTTCCGACGTCGAGACTGATCGGGAGAGTCTTCGACGGATGAATGCCTGCGGCCATGGTGTAGAGCGCCAGCTTGCCGATCGAAATGCCGATGCCTCCGGCCCCCTGGTCACCGAGTCCGAGAATGCGCTCGTTGTCGGTGACGACAATCAGACGAACGTCGTCCGGTCGGGGTGCGTTGCCGAGCACTTCCTCGACGCGCCCCTGGTGGTCCGGGGTGATCCACATCCCCCGACCGCGTCGAAATATGGCGCTGTACTGCTTGCACGCCTCGCCGACGACCGGCGTGTAGACAATCGGAGTCAGCTCGTCGACGTGCTCGAGAAGCACTCTGTAGAACAACGTCTCATTGCGGTCCTGCAGCGCTGCGAGCCCGATGTAGCGCTCGAGCGGATCCGTCTTCCGGCACACCGAGCGATACGCGCGCTCGACCTGCTGCTCGATCGTCGTGACGACGTTCGGCACGAGACCGTGGAGCCCGAACGCATCGCGCTCCTCACCGGTGAAGGCGCTACCCTTGTTGTAAAGGCCCATGCAGAGCAGCTCTTGGCCGCGGTAGGGCACCTTCGCGCGGTAGCGACCGCGCTCGTCACGTTCGAAAACACTCGGGTCCATGGGGAGGGACGCTGATAGCAGCTTCGCGAGCGCTCGGGTAGACGCGCTTCAGTCGGACCGCGGCGTCGGGTCCCACTCGGCCACCTCTTCGAGTGGCTTCCGCCGGAGCCTCGGCACGGTGCAGTCCGCCGACGGGTACCCCACCGGAAAGAGAATGTACGGCTTTTCGTTTTTCGGCCGACCAAGGATTCGCCCGAGAAAGTTCATCGGGCTGGGGGTGTGAGTCAGCGTCGCGAGCCCCATCCGGTGCAGCGACGCGATGAACAGCCCGCAAGCGATTCCGACGCTCTCCTTGACGTAGTAATTCTTCCGCCGGTCACCGTTGGGCTCGAAACCGTAGAGTTCCTCGAAAACGACTACGAGCCACGGCACGGTCTCGAGATAAGGCTTCTGCCAATCGACGCCGAGTGGCTTGACGGCGTCGAGCCACTCCTGAGGCATGCGGCCACCCTCGTAGCTCTCGTGCTCTTCTTTCTCCGCGGCCACGCGGATCTCACGCTTGATCGCCGGTGCGCTGACCGCGACGAACCGCCAAGGCTGACGATGCGCACCCGATGGGGCGGTCGATGCCGTGCGAATCGCCAGCTCGATGGCCTCTCGCGGGACAGGGTCGTCGGAAAAGAAACGAACGCTGCGGCGGCCGTCGAGCTCTTCGAAGAGCTCACGACCGCGGCGGACTCCCTCTTCTTCGGGCACGCGCTCGGGACGATACGGATCGACGGGAAGGGGGTCCGACATGTTCGGCTCCAGGCGCACGCGCGCGTCAGCAGGTTTCGAGAACGAAGTCGAGATTCTCGTCGTCGCAAATCTCATTGAGGTGCCGGCGCAGATCGCTGAGCGCCGTCGCCGACGGAACTTGAAGCTCGGCGTCCAGCACGAACATCGGAGTGCCGCTCTGCGGCGCGTACTGAAGTCGTGACTCGAGCGACGCCAGGTTGATGTCGCGGGTGGCAAGCGTCGCAGAGACTCTCTGCACGATTCCGGGATGGTCGACCCCAGACACTCGGATCTTGTAGGCGACATAGTCGCGCGTGCCCTTCGGGGCCTCGGTGTCCTTCAGGACGCAGCTCAGACCCAGTTTCTTTTCGAGACCCGCGCTGCGTTTTCGGACTTCTTCGATGGCCGTTTTCGGTCCGGACACGAGAAGCAGAACCGCGAATTCTCCACCGAGTATCGCCATGCGGCTGTCTTCGAGGTTCGCCCCGGCGCCGTGGATCGTCGCCGCGACCTCGTTGACCAGGCCGGGGCGGTCTTTGCCGACGGCGGTGAGCACCAGATAGCTTCGGTCCGACATCCTCACTCCGCCGCGCGGCTGTCACCGCGTAGAAGGGGAAACCCGAGAGCTTCCCGCTGGGCCACCCACGCCGCCGCCACCTTGCGGGCCAATGCGCGAACTCGGCCGATGAAACGCTGTCGCTCGGTCACGCTGATCGCACCGCGAGCGTCGAGCACGTTGAAGGTGTGCGACGCTTTGATCACGAAGTCGTACGCCGGCAAGACGAGCTTCCGGAGCGGGTCGTCGTGGCGCCCGAGCAGCCGTCCGACCTCGGCTTCGTAATGGTCGAACGCGCTCACGTGCGCCGCGACGTCGGCCTCCTCGAAGTTGTAGGTCGACCACTCCCATTCGGCCCGCTTGAAGATCTCTCCGTAGGTCGCGGTGTCGTTGTAGGCGAGGTCGTAAACGTCATCCACGTCTTGCAGGTACATCGCGATCCGCTCGAGCCCGTAGGTCAATTCTCCGCTGACGGGTTTGCAGTCGATGCCTCCCGCTTGCTGAAAGTAAGTGAACTGACTGATTTCGAGCCCGTCGAGCCAGACCTGCCACCCGAGCCCCCAGGCGCCGAGGGTCGGGCTCTCCCAATCGTCTTCGAGAAAGCGGACATCGTGCTCGAGCGGATCGGTGCCGAGCGCCACCAGAGACTCGAGGTACTGGTCCTGGATGTCGGCGGGGTTCGGTTTGAGAATCACCTGAAACTGCGTGAACTGCTGGAGCCGGTTCGGATTGTCCCCGTAGCGTCCGTCGGTCGGCCTGCGAGAAGGCTCGACGTAGGCCACATTCCATGGCTCCGGCCCGAGCGACCGCAGAAACGTCGCGGGATTGAAGGTGCCCGCACCGACCTCTGATCCGTAGGGCTGGACGATCAAGCAGCCGCGATCCGCCCAGAACTTTTGCAGCGTGAGGATCAGATCCTGAAAGTACATCTCGCTCCGGGGGTAGCGTCCGGCGGCGACGCGCGCAAGCTAGTTCGTGCCCGCGAGCGGCTCGTCGTTCGGCGCTTCTGACTTGGCAATGCCGGGGCCCGGTGCGTCGGCAGCACAAAATCGCTGATTGAACTGGCCCGCGAGCATCGGCCCGAGCTCCTCGTGCTTGAAGAAAACGTATGCCTCTTTCCAGGGCTGCGCTCGCACTCGGTCCGCCCAGGCGTCGATGTCTGCCTCGGTGTAGTCCTCGCCACGCAGCCTCAGAAACCCCCAGTCCCCCGTCACGACCAACGGCGGCGCCGCGAGCTTGCCCTCGGCCTCGCCTCCGCAGAAGGCGGCATTGTGTTTGGTGAGCACCGCGTAGACATCGTCGTCGAACCACGACGGATGCCGAAACTCGAGCGCTGGCTTGCACCTCTCCCCGAGCAATCCGAGAAACGAGTCGAGCCGCTCGACGTCCTTCCGAAACGTCGGGGGAAGTTGAAACAGCACCGCGCCCAGCTTGTCCCCGAAGCCCGCGGTGACTTTTAAAAAATACGCGACGCTCTCGTCGGCGTCCGCGAGCTTTTGGCGGTGGGTGATCCGCATCGACGCCTTGACGACAAAACGAAAATCCGTCGGCACCTTCTCGCACCACGCTTCGACGACCGACTGCCGCGGCATTCGGTAGAAGGTGTTGTTCACCTCCACCGTCGGCAGCTTCGTGCCGTAGTACCCTAGGAAGCCGTCGTTCTTGAGCTCTTCGGGGTAGAAGGTGCCCTTCCACTCCTTGTAGGACCAACCGCTCGTACCACCGCGGACGATCACGTCAGTACCAGGCGGCGCCGACGGACGCGTTCAAGAACATCGGAAAGTCCGAATCGATCGGCGGAAGGAAGCTCACGGCGAAACGCATGTGCGGATCGGTACCGAGCTGGCTTCCGACCGTCGAATGCGATCCTGCCCCGGCTTCGGTCTCTTTGAGCCGGAGCTTGGTGACGTCGAGGCTGATTTCGGCGCCGCCGTAGTTGAAGAGATTGTCGCTGCGCGCTTCGCCACCGATCTCCAGGAAGTAAACGAAGGTGGGCGCGTAGGTGAGCCCGAGCACGAGGCCGCGCCACTGGTCGGCGGTGCGATAGTTGCCGATGCCAAAGGCGAGCCCCAGTTGAATCGGCACTTGGAGGCTGAAGATGCCGTAGTCGGCACGCTCGACTTCCCGGATCAGCGGTTGCCCGATGATGCCCCGATACGTGAAACCAACGGGCTCGCTCACCCAGGCCAGACCCGGGTCCGCGCCGACCATGAGCTTGAATGCGGTAAAAAAGCCGATCTGCGTGGTCGGATCGGGTAACGGCAGGTACATCAAGCCGAGTCGAAGGCCTGGACCACCGCCGATGCCCAAGACGTTCGCGGTACCGCTGTCTCGGACACCTGTTTCGCCGGGTCGGTCTTGCGGATCCGTGAAGTCGACGTCGAACAGACCCAACATCGTAACGTTGATCCGCGCATCGAGCGCAAATTTCGCGCCGCCGCGTTCCTCCCACTTGCGGCGTCGAACCTTGGGGTCGTCCGCTGCGGTCGGCGCGGCCCACTTGGGCGAATCCGAGCCCTCGTGCAGCACCGTCCAAGATTGCTCCGGAGCTGCCGCGACGGGCGGCGCCTCTTTCTTGGGTTTCGGCGCCGGAGCCACCTCGTCGAGAAGCGACGCGAGCATCTCGAGCGTCGGACCCTGGGGGTTTCCCTTGGGAGCCTCCACCACCTGGGACTTGGTGCCCTTGTCGCTGACGACGGTGACCCGAACGCCGATGACCGCCGGCTTCTCCCACTCGCGCGAGATGCGAACGAGCAGCGTCACGCCGAGCGCGGTCCTCAGCTGCCCGAGTTTCGCCTGATCGGTCGTCACCTTGCCGGCTTCGAGCGCGCCGACACCCATGGCCGCAGCGTTGACGTCGAGCTTGCCCTTGGCTTCGAAGCCCCTCGCCCGCACCGCCTCGTACGCCTTGGCGCGAGCCTTAGCGTTCTCCGTCATATCTGACGCAACGTCACTCACGACGACCGCAGTCCCGGCGGTCGCCGGCTCTTCGGTTTGAGCCATTGCCGGAACCGTCACGAGCGCGGAGCCAGCGAGGGCTACGGTGAGACAGCCCACTCTTAACGAAGCAACCGGTGTCACGAGCGCATTCTGCCAAATGTGGCGTCTGATTCCACAATTACCCGAAACCGCGGACGCATCGCTGTGGGGGAAAACCGAGCCGCTCGACAGATGAGCGCGATACGATGCGCGCGGCGGATGGCGGCGCGACGGACCAAGACGGCAAAGCGCCCGAAAAAAATCGGTGCACGCTCGAAGAAGGCACCGAAAAAGAAGGTGACGTCCGCTCGCCAGCCGCGAGCAAAGAAGAAGAATGATCCACGGGCAAACGGCGCTCCGTCGACATCCCCCGAGCCCGGCCCCCGCCGAGTCCCGTCGCTCCCGACCACCTTTCGCCAGACGACGTCGTCTCGAATCCGCCATCAGGCGTATCAGATGGCGGCTCCGCGCTCGCCCGACGAAGAGATCCAACGTTTCGGAGAGCTCCAGCTGACCCTCGTCGATCGGTGGATGAAGCTGCGCGACGACGAAAGCGGGCGGCGGGACGTCGTCATCGTACCTTCGCTTTCCCTCGATGGGTTCCAGCTGGCGTCGATCCCCGGGATCAACGCGTACGAAGAACGAATGCTATTCACGCTCGGGCTATTGAGAAAGCCACGAGCTCGCGTGGTCTACGTCACCTCCCAGCCCCTGCACCCGGCGATCGTCGACTACTTTCTCGCGCTCATCGGCGGAATACCAACGGCCCACGCCAGAGCCCGCCTCACGTTGTTGTCTTGCTATGACTCGACCCCCCGGTCGCTGACCGACAAGATCCTCGAGCGGCCCCGGCTGATTCAGCGCATTCGCGACGCGATCGACACCGAGCGCGCCCACATGACCGTCTTCACGGTCAGCGAACGCGAACGCCAGCTCGCCGTCGCGCTCGGCATCCCGCTCTACGGAGTCGATCCCAAGCTCTTGCCGCTCGGCACCAAGAGCGGCTCGCGCGAAGTGTTCCGCGAAGCCGGCGTCGCGATGTCGCCGGGTGCGGAGAATCTCCGAAGCGCAAGAGACGTGGCAAACGCCACAGCGGACCTCTGGGAGGAGCACCCGGAAACGAAACGCGTCGTGGTCAAGCTCAACGAAGGGTTCAGCGGAGAAGGCAACGCCCTGCTTCGGTTATCCGGTGATCTCCGTCGAGTGGCGCCAGGCAAAGCTTCGCACCGGTCTCGGGTCTCCGCCCTGGGCAAGGGACTCGAGAACCTGCGCTTCCAGAGCGGCAACGAGACCTGGCGGCGATTCGAATCCGCCATAGAAACGGTTGGCGCCGTCGTCGAAGCGTTCGTCGAAGGCAAGGAGTCTCGCTCGCCCAGCGCCCAACTTCGAATCAACCCCGGCGGCGAGCTCGAAGCCATGAGCACCCACGACCAGATCCTCGGCGGCCGAGACGGACAGGTCTATCAGGGTTGCCGCTTCCCAGCGGATCCGGCCTACCACCTGGCGATCCAGCACGACGCGCTCAAAGTCGGCGAGATCCTCGTTCGAAAGGGCGTGATCGGTCGCGTCGCCGTCGACTTCGTGACCGTTCGGACCAAAGGCGGCTGGAAGTCCTACGCCATCGAGATCAACCTCCGAATGACGGGCACGACGCACCCCATCATGATGATGAGGCTGCTCAACGACGGCACCTACGATCCGGAAGAGGGCGTGTACGTGACCCGACGCGGCGATCCTCGCTTCTACGTATCTACCGACAATCTGATTCGGCCCCACTATCGAGGCCTGCTCCCTGGGGACGTGCTCGACATCGCCGCGCGCCATCACTTGCACTACCAACCGTGGGCGGAAACCGGGGTCGCTTTTCACCTGCTCGGTGGACTGAGTGAATTCGGCAAGGTCGGGTTCACGGCGATAGGCGCCTCTCCGGAAGAAGCCGACGGTTGGTACGAGCGCACGGAGCGAGCTCTCGACGCGGAGACCCAAGGGGACATGAACACATGAGCGAATCGAACGACGTCGACCTGGCACTCGAAGCCTTTCACACCGACAAGAACGAAGCGCGGGCCCTCATCATGAAGTGGGCGGTGGCGACCGTAGCGTTGCAGGACATCGTGAACGACCGGAAAGACAGTCGGCCCAGTTGGCCGGACTTGGCGCAGGCCGCCACCAAGTGGCTTGAGGACTACGGCAAGAGCGAAGGCAAGTGGAAGTCCCACCAGGAAGTCAGTCTGCGGATCTCGACGATGGGCGGGGAGCCGGAACCGGTGCCACAAACGCGCCTCGAGCAGTTCGACGAGAAGCTGTCGTTGTGGATGCAGCGCTACGGCGTGCTCTCGCTCAGGTGGTCCCTCGGGATCGTGTTCGTGTGGTTCGGCGCCCTGAAGCCGTTCGGACTGAGCCCGGCCGCCGGCCTGGTGGAAAAGACGGTCACCTGGTTTCCTTTCGACTACTTCTTCCCGATCCTCGGCGTCTGGGAGGTGGCCATCGGACTGTGCTTGATGTTCCGCCCCCTGCTTCGGGTCGCGCTGGTGCTACTGTTCCTGCAGATGCCGGGCACGGCGCTGCCGCTCCTGCTACTCCCGGACATCTGTTTCACCCACTTCCCCTACGCGCTGACCCTCGAAGGTCAGTACATCATCAAGAACCTCACCCTCATCAGCGCCGGCATCATGGTCGGGGGCACGGTTCGCATGGGCAAGAAGCGACGCGATCAAAGACGCGTCACCTGGGTGCTCTGACGACAGAACCGAGCAGATGACGCGAGTAACCGTCGACTTCTACTTCGACTACTTGTCGCCGTACGCGTACCTCGCCTGGCACTCGCTCCGGCATCGAGAGGCGCTCGAGCTCCGCCCGATCCCCGTGGTGCTCGGCAAGCTGCTCGAGCATTGGGGGCAGCTCGGACCCGCCGAAATCGCACCGAAGCGCGACTTCGTGTTCAAACACTGCGCCAGACTCGCCGCCCTCGCTTCACTGCCGTTTTGCCCACCGAAGTTTCACCCGTTCAACCCCCTCATTGCGCTCCGCGTCTCATCCACCGAAGTCGCCGGCGAAGCGCAGGACCGGGTCGTGCACGCCCTGTTTCAGGCAGGTTGGGCCCAGGGGGCCGACCTCGGCTCGAAAGACGAGGTCGCCACGGCGCTCACCGCCAGTGGGCTCGATGGCTCGGGCCTCGTCGAGCGAACGGCAGAGCTAGCCGCCAAAGGGGCGCTTCGCACCGCCACCGAATCCGCCGTCGCGCTCGGAGTCTTCGGCGTACCGTCGATGATCGTGCATGGAGAGCTCTTTTGGGGAAACGACCAGACCGATCTCGTCGAGCGGCGTGCGCGCGGCGAAGACCCGATAGATCCCGAGCAAGCCCAGCGACAGCTCGCCCGGGAAGCAACGGCCGTGCGCCCGCGGGCGTAGCGTAGTGCGACGCGGCCCCGCCGAGGGACCGCGTCGGCCCCTCTCATCGCCGACGCCGCCGCGCCCAGAGCCCGGCCCCGACGACCAGTCCGAGCAAACCGAGACCCGTCGCGCCACCAGCTCGATTCACCGAGCACGCGCCACCGCTGGCGGTGACGCCGTCGCCACTACGGTCACCGTTGGCCCCGTTGCCAGTGCCCGCACCGGTTCCGCCCTGACCCTCGCCAGGCTTGAAGGGGTTGAAGGGATTGCGAGGATCGAACGGTCCACCTGGCGAACCCGGGCCACCGGGGCCGTAGTAATCCTCGCAGGTAGGCTTCGGCGGCACCTCGAAACGCCGAGGGTCGTCGGGAATCGACGAGACGCAGACCACGCCCTGCCGGGACTTGTTTTCGTTAGGCACGAGCCACCCGAACTCTCCGCAGCTGTTGTCCGGCGCCGGGGCACATGCCCTCACGTCTTCCATCTTCGCCGTGAAATCGCGAGCGCCGCGTATCTCCGAAGCGCGCTCGATGGCTTCGCAGGTCGGGGCCCGATCGCTCGCTCCGAGCACCGCAGCGCTCGCCCCGCGGCAATTGCAGGTCGGAAAGCCGCCCACGTCGACACAGCTCCCATTGCCGCAATCGACCCCCTTGCAGGCGTCCGGCAACGTGATTCCCGCCGCGGCGAAGTCCACCGGGGGCGTGGCCGGCACGCAAGTCACCGACGGCTGACCGTCGAGATCGTTGAAGCGTCGTCCGACGAATCCTGGATTGCAGGCGCAACCCGGCCCGTTGGCGGTCGCCACACACTCACCCTCGCCGCAATACACCGCAGCGCAAGGCTGCAACTCGTTGATCGATTCGTAGAGACCTTCGTCGACGATGTCCGCTTCGCACGCCTGCATCGTCTTCATCGTCGAGCTCAGCGTCAGTCGCCCGCTGAGCGAAGCGGGATCCGCGCTCGCGCGGAAGGCCGGATCGAAGCTCATCTCCTCCGCGGAAAGACGGGTCGAGAGCCGCGTCATGAACGCGTATTTCTGGCTGAGCTCGTCGACGAGCTTGACGCCGTTGACCAGGTCTTCTTCGTCGGCGCAGTCCGCCGCGTCAAAGTCGTCGAGCGGGCACTGACAAGCCCCGTCACCACCAATGAAACACGAATCGAACGACGACCCGCAGCACCCGGTGGTGTCGCCGAACGAAGGAGTCGGCGGCAGCCCCGCGTACTCCATCACGAAGCCGTCACCGCCGGCGTCGTCCGCCGCACGCGCCATCACCATCGGATAGTTGACACGATTGTCGGCGCCGAGGCTGATCCATCGGGGATCGAGACCGACGAGCGGGTGATCCACCGGCTCGTACGCCTGGTCACTGTAGATGTAGGCCGTCACCGTCAGGTGAGGCTCCGCCGCGACCGCCGTCAGCTTCAACGGAATCATCGGCTCGGTGCCGGGGTAGCGGATCTTCAGCGGTCGAATCTGATCGACGTCCGCGCCCGGAATGAGCTTCGCCGCGACGAACACCATGCCCGCATCGACGTACCCCTGCATGAAGGGCGTCATCGTGTCGTTCACGATGAACCCCTCGCCCTGAAGCCAAGCGATGGCCGCGGCTGCGTCCCCCGCGCCGAACGTCACGGTATCGTAACCGCCGATCTGCGCCCGATCGATGATCGTGACCGGCGGGGGCGCGTTCGACCCAGAGCCCGCGGAACCTGCTGCGCCATTGAAGCCTCCCCCACTGCCGCCGGTTCCGGCCCCGGGCGCCCCCGCGTCGACGTTCGACGGATCAGAACATCCCGTCGGCGCCGGATGCTGAGTGCACACGTACTCGGGAGACGGGCAGAGCGACTCGCGCCCGACGTTGATGACCGGCGCGGTGCTGTCGTCGATCAGCCCAAAAGCCACGGACTCGCTGAGGGCGAGCTCGGTCGGCGGCACCGGCACCGGAAGAATCCATGCAAACTGCGCCGGATCGCCGGCGTAGCGAATGAGCACGTGAGCGCTTACTTCGCCGTCGGCCACCTCGAAGATGATTTGCTCCGCTTGCTGGTTGACCGCGTAGGCCTCCTCGGAAACTGGGTCAGGTACCGGCGGCGAGAGACACCCGCACGCCTCGGCATCTGGCACATCCGCGACAAGTACGGCACAAGCCGCAGCCCCGGCCACTACGGCGGTCGCGCCATATCGAAGCCACCCTCTATAAGTTCTTGAAATCATGTCTTTCCTTCACCCGATCTGCCCGCCACAAGTCCTGGCACACGCTGGCACAAGTGCCCAGCCTCAGCCCCTACTAGGCACAGGACGTGCCAGCCCCCCCCACCCCTCCCTGCCATCTCGACCCGATGATCGATTTTCGATGATCGACCTTCGATGATCGATTTTCGATGATCGATGATCGATTTTTGGGGTCTGGTGCGCTCTCGCCTGCTGCCTGACGAAGGCCTCCTGAGGGGGAGGGAATAGAAGCTCCACTTGTTCAAGCCACATCCCTCGGTCAGCTCCGCTTGGGTCCTGTCGACGAGCGGGGACATCGAGCCACCGGTCGTGGGGGTCATGGGTGCGCTTCACGGCAACGAGACAGGTGGCCTCAAAGCGATCGAGCGCGCCATGCAGGAAGCGGAGGCCTTCTCCGGCAGCCTTCGCGCGGGCACCCTGATTCTGATCCACGGCAACCCACGCGCCACCGAGCAAGGAACCCGGTTCAGCGATGGCGGCTGCGACATCAACCGTTTGTTTGGCTATGGGTTCGTCACCGACCTGGCCAAAGCGGCGTGGTGCTACGAGCACCATCGCGCTTTCGAGCTCCAGCCCTTGCTCGGCCAGCTCGACGCACTCGTCGACCTTCATTCGGCGAGCCGTCCGACTCAACCGTTCGCCGTGTGCGACGGGACCCCCGAGGGCATCGCGCTCGCCCGAAAAACTGGCTGTCACGTCACACACGGTTGGGACGGCCCGGGCATGCTGATGGACCACGTGAGCATCGGCAGTCTCGTCGCTCGGGGGAAACCGGCCCTCAGCATCGAGTGCGGTCAGCACGACGAGGCGGCGACGGCGGAAAACGCCTACCGAGTGATGAAGCGGTTTCTTGGAGCGGTGGGGGTCACGAGCCACGAGGTGGTGACTTCCGACGCGCCGACCTACGAGTTGTTCGCGCGAGTGGTGAAGCCGACCGGCGAGTTTCAGCTGAACGGCGACTTCTCGAGCTTCGATCGGCTCGAAGCGGGCAGTGTGCTCGGTTCCGGCGAGGGTGTTACGATCACGGTCGATCGCGAAGCGTTCCTGCTCTTGCCGACTCCGACAGCAGTGCGCGGCGAGGACATCGTGTACTTGGCACGTCGGCGCTGAACGGTCCGCGACGTCATAGCGGCTTTCTCAGAAATGTCGTGATGTCGGCGATGCCGTAGCGCTCGGCGTATCCGGTCACTTCGAAGCCCAGCTTTTTGTAGTAGGGACGATTGTCTGGCTGCTGAGATCTTGCCGTCGTTTCGATCCACTCGAGACCCAGGCGGCGACCGACGAGCTCGATGTGCGCTAGCAGGGCCGCACCGATGCCCCGCCGCCGCGCCTCCGGCAGCACTGCCATTCGGGAGAACACGACGGCCCCGCCGGGGGTCGGCCCGACCTTTTTTCCGGACTCCGCGCGACCGACCAACTCGCGGGTCGCGCCTTCCACTGGCGTCGTCCAGGCGACTCGGAAACGCACGCATCCGACGATGCGTTCAGCTGTGAGCGCAACGATCGCCCCGCCGTCCTCGATGGCGTGCCGAAACTGCTCGCGGGTTTCGTCGAGCGCGCTCGACGGATTGGGCCACGCTCGGTACTCCTCGAAGGCGTCGAGCATGACTCGGTGCACTCGTTCGATTTCGTCATCGCGAGCCAGCCGAACCTCCTTCGCGCCGCTCACCCCCAAATGGCCTCGTACAGCCCCTCGAGCAGCACGCTGACGACGACCGCGACCAGGAAAACTCCCACCATCACGACGAGCCCGAGGAGAACACCGAGCAGCGAGCGGCGAGTCTTGGCGAAGTGGAAGGGAATACAGAGTGGTCCAAACGCCACGATGGCCGACCACAGGCTCGAGTCGGGCCAAGCGCGGTCGAGCTGTTGCCCCGTAAGGCGAGCCATGTCGAAGCGAACGACCCCCCAGGGAAGCGCGATGCCGAGCACGAACGCGACCGTGGTGAGGAGGACGTCCACGGCTGGTCAGGGCTTGGCTTTTTCCACCAAATCTTTGAAGGCTTCGCCGGACGTGGCGTCGATCTTGGTTGGACGCCGATAGAGTGACGCGCGCGACTTGTCGAGCTCGCACTGGACGACCTTCTCGAACGCCGACGCGCTCTCGCTGATGTCCGCGCTGTCGGAAACGGCGATCGATAGTTTCACGAGCGCCTCGTCCATTTTGTCACAGCCTTCGGCCGGTGCCGGGAGCTCGATCTTTTTGGCTTCGGAGCAGCACGCCGTGTACGCCACGGAGAAGACGGCCATGTCGTACCAACCAAGCTTGGCGTAGATGCCGGACGCTTCGGTGACGGTGCCGCCAGCGCCTTTCACGACTTCTATTTTCAGCTTCTCACCGCCTACCCGAGGATCGGCTACTTCGCAGACCCACTCGAGATCCTGCTCTTTCTTGAACGTGCCTTCCGGAAGCTGCGCGCTCACGCAGTTCGTCGTTTCCTTTTGGCCCATCACCGAAACCTCGGAGAGATCGATCTCTTTGGCGGAGGGCTCGGGAGCGGGCTCCGCATGCCGCTCGATTTCGACGACGTCGGCGTCGGTCGGCACAAAAATATACGCCGCAACGAGCCCGAACACGATACCCCCGACGGCGAGTCCAATGAGCAACCCCTTGGACGACTTCTGGGGCGGCGGCCGCGTGGAGCTGGCCATCGCCATCGGGTTCGCGCTCGGGGGCGTTGAGCTCGCGCCCGGCGGGAGCGGCGGCGGCTTGCTCGGCGCCGAAGAACCACCGCCCGCCGGAACGCCTTCGTCTCCGGCGTGGTCGACGAACCAGCGCGCGAGCTCGCGCTTGAATGGAGTGATGTTGTCGTTTCGCTGAGCGACGTCGGCGCTCAAGCCGTGCAGAAGAATCTGCCGCAAGTGCTCGTCTTCGATGCCCGCTTCTTCGACTTGTTCGAGCGTCTCGACTCCGCCTGCCGGCGGCAAAGAGCCGACAAGCATTTCGTAAAGAACCACGGAGGCGGCCCAAGCGTCGTCCGCCTCCGACGGTGGACCGGCGTCCCCCCGCTCTGGAGAGCGATGCGGCGCCTTCGTGCGACGAGGCGGCCCGTAGGTGAGCACAGGACCCGCGCGGTCCCCGTCGGGCTCCATGACAACGCTTCGAAGATGAATCGCGCCGTGCGAACCCCCAGCGCCGTGGAGCGAGGACAGAACGTCGGCGACTCGAAGCGCGAAGCGGACTGCCTCCACCGGTGTCTTCTTGCCGACGTGCTCGAGGCGATCCGCGAGCGTCTCCCCGGGCACGTGCTCGACGACGAGCACTCCAGTGCCGTCGGCTTCAACAACGAGATCGAGCACGGTCGCCGCGTGCGCGTGGTCCAAACCCTTGGCCGCCTTGAGCTGGTCGAGCTCGTCGGCGCCGATTTGGTGAAGGACGACCGTCGATTTCGTCTTTTCGTCGGTGCCGAGAAACGACGCCTCGCCGACGTCCGTCGACAGGGTTTCGTCCGCACGAAACCGCGAATCGACAAGCACACCCTGAGTAAGCTCGGCCAACGATGACTCCCGACGTCAAGCGTCGCACTTCCCCGCCGACCCGTCCAGGCTGGATCGCTCGAACGGCATCAAACCTGCCGTTTCGCGAGCTTCGCGCGGAGTGCCCCCCCACCGGCGATCACCGCCGCAATCCTCATCAGCGTCGCTCCTTCAGCCGCCAAATCGCGGGCACGCGGACGCTCGACGCCGGTGTGTCCGTACAGTCCGGTGAGGTAGAGCCGCGTCGGCACGCGCGGCTCTAGAACCCGGTGGAGCTTCTCGGCTTCACCCCACGGAATGACGTCGTCATCGCGACCGTGACAAACGACGACGGGGCAGTTTATCCGGCGCAGCGACAGACCCGGGCTCGCGAACATCCAGGCGTCGCGGCTTCGTTCGAGCGCGTCGTCGACGAGCGTTCCGGCGCCCTCTCGCACGCCGCAACCGACGAGAAAGAGATCGCGGTGATGGCTCGGCACCTCGGTCGCGACTTCGGCGGCAATGGGCTCGAGGGCGCCCGGGGCTTTGAGCTCGTTCTTGCCCCAGGTCCGGTAAGTCATCTCTCGCCAAGCTCGTTCGAGCTCGTCGGTCCCCTCGAGACCCAGAAGCGGCAGAATGTTCAGGAACAACGCCGGTTGGTTGAGCGGATCTCGCGCGAGCTTCACCGGGCCCTCGCGAGTTTGCATGATGCCGTCGATGCAAAAGCGGACCGCGCTCTCGAACTCGGCGTAGCCGCCGAAGGTGATGACGGCGTCGATCTCGTCGCCGAGCCGCGTCGCCACTTCGAGCGCGGGCCATGACCCGAACGAGATGCTGAAAATCGCCAGACGACGACCGGTGGAGAAACGGTCGAGGGTCGCCCTGGCGAAGACTTCGAGGTCGTCCGGCGCACTCGGATGCACGACGAGGTCGACGAACGCAGGCACGAAGGGCGCAACCACCAGGAACCCGGCACGCGCCAGCACTCTGCAGAATCGATCGAGCCGCGGGTCCTCCGGTCCCAAGAAATGCAGACCCGGGGCAACGAGATAGGTACCGATCGCACGACCCGGGGGGCGGTAGACGTAGGCCTCGAGCCGGCTCGGCTCGTCGAAGCTCGGACGGAGCCCTGCGACGCTGGCGGCGTGTCCGTGCAGACGGCCATCCCGCAATACCCAACTCTCGCGCTCCACACCGGGCGGAATCTCGTCGCCGGACCAGGGGCCAAGCCACCGAACGAGCGACAAGAAACCGACGGGGGCCATCTCAGCTGATCGATTCGAGCTCTCGCTGGCGCGTCTCCGGGAAGAAGAACAGCACCATGCCGCCGACAGCCACCATCGTCGAGAGGTAGGGAGTGAGCCGCGCCAGATCGCCCTCACCTTCGCTCCGCATGTAGAGGAGGAAGAGCCCCGTGGCCGCGCCGGAGGTTTCGAGGATGTTGTAGAGGCCCGAAGCCGAGCTACGCGCCGACGTCGGAAACAGCTCGGTGGCCATCGCGCGAAGCACGACGCGCCCGCCTTGGGACGCGAAGAGGAAGAGCACCCACGCGACAGGGATCATCCACCCCGTCCCTCGATAGAACATCGTCACGAAGACGGGAAAAAGCCCGAGCAAGACCACTCCGACCATGCGGCGACCGTAGCGATCGCCCAACCGCCCCGCGACGACGTTGCCTCCGATGCCGATGGCGCCGCCCACGATGACCATCAGCGCGTAGGAGCTGCGCGACCAACCCTGAACCTCTTGGGTGTAGTAGCCGGTGAATTGGAACGCCGAAATCATTCCGATCGCCGGCACGAACCCGACGACGGCAATGCCGAACGCGCGCCCCGGATGGTTTCTTGCGAGGTCCACTAGCGGCGTGATCCACGAAAACAACCCGGCCGGCGCCTGGTCCTCGCGCTCCTTGGCCATCTTCTCGTAGCGGGCGGTTTCCGGCACCGCTTTGGCGAACAAGGGAAGGGCCAGCACCGGAAGAACCCCGATGAAGTAGAGCCAACGCCAACTGAAATGCAGCACGTCGATCAGTGAAAAGAGCCCGACGCCCAAACCGTGCCCCGTGGCACCGAGCGCGCCGACCATGCCGATACCGAATCCGCGTCGCGTCGCCGGAAACTCCTCGGTGACCATGACGAACGCGAGCGCCGCCCCAGTGACGACAAACGTTCGCGCCACCATCTGCGCCGCCACGAACTGCATCGGGGTCTGCGCAAACCCCGTCGCAAACGTCGCCAGACCGGTGAGCGCGAGCGCCCACAGAAACACCCGCCGCCGACCGACGCGGTCCGCCATGGGAATGACGACGAACGCTGGGATCGCACCTAGCCGAATGAGCCCGAGATAGAGACCGAGCTCGGTTTCCGCCATGCCGAGGGTCTTGGCGATGTCCCTCAGCGCCGCGGTGATCATCGAAAGGTCGTATTCCTCGATGAAGAGCGCCATCGACACGGCGCCGAGCAGGCCCATGTGCTTGTCGGTCAGCTCCGGCGGCACCTTGCCGAAGATGGGCGGCACCCACCACGGGTTCGTCCCGTAGAAACGTTTCGGTGGCGTGGGCGCCGTGCCGCCTTGGGGGGGACTTTCAGGGAGCTCCGCGTCCCCGCCACTGCCGCTGTCGTTGCCCTCTTCGTGTTCCGACATCGGCGTCGGCACCCTAGCAGGCGCGCTCCCACGCAGGCACAGCAACACGTGTATCGTGCGGGCTTCATGCCTGCCGACCCCAGTGATCTGCGTGGAAAAGTCGCCGTCGTCGGGGTGGCCGACATCGCGTCGCCCAGCGGCAGGCTCGACAAAACCATGGCCGAGCTCGAAGCGATGATGGTCAAGGAAGCGCTCAACGACGCCGGACTCACCTTGCAAGACGTCGACGGGTTATTCACGGCGCGAAGCGAATCGATGGGCACGCTCGATCTCGCCGAACGTCTGGGTGTTCACCCCACGGTCACCGACACCACGATGACCGGCGGATCGAGCTTCGAGGTACACGTCGAACACGCCGCAGCCGCGCTCGCCCTCGGCCTGTGCGAAGTCGCCGTGGTCGTCTACGCGTCCACTCCTCGCTCCGGTGGCGCGTACCGGCCGGGCCAAGCGTACCGCGATTGGAACCCGAGCCGGCCGAGCCCGATGCTCGAGTGGGAACAACCCTACGGCATCTCGCTTCCGATGGGCGCCTACGCGCTCGCTGCCAGCCGCCACATGGCCGAGTTCGGCACCACGCGAGAAGACCTCGCCGAAATCGCCGTCTCGACTCGCCAATGGGCCGCGATGAACCCGCGCGCTCGATACCGCGACCCGCTCACGGCCGAAGAAGTGCTCGCCTCCAAGCCGCTGTGTGAGCCGCTCCACAAGCTCGACTGTTGCGTCGTCACCGACGGCGCAGGAGCGATCGTGCTCACCCGCGCCGACCGCGCGCGCCAGTTGAAACAACCGCCCGCCTACGTGCTCGGCGCCGGCACGCATCACACCCATTCGATAATCAGCCAGATGCCCGACCTCACAGTCACCGCCGGCAAAGTGAGTGGAGCGCGCGCGATGGCGATGGCCGGAATCCGCCCGGCCGACGTCGACGTGCTGGAGACCTACGACTCGTTCACGATCACCGCCCTTCTCTCCATCGAAGATCTCGGGTTCTGTAAGAAAGGCGAGGGCGGCCGCTTCGTCAGAAACGGAACTCTGCGCCCCGGCGGCCGACTGCCGACGAACACCAACGGCGGCGGCCTTTCCTACACGCACCCCGGCATGTACGGCATCTTTCTCCTCGTTGAAGCCGCCCGCCAAATCCGTGGCACGTCGGGCCAGAACCAAGTCGAAGGCGTCGACATCGCCGTCGCCCACGGTTCGGGGGGCTTCTTGTCCGCGATGTCCACGGTGGTGCTCGGCTCGGAGGCGACGACATGAGTGACAACAGCCCGCCCGGCCTCGACGTGCCCGAGTCCGCCGTGGCCAAGCCATTCTGGGACGGCACCCGCGAAAAAAAACTGGTCCTCCAGTGGTGCCCCGAGTGCGATCGCTCCGTGCACTATCCGCGCGAGATGTGCCCGCGCTGCATGACCACGGATCTCGTGTGGCGCGAGCTCAGCGGCCGCGGCGTGGTCTACGCGTTCACGGTGCAGCACTTCTCCGCCGTAGCCGACGTGCCAGTACCCTTCGTCATCGCGCTGGTCGACCTCGACGAGGGTGCTCGCCTCATGAGCAACATCGTGGGGTGCGCGCCGACCGGTGTCTCCGTCGGCATGCCCGTCAGCGTCGCGTGGCATCCCCTCGCCGACGGCCGCGCGCTGCCGATGTTCTCGAAGTGAAGCCCGACCGTATCGAATCGCCGCGCTATCGTTTCGAGAGAGGTTTTCTCAATTTGAGTGAGCCAACTCTCATTTTGATACGCTAGCCTCTCATTTTGATAGGTGCCTGCGCGCACTTTGGGAGGCGGCTTGCGGTATCACGATCTGCATCTCGACGAGCTGCTCCGGTTCGAACCGACCGGGGGAATCGTTCGGTATGCGCGAGAACGGGCGCTGATCCTCGACGCGGTAGCGCTGGGATCGCTGCGCAAGGAATTGATCGACACCGTTGGGCAGGAAGTCGCCCGAGGACTTCTGACCCGATTCGGCTTTGCGCATGGGTGGCGCGTAGCGGAGAGCTTCGAGCAAGATTTTCCGTGGGACTCGGAACACGAGTGGACTCGCGCAGGAGGCCGCTTGATGCAACTGCTCGGGTTGGTGGTGGTCGAAAACGACGAGCCGCCGAAGGAACCCGGCGCGCCGCTGGCCGCGTCGTATTGGAAGGATTCCTTCGAGGCGGAGCAGCACCTGTTGCACGTGGGGCGCGCCGAAAAACCGGTGTGTTGGACGATTTGCGGCATGGCGAGCGGGTACGTCAGTCGATGCACCCGCGAGGAAATCTACTTCTTCGAAGACAAGTGCGAGGCGGCAGGGGACGCGGTCTGCCACGTCGTGGGACGGCGACGCGAAGACTGGGGTCCCGAACACCACAACCTTTTTCGATACTTCGAGCGAGAGTCGATGGACGCGGTCCTCGCGCGCGTCGCCGAAAAACTGAAAGAAACCGAACGACGATTGCGCGTCCGTGAGAGGCAAACGCGAGCTCGACCGAAAGCGCCACCGGACATGGTGGTCAAAAGCGAGGCGATGACCGCAGTGGTCGGCATCGCGCAACGCGTCGCCAAAGTCGACGCGACGGTACTCATCACGGGCGAGAGTGGTGTCGGCAAAGAACGCATTGCGCGTCTGGTGCACGACGAGTCGCCACGTGCCGGAGGTCCCTTCATCGCGGTGAACCTGGGGGCAATCACCGGCACGCTGCTCGAGAGTGAGCTATTCGGCCACGCGAAGGGGGCGTTCACGGGAGCGTCCCGGGAGCGAATCGGACTGTTCGAAGCGGCAAACGGGAGCACGATCTTTCTCGACGAGATCGGAGATCTCGGGCCGGAGCTTCAAGTGAAAATGCTTCGCGTACTTCAGGAACGAGAGGTGCGCCGCGTCGGCGACAACCGCGCGCGTCCTATCGACGTGCGGGTCGTCGCGGCGACGAACAAGGAGCTCGTGGACGCAGTGAAGAATGGCGAGTTTCGAGAAGATCTCTACTACCGTCTGCGCGTCGTCGAAATTGCGTTGCCTCCACTACGAGACCGCCGCGACGACATTCTGCCGCTCGCCCGCAAGTTCGCCGACGTCGCCGCAGAACGCGCCGGCGTGAAGGGAGTCAAGTTGACCCCCGAGGTGGCCGACCAGCTGCTGCGCTACCCCTGGCCCGGCAACGTTCGCGAGCTCGAGAACTCCATCGAGTACGCCGTCGTCGTGCGATCCGGCCCGATCATCACGATCAACGACCTTCCCGAGGACGTTCGGCGAGCCGTCGCCCCCCCGATGAGCGGCGGGGAGATCCGCCCCCTCGACGAGGTGGAGCGCGACTACATCGTGGCCGCGCTGGCCGCGAAGGACGACAACCGACGCGCCGCGGCCGAAGCCCTCGGCATCGGCGTCGCGACGCTCTATCGCAAGCTCCGGAAATGGGGAGTTTCGTGACGCGCAAGTCCGAAGTTTCCACGGCCCACGGACATTTCCGCTCTGAACCGAAGTTCGGCGGGGCAAATCTCTGGGGATCCATGCCTGAGCACCTGTCGTGGTGTTGCCCCGGCCAGGAGTTTCGCCTAACCTAAGGGTTGGAATCGGAATCATTCTTGGTCGCGCGTTCATCCCGAGAAGCGGGCAGGGTTCGAAAGCGCGGTCGACGGAGGCCCCAGTGAAGCACAGGTCCAAGCCCGGACGTTTAATTGCACTCTCGATCACGTGGGCCACTTGCGGGTGGTTACTTGCCTCGTGTGCTTCCGGTGACGACGGCCTGTTCCCGGCGGCGTCCGGCGGCGCGACGAGCGCCGGCGGCCTTCCAGGATTCGACGCCTCGACCGACTCCCCCGGAACCGGTGGGCTAGGTGGTGGTGGCAACGCACCCCCGACGACCTGCGGAAACGGCGTCGTCGACGTGGGCGAGCTCTGCGATGGAGCCAACCTGAACGGCGAGTCCTGCGCGAGCGCCACGATGAACGCCGCACCGATGGGGAACCTGGCGTGCGGCCCGACCTGCAACTTCGACACGGCCGGTTGCACCGGCGGTGGAACCGGCGGCACTGGTGGCGGCACCGGCGGCATGACCGGGACGGGCGGCGCGACCGGCGGAACCGGTGGAACGACCGGCGGCACCTGCAACCCCGCGTTCTGCCCGAGCACCTTCGGCACTCCGTGCTGCCAGACCCCGAACGGTCCCTGTGGCTGCGACATGGGCATGGGCTGCATGACCTGCGGCGGCCCCGGCGGCTCCTGATCCTCGCAACGAATCGAATCGAATCGCCGGCGGTCAGCCGCCGGCGATGAGCATTTCTTCTGCCTGGGCGCCCTCGGCCTCGAGGGTCACCAAGACGTGGTGCCGGTGCACCACCCCGCCTGCGTCTCGGAATCGGCGCGGGACGCGTGCTGCATTGAGGTAAAGCGTCCCGCTCTCCTCCCGCTGCCAGGTTCGTGTGCCCCCTCCTTTGAGCGCGTGGTGCATGTGACCGGCGATCACCGCGAGCACGCTTTTGCCCGAGCTGCGCGCGTGCGCGACGGCTTGCTCGAGGTCGAGGTCGCCGAAGTCCCCCTCGGTCTTTCGAAAATCGCACCCCCAAATGTCGTCGCGGCGGGCGCCGAGCCCAGTCGGACCGTTATGCGCGAAGAAAATGAGATTCTCGTGCCGCGAGTCGTCGACTAGGCGGCGCAACTTTTCGCTCGATTCTTCCATCTTCGAAACTCCGAACTCGGCTTCGAGGTATTTGCGAAACGCGACGTTCGGTCCGCCCATCGAGTGAGGGCGCGCAGCCACGATGGTGAACGACACGCCTCCAAAAGAATAGTCGTGCAAGCTGTAGCCGACCATCTCGACCGCACCGAGCTCCCGCCGGATCTCCCGGCACCTTTGTTGCTGCCCACCGCCGAGCGCATTCGCCACGCGACGGCTCCCGACGACCTCGGCAAGCAATTGCCCGGGGTTCACGCCATCGTGATTCCCAGGCATGAATAGCGCTGGGCTCTTCAGTTTTCCGATCACACGAGCGGTCTCGATGCCTTGAGCGTGAGCGTAGTTCGCGATGTCGCCAACGAAGAGCGTCAGGTCATTTCCCGCGGCATCGAAGTACGCGACGTCGACCTCGTCGAAGCGCCGGTGCACGTCGCCGACGACCGCGAGTCGCGCGCTCACCGGCAATCAACCCAACGGGGCGAATGTGGGATTTCGCTGCTCGACGATTTCGCTGAAACGCTTCTCGAGCGCCTTGTTCCAATGCGGATGGGTCAGAATGTAAAACTGCTCCGCCGCGATCGCATCGAAGACCTTCGCGGCGACCTCGTCGGGCTCGAGACCCGAGCGGATTGCGCTGCGCACCATCGCATCGATGGCCTTCTCCTGGTCGGTCTGCGCAACCGACGGCTTGCCGGCTTCCGCCGGTCGGTTCCGCTGTGAATCGACGATGCTGGTGTTCACCCACGCAGGGCAAAGCACGGACGCCTTGACCTTGCTGCCTCGAAGAGCCAGCTCGTGATGTAGCACCTCACTCATCGCGACCACCGCATGCTTGGTCGCGGAATATACTCCGGTGAATGGGTTCGACGTGAGCCCCGCGAACGACGCGGTGTTGACCACATGACCCTCGTCGTCCTGCTCGAGCATGATCGGGACGAAGGTGCGAATGCCGTGCACGACTCCCCAGAGGTTGACGCCGAACACCCACTGCCAATCCTCCAGCTTCGTCTCCCAGATGACGCCGCCACCGCCGACGCCGGCATTGTTGCAAACCACGTGCACGCCCCCGAGGTCGGCCACCGCCCTCTTCGCGAGCGCCTCGACCTGCTCGGATTTGGACACGTCGGTCTCGACGGTCAACACCTCGGCACCGAGCTTCTCGACGTCGGAGCGGGCTTTCCCAAGCGCCTCGACTTCGATATCCGCCAGGACGACCTTCATCTTCGCTCGCGCGAAACGCTTGGCGAGGGCCAGCCCGATTCCACTCGCCCCCCCCGTCACCACGGCCACTCTTCCTTCGAAATTCTTCATGGCATCACCCGCGTCCGAGACTAGTTCATCGAACTCTCGGAATCGACGAGCTAGCCCGGAGAAAATGCGACCGGGCCGGAATAGGATCGCCCAACCGAGTGTCCCCGAGTGGCCGAAATCCGAGCTCTGTGCGCCGCCCGCCGGGCGCGCTATAGGCGCCAGCAGCGTCCCACCCGAACGGAGACCCTGGAAACGATGCAAGACGTCCGCGCACTGAACGAGCTCGTCGCCAAGGAGAGCGCTTTCGTCGACGACCTCATGAGCGAAGTCGGCAAGGTGATCGTCGGTCAGCAGTACATGATCGAGCGCATCCTCATCGGGCTCTTGACCGGAGGGCACGTGCTGCTCGAGGGCGTGCCGGGCCTGGCGAAGACCCTGACGGTACGGACGCTGTGCGACGCCATCGACGCCAAGTTCGCGCGGGTTCAGTTCACTCCGGATCTCTTGCCGGCCGACTTGATCGGCACCGTCATCTACAACCAGAAAACCGGCGACTTCACGTCGAAGCTCGGCCCGATCTTCGCCAACCTCGTGCTCGCGGACGAAATCAACCGAGCCCCGGCGAAAGTGCAAAGCGCGCTGCTCGAGGCGATGCAGGAACGCCAGGTGACCGTCGGCGACACGACGCATCCGTTGCCGCAGCCGTTCATCGTCATGGCAACGCAGAACCCCATCGAGCAGGAGGGCACCTACCCTCTGCCCGAGGCCCAAATCGACCGATTCATGCTCATGGTCAAAGTCGGTTACCCCTCGAGAGACGAGGAGCGTCAGGTCATGGATCGCATGACCGCGCAGATCCCCGCGAGCGCCAACCCGACCACGAGCCTCGACAAGTTGGTGGAGGCACGAAAGGTCGTCTTGGACGTGTATACCGACGACCGGGTGAAGGACTACATCGTCGACGTCGTCTTCGCGACCCGAGAGCCCGAGAGGCGGGGCATGAAGGACCTCGCGCCGCTCATCGAGTACGGGGCGAGCCCGCGCGCGAGCATCGCGCTCAACCTCGCCGCGCGTGGCCACGCGTTCCTGCGACACCGCGGCTACGTGACTCCAGAGGACGTCAAGGCCGTCGGGCCCGACGTGCTGCGTCACCGAATGGTGTTGAGCTACGAGGCCGAAGCCGAGGAGGTCACGGCCGAGGACATCGTGCGACGAGTCTTCGAGGTCGTCGAGGTCCCCTGAGCCAGTCATGTCAGGAGGGGAGCCGGCATACGGCGCTTGGCTGGTCGATCTGGACGGGACGCTCTACGACAGCAAGTGGATCAAGCTCGCCATGGCCGCCGAGCTCGCCTTTGTCGGGTGGGGGTCGATCCGAACTCTGCGACGATTCCGGCACGAACACGAGCTGCTCCGCGAGGAGGGCGCGAGCGCCGACAGCCCTTTTCTGCTCCAAGCTCAGCGCACGGCGCAGGCGCTCGGCAGCAGCCCGAGCGATGTGGAGCACACGGTCAGAGAATGGATGATCGAGCGCCCCGCCAAGTGGCTTCGACGATGCCGGCGCGAGTCGCTCGTGACCGAAATCGAGCAGTTTCGCCGGGGCGGCGGGAAGACGGCTCTGGTGAGCGACTACCCGGCGGAGGTGAAGCTCCGGGCCCTCGAGCTCGACGCGCTGTTCGACGTCACGGTCGCCAACGGCGAGCCGGGCGGACCGAACCGCCTCAAGCCGGCCCCGGACGGATACTCGAAGGCCGCGCGTGCCCTCGGGGTCCCCGCCGAGCAATGCCTCGTCATCGGCGACCGAGAGGATGCCGACGGCGCCGCGGCGCGCGCCGCTGGAATGCACTTTCGGCTCGTCCGATGACAGAGAGCGCGCTCGGCAGCGAGTTGCTACCCTCTTTGGCATGACGAAACGACGAGTCTTCGCGGTGCTCGCGGCCGCCGTCGCGCTAACGGTTTTGATAGCGGGTGAAGCGGGCGCTTGGGAAGCCGAGGCCGAGTTTCAGGCCACGGTGAATCAACATGTGTTCGACAAGATCAAGGTCAGCACCACTGGTTGCGAAGCCGAGTTCAAGATCTACTTCGACGCGCCCACCCAGATGTACTCGGACGACGCGCCGGTCCGGAATCACCACCGCTTTCGAGCCCGGGTGAAGATGAGCGACGGTCGCACCGTTCTTACGAACAATTTCTACAACGACACCGCCGGCAAGCGCATGTACGTCTATCGAGTCGACTCGACGAACGACGGCTGCTGGGCCAAGAAGCCGCACCGGCTGCGCAAAGTAGACGTCAACGGATGCCGGAACCGCCGCTGTCCGATTCAGCCCTTCCAGTAGCGAACGCGCCGCTGCAGGGGCCATGGGCCCATCGGGGTCCGGCATAAACCATCGGCAGTGCTACGCTTTTCGGCAAACCAGAAATTCACCGCCTCGCGCGCGGAACCCGGCTCGTCGCCGCCTCGTAACGCCCTCACCCATGCACCGATCGTTTCGCCTCGTCGTCATCGTCGCGACCGCCCTCGCGCTCGGCGCTTGCGGTCGTGGACCGGGCCCGAACTCGCCTGCGGCAGAACCCAAAGGCGCCGGGGTCCCCAAGCCGGTGTTACCGGACCCGAAGCTCCCGGCGATTCACCCCGAACAGGTGGTGCCGCACTTCCGGGTCACGACCCTCGAAGGCGCTGTGCTCGACTCGAAGAAGATCCTGAGCGAGCGACCGATGATGCTCGTGTTCTTCAGCTCTTGGTGTCCCATCTGCGAGAAGAAGCTCCCGGTACTTCGGCGCGCCCTCGATGCGGTCGGAAACAAGGTCCAGACCGTAGGCGTCGTACTCGACGAAGAAGACTCGTGGTCGGCGGTCGCACCGTACATCGAAGCTCACCACCTCGACTTTCCAATGGTCCGAGGAGAGCAGTACCTGAATTTCTCCGTGGCGTTCAATCCGATCGGTGGCGTCCCGTGGGTCGTGGTGATCGACAAGCGGGGCCGCATCGGCGAAGTGCAACTCGGGCTCGCCCCGAATCACTACGACCGGCTGGTGGCCGCCGTCGAGCACGCGAGCGAGCCCGAGCTTGCCAAATAGAGACGGCAGTAGCTTCGTCGTGTACGCGGCAATCGGTCTTCTCGTTGGCTGCGGAAGCGACACAGTCGGACTGGGCGACGCCGGAACCGACGACGGCAGCGTCGGACGACCGGAGCCTGGCCTCGACGCCAGCACCAGCGATCCCGCGTGCCAGGGCCCCGGCTACTTCTCGCGTGAAGCGGCGACGGCGATCCACACCTATCGCGGTCGCGTCGTCGATCAGGACGGCAACGGCGCCGAAGACATTCCCGCCCAGGCGTGCGGGATAAACGTGTGTCTGTTCGGAGTCACCGACCAAGACGGCAACGTCGAGCTCACCGTGAGCGAGACGCCGGTCGAGAAACCTCGATTCAAGTACGGAAAAGGAAAGAGCTTCCCCATGTTCGCACTGCCCATGGCGGGCGGCCCGGTGATTGACGTCGGGGAGCAGCTCTCGTGGCGCCTGCCCGACGTCTCCACCAGCGCCCCGCTCGGCCCGGGCGAGGTGAGCTACGGCGCCGTCACGCTCTCGATCGCGCCGACGGCTCGGATCCGCATCGATCTCCTCTCGTTCGACGACGAGGACGAACAAGGCTTCCGCGCGGCCCGAATCCCACTCGACAAGGCGCCATCCGCGGTCGACGCGAGCTTGGGCATCGAAGTCCTGTATTCGCTCAACCCGATAGACTCGATGTTCTGCCCTCGCGCGCAACTCCAGCTACCGAAATCGGAGAGTTGGCCGCCGGGAACCGAGGTCGACGTCCTACTACACGGCACTCGCATCCAGGAAGAATGGGCACCCTACGGCGGGTGGGCCGAGGTGTCGGCGGCTTCGGTGAGCTCCGACGGGGCCAGCATCGACACGGTCGCCGACGAAGGCATCCCCATGCTCGGAGTGATTGGCCTTCGACGAGCACGGTGACGATCCGCCGCCGTGCACCACGTGCATCGCTCGAGACTCAGGGGCCGCCGGACGCCACGTCGCGGAGCTCTTGCAGCAGTATCGACTTGTCCGGGATCGCCGCCGAGCGGGCCCACCTCACCTTGCCGTTCCGGTCGACGATGACGTTGAGCGGGGCGACGGCGGACTCGAAAAAATCGAGCGACTTCTTCAGCGGCTCGATGACCACCGGTAGGCTCAGCGTGTCGATCGTGGGCCAGTTGTCGGCGACGTCGGCGACCCAGTTCTGACAGAACAACGTCGTCGCGGTGGAAGCCGCGGCGCCCGACTGGTCAGCGCCGTCGAACAGGATCTGCACGACGGCGATTCGCTCGCCTCTCGTTTCGTCGAACACCTCTTGCAGCGTCGAGGTTTCGGTGATGCACGGCGCGCACCAACCGGCACCGATCGAGAACAACGTCGCGTCCGCCTGACATCGAAATTCGCCGAGGTTCGTCCTACTTCCGTCGCAGCGAGTGACCTCGAGATCTGGCAAAGCGACGTCGAAATCCGGATCTGCTCCGAACGGCGGCGAGGGTGGAAAACACGTCGGCGGGGGCGGGGCACCGTCGCGGAGGCCGCCCTCCTGGGAGCCGGCGTCCCCAGACCCGCGAATGGGGCCGGAATCCGTCGGCTCGGCCGGTGGCGGGCGGCCGTCCCCGCCGCTGCAGGCGCCGACGGCCGCTGAGAGGGCAAATAGTCCCCAAGATTCGGCGATCTTCATGGCTCTTGAAGCAATGTTCCCCCAGCGCGCAACCAAGGATACGCCTTGATTTTCACCGGGGTTTCCGCAGATTCCGTTCCTGATGAAACTCGAGCGGAATGCCCTGGTTCCGGCAATTGTTTCCACGGCTTCGGGCGGGCTATGAACCCGCAACTTTTCCCGCCGAATCGGCGCGTCGACTGAACCCGTGAGGACCGCACTGACCGCTGTGAGGACCGCACTGAACCTGTGAGGACCGCGTGATCCCCAAGGAGCTGCTCAAAGCACTTCGCAAAATCGAGATCACGACCAATCGGTTGGCCACGGCGCAGCTCGCTGGCAACTACACGTCGGTGATCAAGGGTCAGGGACTGGCCTTTCGCGAGGTCCGCCAGTACCAGCCCGGGGACGACGTCCGGACGATCGACTGGAACGTGTCGGCTCGCATGAACGACGCCTACGTCAAGGTGTTCGTCGAGGAGCGCGAGATGACCGTGATGCTCGTCGCCGACCTTTCGGCGAGCGAGCAGTTCGGGACACGGCGGGCGTCGAAGTCGCGGGTGGCTGCCGAAGTCGCCGCGCTCTGCGCCTTCAGCGCCATCAAGCACAACGACCGTGTCGGCCTGATCCTCGCCACCGACCAGATCGAAAAGATCGTCCCGCCGAAAAAGGGGCAGAAGCACGTGATGAGGGTCGTTCGCGAGATCCTCGGAGCGAAACCCGAACGCACCGGCACCGATCTCGGCATCGCTCTCGAGACGCTCTACGGCGTGTCGAAGAGACGCAGCGTCGCGTTCGTGCTCAGCGACTTTTTCACCGATGGCTACGAGCGCGCGTTGTCGCTGGCTTCGGCTCGCCACGACGTCATCCCCATCGTGCTCGTGGATCCGCGTGACGAAAAGCTCCCCGACGTCGGGCTCGCCAGCTTCGAGGATTTGGAAACTGGTGACAGCGTCGTCGTCGACACGTCCAGCAAACGGGTCCGGGCGTTCTACGCACGGCAGATGCGCAAGCAGCGGGAGCAAACGATTCGGCTTTTCCGAAAGTTCGGCCTCGACCACTGCATCGTACGAACCGATCGACCGTACATCGGGCCACTGCGAGATCTGTTCGCCCGGCGCGCGCGGAGGGCGCGCCGATGACGAGGTTCGGTGCCGCCGCGCTCGTAGTGACGCTGGCTCCGTGGGCGCTGGCGCAGGCGCCGTCCGCGGCGCCGCCGCGGGGCGCTGCTGCACCCGCTTCAGCCGCACCCGTACCCGCTTCAGCCGCACCCGTACCCGCTTCAGCCGCGCCCGCGCCGTTCGTGCCGCCGTCGCCGACACTCAGCCCGGACGCCGATGCCGGAGGCAGGACCGGCGATGGCGGCCCGGTGTTCAACACCTGCGTCGAACAGATCCCCGATGGGCGCAACGCGCCGACGCTCTCGAGCACGCTTCCAAGCCGCGGCAAGAGCGGCTGGGCCACGCCGCTTCGAATCGTCATCGAGCACGGGCGCGGCGAGACCGTTCTGCCGAACGGATTCCACGTTCAGCTCGGCGGTGATGCCTACCGCGAAATCGAGCGAGAAGGCTTCGCGCTGCCGGATCCCGACGGCGGCTCGGGGCCGACGAAGAGCGTCGTCGTGGAGGGAGAAAAAGCCACCACGACGCTGACGATCCCCCTTTTGCCTCTGCCGGAAGAACCCGGTCGACACGAGCTCACCGTGCCGCCATTGCCCATCGCCATCGCGCGAGCGAGCGGCGACGTGATCACTCTGTGCACGAAGCCGCAAACCCTCGTCGTCGAAGATCCCATCGCGAACACCCCCAACGCGAAACCCAAATCCAATCCAGCGCCGCTCGATCAGCTCGAAGAGTGGACCGCGGCGAAACAGGCGAGCATCGTCGGGTTGATTGCGCTCGTCGTCGGCGCTCTCGTTGCGTGGCTGTTCAGTTGGTGGCGGCGTCGGCCGAAGGTCCTGCCCCCACCGCCGCCGCCACGGCCGCCGTGGGAGGTCGCTCTCGAGGAGCTCGACGCCGTCCGACGGGCAGGGCTCATCGAGAAAAACGAGCTCGACGACCACTTCGCTCGCGTATCGGATGCCGTTCGCAAGTACTTGGGCGGCCTCTACGGCTTCGACGGCCTGGAGTCCACGACGCGCGAAATCCTCCACACCCTTCATCGCGTCGTTCCTCGCGTCGTCGTGCTCGAAGAGATCGAACGATTTCTACGTCAGGCAGACCTCGTCAAATTCGCGCGGCTGACGCCAACTGAGCCAGAATGCCGGGAAGCGCTCGACCTCGGCGAGCAGATCGTGCGTCGCACGATCCCCCCGACGCCGGTTGCGGGACCCGTGGCCGCAACGCGGACCCCCGACCCAGAAGAGCCACCCGCCGAGGATCGAGCATGAGTCGGTCCACGACGAGGCCAGCGGGCCGAAGAGCGCCGATGGGAAAACCGCGCTCCGGCAACGCGCGCCTAGCCGTGCGTCTGTCGATCGTCATCACGACAACCATCGTCGTCCTCGCGCTGGCCCTCGCCTACCCACTCATCGTCGAGGGCGACCAAATCGGCGCGGCGACTTGGCAGGGCAAGCCGATGCTTATCGGTTTGCTCATCGTCCCGTTCCTGTTCTGGCGAGGAACCTTCGGCGAAGATCGCCGCACCCCGCGTCTCAAGATGGGAACCCTCGCTCCCCTGACGAGCGGACCATCGGGGTGGCGCGTCTGGCTGAGAGACGTGCCGGGGGTGCTGCGCGCTCTCGCCGTCGGCCTGTGCATCGTTGCGATGGCTCGCCCCGTCAGCATGGTCACGCCCGACGCCATCGACGAAGAAGGCATCGACGCCGTGCTCGTGCTCGACCTTTCGGGCTCGATGCGAGCCGTCATCGACAACCTGCCGGAAGAGCTCGAGCAATCGGTGGGTCGCAAGCCACCTGGGGTTCGTGCAACTCGCCTCGATGCCGCCAAAGCCGTGATCCGCGACTTCGTTTCGCGTCGCAAAACCGACCGTATCGGCGTCGTGGTGTTCGGCAAAGCCGCCTACGTGCTTTCGCCACCGACGCTGGACTACCACCTGCTCGACGCACTCGTCGCCGGAATGGATCTCCGCCTCATAGACGGCTCCGCGACCGCGATTGGGGATGCCCTCGGGGTCGCGGTCGCACGTCTGCGACGAAGCCTGGCGAGCAGCAAAGCGGTGATATTGCTCACCGACGGTGACAACAACGCCGGGAAGATCTCGCCCGAGTATTCCGCGCACCTCGCCAACGTGGTCGGCGCCAACATTTTCACGATCCAGATTGGTGACGGTGAGATCGCGCAGGTGCAGGACGGCACCGATCTTTTCGGGAACCCCCGTTACATCACCGTGCCCTTCCCGACGAATCCGGCGCTCCTGAAGGAGATCGCCGACAAGACCGGAGGAGCAACCTACGTCGCGTCGGACGCGAAGGCGCTGCAAGCGAGCCTGCACGACGTGCTCGACAAGCTGGAGAAAACGAAGTTCGAGGCGAGCATCGCCACTTTTCGCGATCTCTACCGATTCTTTCTCCTCCCTGGTGTTCTTCTGCTCGCGCTCGACGCGCTCTTGAGAGCGCTCTTCCTCCGGAGGTTCCCGTGAAGTTCGCCCACCCCTGGTGGCTGTTCGGCACGGGCCTCGCCGTGATTGTCGCCGGTCTACTCGTCTTGGGCGGCGTGCTGCTGCTCCGATCGGTGAAGAGATTCGGCGAAGAGGAGCGCGTGACCGGATTGATCACCGGAACAGCCGGTACGCGTCGCGCTACGAAAGGTGTTCTCCTCGTGCTCGCCGTCGCGCTCGGCTTCGTCGCGCTCGCGCAACCTCAGTACGGAAAAGGGACTCGGCTCATCCCCGCCACCAACCTCGATGTGGTCGTCGTGCTCGACTATTCGAAAAGCATGTTCGCGCGCGACGTGGCGCCATCTCGCATCTCTCGAGCGAAGACCGAGGTGGGGCAACTCATCCGCCAGCTTCCCGGAGCAAGGTTCGGCGCGGTCGCCTTTGCGGGCGAGCCCATCTCATTTCCGTTGACGAGCGACGGCGGCGCGATCGCCCAGTTCTTTCGACAACTCACGCCCAACGACATGCCCATCGGAGGCACAGCGATAGGCCGTGCCCTCGAGGCGGGCCGAGAGCTGCTCGAACGCGACCCGAAGAGTAAGAAGCACAAGAAGGTCATCCTGCTGGTCACCGACGGCGAAGACCTCGAAGGCGATCCCGTTGCCGTGGCGCGGGCCGCCTCGACGGACAAGATCACGATTCACGTCGTGCAAATCGGCGGCCGCACTCCCGAGCCTATTCCCGACGTCAACGAAGCTGGCGATGTCGTGGGATGGCGCACGACCGAAGACGGAAACCCCATCACCACTTCGCTGTCTGCGAGCGGAGAAGAACAACTCGGCACCATCGCCACGACGACCGGCGGCACCGTGGTGCGAAGTGAGCGCGGATCCACCGGATTGAAAGAGATCACCCAACGTCTCGAAAAGATGATGACCGAGGAGCTCAGTGAAACGGTCGAAACCGTCTATTCCGACGTCTATGCGTACCCGCTTGGCGCCGCGATATTGCTCTTGGTGCTCGAAACGTTCGTGTCACAGACACAAAAGCGCCCGAAACCCACCGTGGTGGCTCCACCCGCGCGCCGTCGGCGAAAGCGCAAGAAGCGACCGCGCGCCGCGCAAGCCGTTCTCACTAGTCTGCTCGCGTTGGGCCTTTGGACCATCGGATGCGAAAGCGGTCCGAACGAGCTCTTCATCCGGAGCTCGCCCGTCGTGAAGGAAGCCATCGTCGCCTACGACGCTGGGGACGCCTCGGCGGCGGCCCACTTGCTGCAAGGCTATTTGTCCACGGGCAAGTGCGAGAGCGGGGTCATCGGCACTCCGGACGAGCTGCACGAGCTCCCGAATGCTGGCTTCGACCTCGGGTTGGCACTGTTCCAACTCGGCGAACGATTCGGACGTCGCTTCGGCGACGAAGAGGCCCTGGCCGACGCCGGGATGACGCCGGAGGAAGAAGAGCTGTGGCTCGAGCGCGGCGACCAAATCGATTGCGCTCTCAGAATCGTCGAGCGCCTCGCCGCCGAACGGGAAGTACCGATCGAATTGCGGGCAAAAGCCAGCTACCTCGCTGGCAACTTGGAGTTTCTGCGTCGCGAGTACGAAAACGCGGTGCAGCACTACGATCGCGCGCTGCGGTTGATTCCGGGTCTGCCCGAGGATGCCTCGGTGGACCGTGTCGGACGTGACGCCGCCTGGAATCGTGCGATCGCTCTTCGCCGAATCGAAGACCAGAAACCCCCGGATGCGGGCCCGGATGCCGAGCCTGACGGTGGTGACGGTGGCGACGATGGCGGCGCCGACGGTGGCGACAGCGGCGAGCC
>JAJDAH010000310.1 GCA_029261965.1 Polyangiaceae bacterium
GTGTTCACGTGGACGGCACGTGGCTCGAAGGGCCCGTGCAAAAACTCTACGACGAACTCGCCAGCCGCAATCTGCGGGTTCGACCCCACGTTTGGTTTTCGAGCGAGTGGTTCTCTCCCGAAGGGATCCCGGGGATTGGCATTCCGTTTTTCTTGGCGCATCCGAGATTGATGAGACTCGAACGTGAACAGATGCACGAGGTCGAGGGCGGAACCAAGAAGGAATGCCTCAAACTGCTGCGCCACGAGACCGGGCATGCCGTGCAGCACGCCTTCCGGCTTCACCGCCGGCGCCGCTCGCAGGTTTTGTTCGGCAAGTCGTCCGAGCAGTACCCCGACTACTATCAAACCGATCCCACGAGTAAGGGCTACGTCCAGAACCTCGGACTGTGGTACGCGCAAAGCCACCCGGACGAAGACTTCGCGGAGACCTTCGCCGTCTGGTTGGACCCGGGCTCCCGATGGCGCAAGACATACAAGGACTGGCCCGCACTCGAGAAGCTCGAATACATGAACGAGCTGATGAGCGAAGTCGCCGGAAGGAAACCACCGGTGGCGTCCCGGGAGCTCGTCGATCCCGCTCGATCGCTGACACAAACGCTCCGGAGCCACTACAAGAAGAAGCGCGCGCACTACTTGGGCCAAGCGCCGCACGCCCCCGATTCCGAGCTGATGCAGGTTTTTACGAGCGCGACGTCGGGTCGCGGCCAGAGCGCCGCATCGTTCATGCGTCAGAGCCGCCGAGAGGTCACGCGGTCGGTCCTGCCCTGGGTGGAGGAGGCCGACAACGCGCTTCAAGTGGTCTACGAGTCGTCGCTCCGCCGATGCGCAGAGCTCGACCTGCGCGCCACTGGCCCCAAGAAGCTGCTGCTCCAGAAGCTCACCTTGCTCATGACGGCGCGCACCATGCGGTATACCCAGCGCATCGGTCGGTGGTTCCCACTATGACCCGAACGACCGGACCGAATCGCCCGGGGGGTGATCGATGAGAAAGCTTCGTGTGCTCGTGCTGATGCACGCCGACTTGGTGCCGCCGGCCTCCCTCGATGGCTTCACCGATCAGCAGATCAACGACTGGAAGACCGAGTACGACGTCGTGTCGACCCTCGAGGACATGGGCCACGAGCCCGTGAGCCTCGGGATCCGCGACGAGCTGGCGCCGATCCGAAAAACGGCAAAACAGCACCGGTCTCACATCCTCTTCAACCTGCTCGAAGAGTTTCGCGGCGAAGCCCTGCTCGACCAGAACGTCGTCGGTTACCTCGAATTGCTCCGCATCCCGTTCACCGGATGCAACTCCCGAGGCCTGTTGCTCGCCCGCGACAAGGGGCTTTCTAAGAAGCTCTTGTCCTACCACCGCATCGCGGTGCCCAAGTTCCAAGTCTTCGGGCAAGGCAGCAGGGTCAAACGTCAACGGAAGCTCGAGTTTCCGCTGATCGTCAAGTCCCTGGAGGAAGACGCCTCGCTGGGAATTTCCCAGGCGTCCGTCGTGCACGACGACGGCAAGCTCGCCGAACGGGTCGCCTTCGTGCACGAGAGCCTCCAGACGAGTGCCATCGTCGAGCAATTCATCCCTGGCCGAGACATCTACGTCGGAGTTTTGGGGAACAATCGTTTGCAGGTGCTGCCCGCGCAGGAGCTGGTCTTTCAGAAAAATCCAGACGCGCAGAACATCGCCACCGCAAAGGCCAAACACGATCTCAAGTACCAGGAGAAGTGGGGCATCGACATCAAGTCCGCAAACCTGGACGACGCGCTGGCACGTCGCCTCGAGAAGCTCTGCAAGCGGATCTACAAGATCCTCGAGATGAGCGGCTACGCGCGTTTCGACTTTCGAATCGACGAGCAGAACGATTTCTACTTCCTCGAAGCCAACCCGAATCCGGACCTCGCGCGCTACGAAGAGCTCGCGTCCGCCGCCGAGACCGCGGGCATTTCCTACGAGCAGCTCATCCAGCGCATTCTCAACGCCGGCATGCAGCAGCTCGGACGAACGAGCTAGCCCGGGGTCTGGTGGTCTGTCTCAAAAGTAACAATCGTAAACCGCCGGCGGCCTCCCCCCGGGTGAGGGCCGCCAGCGGTTACGGGTCGCCACCGCTCGAGACAGACCCTTCTCCTGTTTCCTTGCGGTGCTTCGCACCGCGAGTGCCGCGTCCCGAGAATCCCGAGCTTGGCGAGAATACGCGCCGCGCGAATTCCCTTCGCGACTTTTGAGACGCGACACTAGCTATTTCGCTGAAGGAGAGAAGGTCGGTGCCGGCCGCGCCTCGGCGGCGGCGATGGCATCCTTCAGGGCCGTGCCCGAGCGCACGCAAGGAAAACAGTCTTTCAGACCCAGGAACCCGCAACCACGAGACGTGCGAAGCGCTTTGAGTGGCCGGAGGGATCTCGAATCGCCCGTGTTCGTCGCCCTCGGGAGCAGCGCCTTGTACTGGTGACAAGCCTTGGCGCGGCGAAGATCGAGCGCCACGCGGAGCGCCGGTGAAGCCGCGCCGAGGGTCTTCTTGTCGTAGAGTAGCGCCTTGGCTTTTTCGGTCGTCTTCGTCGTCTTCTTCGTCGAGCTCCAGACGTCGAAGAGGATGTCCGCTCCATCTGCTCCCAGCCCGCTCGCCGCCAAGTCGAGCGCCGCATTTCTGGTGTCTGCTTTCTCGACAGCGCTCCTCACGTGGCGCAAGAGTTCGCGATCCTTCGCCAACGACGGGTTCGCGGCGACAGCAGATTGGTAGGCGCTGAGCCCTGCCTCGACGCGCCCGGCGATGACTCGACCCTTTCCGAGCGCGAGCCACTCGACACCGCTACGGCTGAGAGGCTCGCGCTTTTCGAGCTCCGCCAAAGCGGTTGCATCCCCTGCCGCCGCAGGTCCGAGCAGCTTCGCCACGCCTCGGTCCACCGGCGCCACCTGCACCCCGGGTGCCGAGACGACGGTCGACGCCACCTCCTCGTCCGATGGCCCACTGAAAACGACGACGAGCACGACCACGAGCACGACCGCGAAGGACCCCGCGATGCCGAGCGCGATTCCCCACAGAGGGATGCGTGTGCCGCCGACGTCTATGGAATTCTTGAGCTCGCTCCCCAGAGTCGAGAGCCCAGCGTAGACGCTCGACGGCGCCGCAGTGTGCGCAGACACCGTGCCCGTCGCGTCTGCGATACTGCTCGCCGGGGCGTTCAACACCGTCGGGCTCGTCGCGATGTTTGCTCCGCCCGCAGCACCCGCCGAGGCAGGCATCGTCGCCGCTGAGGCAGGCATCGTCGCCGCCGACGCGGGCATCGTCGCCGCTGAGGCAGGCATCGTCGCCGCCGACGCGGGTGGACTCAGAGGCGAGGCGCTGAGCGGGCCCGAAGGCAGCATCGTCGGGTCCAGCCTCAGAAGCAGGTGCTCGCACCACTGGGCGAGCTCTTCGGCGGATTGCACTCGCGACGCGGGATCCTTCTCGAGTAGCCGAAAAACGAGCGCCGAAACCTCGGGGTCGACCTGCGGCGGCAACGCCGGCGGTGCCTCGAGCATTTGCGCGGTGAGGAGCGCGACCAGATCTTCGGTGTCGAACGGCGCCGACCCCGTGAGCATTTCGTAGAGCATGATCCCCACAGCGTAGAGATCGGCGCGAAGATCGACCGCCTCGCCGCGAGCTTGTTCCGGCGACATGTACTGAGGGGTCCCGAACACCGTACCGAGCTGGGTCAGAGCTGGCGCGTTCTGCTGATCCTCGAGCGTCACCTTGGCGATCCCGAAATCGAGCACTTTGACGAAGTCGGTCTGGCCGGCCTTGTCGATGAGCATGACGTTGTCTGGTTTCAGGTCGCGGTGCACGATGCCGAGGGCGTGCGCGGCGCCCAGGGCTTGAGCGATCTGCCTCGTGATGACCAGGGCGCGAGGAGCGGCGAGCGGCCCCGTCTCGACGAGCGACGTGAGGCTCCGACCATCGATGTACTCGAGCACCAGAAAGAACGATCCGTCGTCGAGCTTGCCGAAGTCGGTCGCGGCCGCGACGTTCTCGTGCTCCACCCTGGCGGCCGCGATCGCCTCCCGCTCGAATCGAGCGACGACCTCGTCGAGAATCGTCATCTGCAGGTGCAGCACCTTGAGCGCCACGACCTTTCTCAGCTGAACATGGGTGGCCCGAAAAACCGCTCCCATGCCTCCAGAGCCAATGAGCTCTTCAACCTGATATCGGCCCGCGACTAGCGTGCCGACGAGTCGTTCGACTTCAGCGCTCTCGGAGGCGGTGTCTTCAGCCTGCTCGGACATCGGGCTCGTTTGCGCGGGGGGAGCATACAGGCCCCGGCGGCGATCGGCGTAAGCTCCCGAAAATCACGGACATTCCACTGCCAGACCTCTTCTCGGGCCGAACTCGGGCGCTGAACGAAGCACTGGAGCGCATGATCCGCCATGACTCCTGAGATTTCGCGGCCTTTTGCACGACGGGATTTCGGGCTACATGGCCGCAACGATGCTGGACCGCCTGCTCGAGGCGATCAGCGTGCTGGTCACGCAGCGGCGAGGCGTCGTGCTGCTGGCTGTGGCGGTGGTCGCGGGACTGTTCGGGTCCCAGCTGCCCAAGGTCAAGTCGGATCCGTCGCCGCAGAAGGTCGTTTCGGCCTTCGAAAACCAGGACCAAATCCTGGCCGACCTCGCGGAGACCTTCGGCGACGCGGAGAACGTGCTGCTCGTGCTGGTCGAGGCCGACGACGTGCTCTCGAAACCGGCAGCTCAGTATGTGCACGATCTCTCTCGCGCGGTCGGGCGCGTCGACGGCATCACGAAGGTCAGCAGCATTACCGTCACCCCGCTACCTCACAAGTCCGGCCCCGTCTCGGATGAGGAGATGATCGACGAAGAGCTCGAAAAAGAGCTCATGCTGGACGAACCCGACGACAGCCCCGACGGCGCCAAACCGAAACCACGGCCCAAGAAGGCCGGTGGCGGGGAAGATTTCAACTGGAAGAGCGAATACGGCGTCGACGCCGCCATGGTGCAACCGATCATCGACGGAGATCCCGAGCACTTCCCTCGTGGGATCTACTCGCTGTCGCAACGCGCCGAAGAAGAAGGGCTTCGGGCGGATCCGATCGTCAAGGGCGACGAGGTGCTCGACGCCGAGCTCGCATCGATGCGAGCGGTCATCGAGGATTCACCACTGGTCCGTGGTCACCTCGTCAGCGCCGACCACAAGCTCGCGGTCATCGCGGTCTATCTCGACCTTTCTCTCACCGAGCAGAAGGACGTCACCGCCGCTCTCGATCGGGTTCACGAAGCCATCTCCGCCGCAAAGTCCCCCGACGGCACGACGACACGCCTCGGCGGGCTCCCCCACATGCGCGACAGCCTGGTCAAGAAGATCAAAGCCGACCAGATGACGCTGAACCCGGCGATTGGGATCGTCTGCATTCTGGTCCTGACAGTCACCTTCAGGTGGCTACCCGGAGTGCTTTCGCCGCTGGCCGCCGTCGGGCTGACGGCGCTGATCGTCGTCGGCACGATGGGGATGCTCGACATTCGACTCAACGTCATCACGAACATCCTTCCTCCCTTGCTCATCATCATCGGAATCAGCGACTCGATTCATTTGATCGCGCGCTACCGAGACGAGTTGAAGAAGAAGGACGACCGCATCGCCGCGGGACAAACCACCGTCCGCCACCTCGGCGCTGCGTGCTTCTTGACGTCGGCCACGACGGCCGTCGGCTTCGGGTCCCTCGCGGTCGCCCGGACCGAGATGCTCCGCGAGTTCGGCTTGCTCGCGGCCTTCGGCGTCCTGCTCGCCTACATCATCACCATGAGCTTCCTCCCGGCGGTGCTCACCCTGGTGCGGTCGCCGAATCGACCGGGCAAGGACGCGCAGAAAACCGGGTGCATCGAACGCGCCATCTTCGTCTTGACCCGCAGAGTACTCAAGCACCCCTGGAGATGGCTCGGCGCGGCAATGGTGTTGACGCTGCTCAGCGCGGGGGCGGCGACGCGCATCGACGCCGACGTGCGACTGATGGACCAGTTCGACGAAGGTGACGAAGTCTGGACCGTGACTCATCTGCTGGAAGAGAAAGCTCGCGGAGTACGCCCTCTCGAAGTCAGCATGAGGAGCGACGTCCCTGGTCGCTTCTACGACCCGGAGATCATCGCGTCGATTGACGACGTGGCGGCATGGGCAGAAACGCAAAAGGGCGTTCTCGGTACGGCCAGCTACAGCGATCTGCTGCACGAGGTCAGCTTTCTCGCCACCGGCGACCCCAAGATGCGCGATGTCCCCTTTCGTGGTCGTGCCCACGTCGACGCTCTCGTGGCGCTATCACGACGCAAAGGCGACGACCCGCTCGCGCCGTTTCTTGCCGCCGATGGCCAGCGCGCCCGCTTGACGATCAATCTCGCCGACATCGGCTCCAACGCCAGCATCGTCATCATCGACGAGGTCGAGCGCCGTTTGAACGAAGCCTTCGCAAGTAAGCAGGTGAGCTTCGACCTGACGGGCGAGTCCTACACGGGTTCCCGAGGGCGCGATGCGGTGCTGCGAGATCTGGTTTGGGGTCTGCTCCTCGCTTTCGGGGTCATCTTCTCGATGTTGGCGCTCCTATTGCGAAGTCCGCGCCTTGCCATCATCAGCATTCCACCCAACATCATCCCGCTGGTGATCACTGCAGCCTATATGGCGATCCGTGGGATCCCGCTCAACACGGCAACCGCGATCACTTTTTCGATCGGCATCGGGCTGGCGGTCGACGGAACCATTCACGTGCTGGCGCGCTATCGCGAAGAGCATCGGCGTGGCCTCGGCGTGAACGTGGCGCTGTTGCGCGCCGCCCGCGGCACCGGTCGAGCCATCGTCGTGACTTGCGTGACCCTGACCCTCGGCTTCTCGGTCGTGATGCTGAGCTCCTTCATCTCCGTCAGGCAGTTCGGCGAGCTGATTTCAGTGACGGTGCTCGGTATCCTCTTCGGCACGGTCGTGGTGCAGCCGGCAATCCTCAAGGTCGCGGGCGCACGAGCTCTGCGCACCTACTGAGGCGGAGCCGTGTCAAGCGCGTGGTCGGCAGCGCCGCCCCGTTGACGAACACGCGGGTTGGGCCGACTCTACGGCGGTGAGAAAAACCGCGGTCGCCCTGGTCGTGCTCCTCAGCGTCGCCTGTTCACCCACACCGCCACCGGAAGTGGCCGCGGCGCCGACCTCGAAGGAAAAGCCCGGCGACAAGCCCATCGCGCAAAGCGACACGACCGTCGACGCCGGCGCACCGGACGCCGCCGTGGAGGCGGCGGCGGCGAAACCGGTTTACGAAGAACCGCCACCGGTGGTCGTTCGCCGCCACCACGTGTACGCGACGATGCGCTTCCGACAAGGCAAGCTCGTCACCATAGTTTCGCTCCTCACGACGAGTGAGACCGAAACCGTCACCGAAGGCACCCAGGCCACGCTTCAGCGCAAGCTCGACAAGCCCCCGGACGGCGGAGAGCCCTGGGTGGACGTGGCCGACGTCGTCGTCAAGACGGTCAAAACCAAAGGCAGCCGGGTTTCGGGCAACGAGCGGCGTGAGCTACGGCTCGAAATCCAGGTCGAGCACCCCGAAGCAAAAAACAAGAAGCGCAGCCCGTTTCGACCGAAATCCAAGGTTCGACTCCAGATCGACAAGTAATCGGACCGTTTAGGTACGAATTGAATTGACAGGGCCCCCCTCGGCTCTATACAAAACCGGACTCTGTCGGTACGGATTATTGTATCTGCTGGAAAATGCTCAGAATTACGAAACTCAGCGACTACGCCATCGTGGTGTTGACGGATTTGGCACTCCCGCCGGATCCCTCGGCGGGCACTACGTTTTCCATCCAAGCGGCGAGTGACATCGCGAGGCGAACCAGCATCCCCCAGCCGACGGTGAGCAAGGTGCTCAAACGGCTCGCGCGGACCGGGGTGGTGCTGAGTGAGCGCGGGAAAAAGGGCGGCTACCGGCTCGCTCGTTTGCCGAGAGAGATCTCACTCGTCGACATCATCGACGCGGTCGAGGGACAGATCGCCGTCACCGAGTGCACGACCGACACCACCAGTTGCGAGCTCGAAGGCAACTGCGCAGTGGAAGCCAACTGGGTCCGCATCAACGACGTCGTGCGTCGCGCGCTGGCGGGCGTGAGCCTGGCGGAAATGGCGCGACCCATGGCCCCCGCGTTCGTTTCGCTGACACGGCTGAGCGCCCGCGCCGCGGCCCGCGGCGAAGCATGCACCGACGTTTCGACCGCCGGCGCCATCGAGAATCAAGAGGAGACGACGACGTGACGACTTCCAGCGAAATCAGCGAGCTCATCAACAACGACTACGGCGCGGGCTTCGTCACCGACATCGAGGAGGATCGCGTCGCCCCCGGGCTCAACCCCGGCGTCATCCGCCTCATCTCGAAGAAGAAGGAAGAGCCCTCGTGGCTGCTCGAATGGCGCCTCAAGGCTTACGAGCACTGGCTGCGGCTCGAAGAGCAGGATCCGAAGTGGGCGAAAGTCCACTACCCGAAGATCAATTTTCAGGACATCTGCTACTACGCCGCCCCCAAGAGCAAGAAAGACGGTCCCAAGAGCCTCGACGAAGTCGATCCCGAGCTACTCAAGACCTACGACAAGCTCGGTATCCCACTCGAAGAACGCGCCGCCCTCGCCGGCGTCGCGGTCGACGCGGTGTTCGACAGCGTTTCCGTCGCCACGACGTTCAAAGACAAGCTCGGCAGCATGGGGATCATTTTCTGCTCATTCTCGGAAGCCGTGAAGGAGCACCCGGAGCTCGTGCGGAAGTACCTGGGCAGCGTCGTGCCGACGACCGACAACTTCTACGCCACGCTCAACTCGGCGGTCTTCAGCGACGGCTCGTTCGTCTACGTGCCCAAGGGGGTACGGTGCCCGATGGAGCTGAGCACGTACTTCCGCATCAACGCCGCGAACACCGGTCAATTCGAGCGCACGCTGGTCATTGCCGACGAAGGCGCCTACGTGAGCTACCTCGAAGGCTGCACCGCGCCGATGCGGGACGAAAATCAGCTTCACGCCGCCGTGGTCGAGCTCGTGGCGCACGAAAACGCCGAGATCAAATACAGCACGGTTCAGAACTGGTATCCGGGCGACAAGGACGGCGTCGGCGGCATCTACAACTTCGTCACGAAACGCGGAAAGTGCGCCGGACGGAACTCCAAGATCAGCTGGACCCAGGTCGAAACGGGATCGGCGATCACCTGGAAGTACCCGAGCTGCATTCTCGAGGGCGACAACTCCGTCGGGGAGTTCTACTCGGTGGCACTGACGAACAACTGCCAGCAAGCGGACACCGGCACGAAGATGATCCACATCGGCAAGAACACCAAGAGCACGATCATCAGCAAAGGGATCAGCGCCGGTCGCGGCCAGAACACCTACCGCGGCCAGGTCAAGATCATGAAGGGCGCAGAGGGCGCTCGAAATTACACGCAATGTGATTCGATGCTCATCGGCGACAAGTGCGGGGCTCACACCGTCCCCTACGTCGAGGTGCGCAACGGCTCGAGCACGCTGGAGCACGAAGCGACCACGTCGCGCATCGGAGACGACCAGCTCTTTTATTGTCGGCAGCGCGGTTTGTCGGAAGAAGACGCCGTCGGGCTGATCGTCAACGGATTCGCCAAGGAGGTCCTCAAGGAGCTTCCCATGGAATTCGCGGTCGAAGCCCAGAAGCTGCTCGGCGTCAGCTTGGAAGGTGCGGTGGGATGATGCTTCGAATCGAGAACTTGCACGCGTCCGTCGGCGGAACGGAGATCCTCAAGGGCATCGACCTCGAGGTGAATCCCGGCGAGGTGCACGCCATCATGGGACCCAACGGCTCGGGCAAGAGCACGCTCGCCAATGTGCTCGCTGGACGCGACGGGTACGAGGTCACGAGCGGGAGCATCAAGTACCAGGGCAAGGACCTCATGGAGCTGCCCCCCGAAGAGCGTGCGCGCGAAGGGATTTTTCTGGCGTTCCAGTACCCCGTCGAAATCCCTGGCGTCAGCAACCTCTACTTTCTCAAGGCTGGCATGAACGCCGTTCGTCGGCATCGCGGAGAACCCGAGCTCGATGCGATGGATTTCATGAAGCTCGCCAAAGAAAAGATGAAGCTGGTCGATCTCGACAAGGAGCTCGCGAAGCGCAGCGTCAACTCGGGTTTTTCAGGCGGCGAGAAGAAGCGCAACGAGATTTTCCAGATGGCAATGCTCGAGCCAAAGCTCGCCATCCTCGACGAAACCGACAGCGGGCTCGACATCGACGCGCTCAAGGTCGTATCCGAGGGCGTCAACGCGCTGCGAAGCCCCGAGCGTTCGATGGTCGTCATCACGCACTACCAGCGGCTGCTCGACTACATCGTGCCGGACCACGTGCACGTGCTCTTCCAAGGGAAGATCGTGCGGAGCGGTGGCAAGGGGCTGGCGCTCGAGCTCGAAGAGAAGGGCTACGAGGCGATCCGCACGGATTCCCCACCGGCAGCTGCCCCATGACCGCCGATTTTCGCGAAACCGCGATGGCCGCGCTGGCCAGTCGGCCAAAAGCCGACCCCGAGTGGCTCGCCGCCCGACGAGCCCAAGCCGAGTCAGAATTTCAGGACCACGGCTTTCCCACGGCCAAGGACGAGGCGTGGCGGTTCACTTCGGTTCGTTCGATCACTCGACTCCCGTTCGCCCCGAGAAGCGGCGGCACCACGGTCCGCGGCGACGTGCCGGAAGGGGTGAGCGTCGAGCGGCTCGCCGATGTCCTGGAAAAACAACCCCGGCTGCTCGAGCCACACCTCGGACGCCTGAGTAAACCCGAGTTCTTTTCCGCGCTCAACGCCGCGATGTTCGACGACGCTCTCGTGGTCCGCATCGCCAAAGGTGCCGTCGTCGAAGCTCCGATCGAGCTCGGTTCGGACGCCGGAGCGGACGGCTCCGCCGACAGCGAACCGACCGTCGTGTATCAACGCCTCTTCGTTCTGGCGGAGGAAAACAGCCAGGCAACGATCGTCGAACGCCACGAGGGCACGAGCACCTCCCCCCACCTCTCGAACTCCGTCACCGAGATCCTAGTCGGAAAAAACGCCAAGCTGTCGCACTACCTCGTGCACCAAGGCTGGTCCACGGGCCATCGGATCGCCGCCGTCGCGGTCGAGCAAGCGCGCAGCAGTAGCTATGCTTCTCACGTGTTCACCTTCGGTGGCGCGCTCAGTCGTTTGGACATGCGGTGCGTGCTCGCCGGCGAAGGCGCAGAGTGTGCGCTCGACGGTCTCTACCTCGCCCGCGACGGTGAGCACGTCGACCACCAGACCCTCGTCGACCACGCGAGCGCGCACTGCTCGAGCCAACAGAAGTACAAGGGCATTCTCGACGGCAAAGGACGTGGCGTCTTCGACGGAACCGTCGTCGTGCGTCGCGACGCTCAGAAGAGCGACGCTCACCAAGAGAATCGCAACCTGCTGCTGAGTGACACCGCCATCGTCAACACCAAACCGCACCTCGAAATCGACGCCGACGACGTCACCTGCAGCCACGGCGCAACCGTCGGCCAGCTCGACCAAAATCAGCTCTTTTACCTACGGGCACGGGGAATCGACGCCGCCGCGGCCAAAGCCGTGCTCACCCATGCGTTCGCTTCGGAGCTCATCGAACGAGTCAAGCTCGCGCCGCTCGCCGAAGAGCTCGGCAAGTTGCTCCGCAAGAGCCTTCCGGCCGGGGAGCTGGTGGAGGACGCACTGTGACTCAGAGTCGCCCATCGACCACGTCCGAGGGCGCGACAGCCTCGTCGAGCCCGCGCGTAGAGCTCGACGTCGAGCGTATCCGAAGCGACTTTCCCGCGCTCGGGCAGCGAGTGCATGGCCACCGGCTCGCGTACCTCGACAGTGCCGCGAGCGCGCTAAAACCTCAGAGCGTCATCGATGCCGTCGTCAAGAACTACTCCGAAGACGGCGCAAACGTGCATCGTGGAGTGCACTGGCTTTCCCAACGGGCCACGACCGCGCTCGAAGCCGCACGCGAGAAGGTCGCGAAATTCATGGGCTCCGCCACGGTGGAGAACGTCGTCTTCACTCGGGGCACGACCGACGGGATCAATCTCGTCGCCAACGCCTACGGCGCCGCGAATTTGTCGGCCGGCGACGAGGTGCTGATCTCCCATCTCGAACACCACTCGAACATCGTGCCCTGGCAGCAAGTCTGTGAGCGCACCGGGGCACGGCTCGTGATCGCACCGGTCACGGATTCGGGCGAGCTCGACGTCGACGGATTCGAGCGCAAGCTCTCGGAGCGCACCAAGATCGTATCGGTCGCGCACGTTTCGAACACCCTCGGAACAATCTTGCCCCTCGCCAGAATCGCCGATCTGGCCCATGCCCGCGGCGCGGTCATGGTCGTCGACGGTGCCCAGGGCGCCCCTCACCTCGGAGTGGACGTGCAGGCTCTCGGCGTGGACTTCTATGCCATGAGTGGTCACAAGCTCTACGGCCCAAACGGGATAGGAGCGCTCTGGGGGGAGAAGTCGATCTTCGAGAAGATGGCGCCGTACCAGGGCGGCGGCGGCATGATCCGCACCGTCTCGTTCGAAAAAACGACCTACGCCGGCCTGCCCGAGCGTTTCGAAGCCGGCACCCCGAACATCGCGGGCGCCATCGGCCTCGGCGCCGCAGTCGACTACCTCACGAACATCGGGTTTGCGGCAGTCGCCGCGCACGAAAAGGAGCTCGTCCGCTACGGCACGAAGGCGCTCGCGGCGATCCCGGGCCTCCGCCCCATCGGCACGGCAAAAGAGAAGGTCGGGGTGTTTTCGTTCCTCCTCGAAAACGTGCACCCGCACGACTTGGGCACGATACTCGACAAGCGCGGCGTGGCGATCCGCGCCGGCCACCACTGCACCCAACCGCTCATGAAGCGCTTCGGTGTGCCAGCCACCGCGCGCGCCTCGCTCGGGATCTACAGCACCCGAAGCGACATCGATCAGCTCGTCGGCGCGATTCGCGAAGCCCAGGAGATGTTCAGCTGATGGACGATCTGCGCGAGCTCTATCAAGAGGTCATTCTCGACCACGGCAAGAATCCGAGAAATTTCGCCTTCCCCGACGCCTCGAACTGCGAAGCCGATGGCTACAACCCGCTCTGCGGCGACCAGCTCACGGTGAAAGCGCGAGTCGAAGGGGATGTCGTCCTCGACGTCGGTTTTCAGGGGCAGGGGTGCGCCATTTCCACCGCCGCCGCATCGACGATGACCGAGTGGGCCAAAGGCAAGACACGAAGCCAGATCGACGAGATGTTCGAGCTATTCCACAGCGTCGTGACCGGAAAAAAGGACGCCGACGAAGACGAGCTCGGCAAGCTCGCGGTTTTCGGCGGCGTGGCGGAGTACCCCATGCGAGTCAAGTGCGCGACTCTCGCCTGGCACACGCTGGAAGCAGCGCTCGCCGGCAAGAAAGAAGCGAGCACGGAGTGAGCATGCCGGTCGACGAAGAGTTCGAGAAGCTCAAGGACAAGAGCAAGCTACGCCTCAACGTCCTGAATACGGGAGCGGCGAAAGAGGTTGAGCCCTTCACCCTCGAGGGCGAAGGCACGCTCCCTCCCCAAGGCTCGGTGGACTTCGAGCAAGTCGAGCGCGAGGTCATCTCTGCGTTGCGAACGGTGCACGATCCGGAGATCCCGCTCAACATCTACGATCTCGGGCTCATCTACGCTCACGACGTCAACGACGAGGGGGACGTGTCGATCAAGATGACGCTCACCGCCCCGGGGTGTCCGGTGGCCGGAACGCTCGTGGGCAACGTGCACGAGAGCGTACGGCGGGTTCGCGACGTCCGACACGTGAGGACGGAGTTGGTTTGGGATCCGCCGTGGGACCGCGAGCGAATGAGCGAAGAAGCTCGACTCGAGCTGGGGCTGCTTTGACGGCAAGCTCGCCCGTCTACCTCGACCACCATTCGACGACCCCCGTCGACGAGCGAGTGCTCGCCGCGATGTTGCCCTACTTCACGACGCATTTCGGCAATGCGGCGAGCCGCGCCCATGCCTACGGGTGGTCCGCGGAGAGCGCCGTCGAGCTCGCCCGTGAAACGATCGCGAGCTATATCGGTGCCGCCGATCCGAAAGAGCTCGTATTCACGAGCGGCGCGACCGAGTCGAACAATCTCGCGATCAAGGGCGTCGCCGAAAGCCTCGGGTCCCGAGGCAAGCACATCGTCACGACGGCGATCGAGCACAAATCCGTCATCGACTCGTGCCGGCACGTCGAGCGGCAGGGCTTCGAAGTAAGCTACGTCGCCGTCGGCTCGGACGGCATCGTCGATCCCGGCGCCATCAACGAGGCGCTCCGGGACGACACGATCCTCGTCAGCGTCATGCTGGTCAACAACGAGGTCGGCACCGTCCAACCGCTCCAAGAGATCGGGGCCATCACCCGCGACCGCGGCATCTTGCTGCACTCGGACGCGGTACAGGGCTTGGGGAAAACTCCGTTCGACGTCGAGTCGATGAACGTCGACCTCGCATCGGTGACCGCCCACAAGATCTACGGCCCCAAGGGGTGCGGCGCGCTCTACGTGAGAAAGAAAAACCCGCGAGTACGACTCATCGCCCAGGTCGACGGTGGGGGACACGAGCGGGGGCTCAGGTCGGGCACGCTCAACGTTCCCGCCATCGCGGGATTCGGCAAATCCGTCGAGCTCTTGTGCGAGGAGGGCCCGCGTGAAAACGAACGGTTGGCCTCCCTCCGCGACCAGCTCGAAGCGGGCATCGTCTCCAGTCTCGAGGGCGTGACGATCAACGGATCCACGAGTCACCGGCATCCTGGAAACTCGAATCTGTCCTTCGAAGGCGTCACCAGCGACTCGCTGATGATGGCCATCAAAGAGATCGCCGTCTCGAGCGGCGCCGCCTGCTCGAGCGCCAGCCTCGAGCCGAGCTACGTGCTCCGGGCGATGGGCGTGCCGGAGCACCTCGCCAAGGCGTCGATCCGCTTCGGCATCGGCCGCGGCAATACTTCCGACGAGATCGGCCGAGCGGGTCGAATCGTCATTCGCGCAGTGCAGACGCTGAGAGAACAATTGGCCGGAAGCCTTGCGGCGGACGGCTGAAGACCCCAGATTGAACGGAACGAGCCCATGACCCCCGAAGTCGACCCCACAAAAAGTCCCGACGCCGCGAGCACCTCGGACACGACGACCGATGGCGCCGCCAGCCCCCGGATCTGCGTGACCGAGAAGGCAGCCGAATACATGAAGACGAAGCTCATGTTCAAAGGCCAGCCGGGCGCCGCGCTACGAATCGGTGTCAAGGGCGGCGGGTGCAACGGCCTGACCTACGTGACCGAAATCGACGAGAAGCCGCCGCGCAAACGCGACCTCGTGTACGAATTCCACGGCCTCAAGGTTCTCGTCGACACCCGCAGTGTGAAGTACATCGACGGCGCCGTCGTCGACTACGAGAACACGCTCATGTACCAGGGCCTGCGCTTCAAGAATCCCCTCGAAGAGTCGAGCTGCGGGTGCGGCGAGACCTTCAGCGTCGCCGACTCCGTGATGAAAGCCGCGACCGCCAAGTAGCGCCGGGGCGTCAGTCGAGCCGCGACTCAGCCGCCGCCGCCGCGGAAGGCCGCGATGCGCTCAGCAACGTCCGGCGGTTGCGACGCGAGCCACCCGCCGAAGTCCAGCGGACCTTGGCCGGGACTGCCGTCGTTGACCGTGAGGCACGACGCTTGCTCGTCGAGCATCAGGCCGACACGTTGCCCTTCGGGCGGGCTCGTGTAGCCGAACATGAAGCACATCTCGTTTTCACCCACTCCGAAGACCATGTCGTGGTCCGTCGTGTTGCGGAACTGGCACTCGAACTGGACGGCGTTCGTGCCCGCGGTTTTCAGGGCGGGGTAGTAGGTCTCGATGTCGCTGTCGGCGAGTCCGGTTCCCTGGCGGCTGTAGCCGGCGACGTCCGTTGCGAAAACATCGCGAGCCGGCATCGGGGCCCCATCGAACTCGCGCTCGGGCGCCATGCCGAAGTCCGCCTGGAAACCCGTCGCCCACTGGTGGGTGTGCGGCATGATCGCCAGCACGTCGCCTCCGCCCCAATCGCAGTTTCCGTGGATCGCCTTGTCGCTGCGCGGCGGCAGCAAGAAGCCGAAGTGGATGTAAACGAACATGATGGCCGGGTCGGTCACGAGATCTGCCGGCATCGTGTAAAAGTCCCAGGCCGCCTCGACGTGAAGCATGTCGGGCGTCGTATTTTGCAGGTGAGTGTTGGTCGCGATCTCGATCCCCGGGGGGAGCTCGTACGCGTACCCATCCGCGAGCGCGTAACGCTCGGCTTCCACGCCGATGACCTGGGTCGAGTTGGCGAATAGCACGGTCGGAACGAACAGCTCCGAGCGATCCGCGCCACCGAGGGCGCGGCTGATCTGCCCGAACACGAGCGAGTCGGCGCTCATGCGGCACTGAGGGTAGGGCTGCGCTCCGTCGACCGGGTCGACCTCCAGCCCGTACATGTTTGCGTGATGCAACCCAGGCGTCGTGTGGATCTGCGCCGTGTAGACCCAACGATTCTTGACCTCGGGCATCGGCCACGACTGGCACGGACTGAAGTCCTCTATGCCTTTCATCTCTCCTGCGTCCGAATCGAACCCCGGCGGGATGTCTTGCGGCTCCATGATCAAACGGAATCCGCTTTTCGGCGGATCCGGAAGATCCGTCAGGATCGTGAGCTCTTTTCCCGAGAAGTAGAGAACGTTGTCCTCGTCGAGCTGCGTGTCCGGCTCGAAGCGGAACGGATCGAGGATGCACTCACCGTTCTCGACGATCTCCGCGTCGTTGCACGTCACCTCGGGATCGGTGCCTTCGTCGTCTGCGCTGCCACATCCCACGAGGCTCGAGAGCGCCACGAGCGCAGCAGACATGGTTACCAACTTCGGTCGGGCTTGAATCGTCATGTCGGGCTCATCTCCAAAACGATGGTCAATCTGCAGAGCGTGCTAGTTGATCTTAACACCCGCTCAGACGATTGACTACGCCGTGATCATTGACTTTTCAGACAGTTATGTCCGATCGGACGCCAGATGGTGACCAGCTTAACCCTGATGCTGCCAGTGGAATTTTCCAGTGAGATCGCTGATCTAGAGGCTCGACCGAGACCCGGTATGCTCGGCCCGCCATGTTGCTCGCTCGCCGCCCGGTACTGCTCGTTCTTCTCGCCGGCGTCGTCTGCGTCGCCTGCGGCAGCGGGACCACGCTTCGAACCGTCAGCCCGGCCAAGGGCAAGGGCGCCATCGAGCTCTCGGTCTTCAACGGATCGGGCGAAGCGATCAACGCGCTCTTCATCGCCGAAACCGAGCGAGTGCGAAAAGCCAAAGGCAAGCGCTACGAGTCCGGCTCGAAGGACGAGCGCGTGCTTTGGGGCGACGACATGCTTCGATCGGCGATTCAGGAAGAGCAGACCCTCGAGATCCCCGGGATCGAACCCGGACGCTACGACGTGCGCGTGCTCGACAAGAACGGGCGAGAGCAGCACATCGCGGGATTGAAGCTCGGGGCCGGGGGCAAATACGTACTCGAGCTCGGCAGCAGCGGCTGGCGGTTCATTCAGTGATGCTGGCGGTTCATTCAGCGATGCTGGCGGTTCATTCAGCGATACTGCCCGCTCCATTGATACGACCTCTCCCGAAGTGCTAGTCATCGCCCGAGTCTGGTCACCGAAATGAGCGCCAAGCCCACTCTCTCCGCTCGCCTCGCCGTGCAACTGGGGATCGCTTGGCCCATCAGCTGCCTCAGCGGCGTCGGGCTCGCGCACTTCGGCGCGGTCTCGTCGCGCGTGGGTTTTGCGCTGTTCGCCCTCGGCGGTCTCTTGGCGCTGATCGCGATGGTCGTCGGTGTCGTCGCAGTCGTTCGCACGCGCGAAGGCTCAGGCCGCCTCGGAAGAAAACACGCGTTCCTCGGCATGGCCCTAGGCGACGCCGGCATCATCTTGTTCGTCGTCCTCGCCGTGGGCGGCCGCGGGGCCCCTCGCATCAACGACGTCACGACTAACCTCGACGATCCCCCGGCGTTCGTATTGCTCGCCAACGATCCCGACAACGCAGGTCGCGACATGGCTTACCCCGGAGAATTCGCCGCGGAGCACGCCCGCGGTTACTCCGAGCTGAAATCCATCGAGCTCTCCGTCGAGCCGGACGCGGCGTTGGCCAAAGCCGAACAGGCCGCGTCGGAGCTCGGATGGCACGTGCTCAAAGCACCAGAACCGGGCGCCGATGGCACCCGGACGCTGGAGGCGACGAGCACCACCAAGCTCTTTCGCTTCACCGACGACATCGTCGTGCGAATTCGAAAAAGCGACAACGGCGCGACCGTCGACGTGCGGAGCAAATCGCGAGTCGGCAAGGGGGATATGGGGGCCAACGCGGCTCGTATCCGAGCCTTCACTGAACGACTGGAAATATGAAAGCCGTCGTCGTCGACAAAAGCTTTGGTCTAGAAAATCTGAAAGTCGTCGAACGGGAGCCGCCTCCCGTCGGGCCGGGTCAGGTGCGGTTGCGCATGCGCGCCATGAGCCTCAACTTCCGCGACCTGTTGATGGTGCAGGGCAAGTACGACCCGCGTCAGCAGCTTCCGCTCATCCCTCTGTCGGATGGGGTCGGCGCGATCGTCGAGACCGCGCCGGACGTGGACCGGGTCACCGTCGGTGACCGGGTCTGCCCGATCTTCGCCCAACGTTGGATCTCCGGCGAGCCGACCAAGCAACGCTTGCGTTCCACCCTCGGCGGTCCCCTCGACGGAACGCTGGCCGAGCAAATGGTGGTCGACGCCGAGAGTGTCGTCAAAGCCCCCGCTCATCTGTCGGACGTTGAGGCCGCCACGTTGCCGTGCGCGGCCCTCACCGCGTGGAGCGCGCTCGTGACCCTGGGCAGGGTTCGCTCGGGCGACACCGTCCTCGTCCAGGGCACCGGCGGCGTTTCACTCTTCGCGCTGGCATTTGCCAAGAGCCTCGGCGCGAGAGTGATCATCACCTCGAGCAGCGACGCCAAGCTCGACCGCGCCCAGGCCCTCGGCGCCGACGAGATGATCAACTACACGACCACCGAGAAGTGGGGCTATTCCGCCAAGCAGCTCGCCGGCGGCGAAGGCGTGGACCACGTCATCGAGGTGGGCGGGGGCCACACCATCGCGCGGTCGCTGCGAGCGGTTCGCCCCGGTGGGACCATCAGCGTCATCGGCGTGCTTTCGGGGGTCGCGAGCGACCTCAATCTCTTGCCCATTCTCATGCAGCAGGTTCGCCTTCAGGGGGTCTTCGTGGGGCATCGCGAGGGGTTCGAGGCCATGAACCGGGCCATCTCCACGACCCGCATGAAACCCATCGTCGATCGCGTTTTCAGCCTAGAAAAGGCCCGACAGGCGTTCGAGCACGTCGCCTCGGGAAAGCATTTCGGGAAAGTCTGCATCGAGGTGTAAGCCACACCCCGCGGGCTCGTTTTCTTCCGTGAAAGCGGAGGAAAACCCCATGCGACCCATCTCGACACGAACGACTCTCTCCCTGTTGGCCCTGACCCTTTCGGCGTGCGGTGGAAGCGCGCCGCTGATGAACGCCGATGCACCGTCCAAGTCCGGCGACCCCGGCGCGTACGCGGCCCCCACTACCGTCGCAGGTGCCGAAGACGCAACGGCAGGAGCGGCGGGCCCCATGGAAGCCGAGGAGTCGATGGACGACGGCGCGGCGGATCACGTCATGCCCGCCCCAGACGCCGCCCCTGCCGCAACCGGGGCGGCTCCAACCAAACGAAAGCGCATCGCCCGCGGCAGCGGCGCGACCCGCAAGGCTGACCGCGACGCCATTGCTCGCCGACCCGGCCCGACCACGATCGCCCGCCAGGCGAGCGGCGTAAAAGCCGGCGAGTGGAACGACAACGCCAACTACAAAGAGTTTCAGCGCTTCCTGTCGACGCAGGATCACCTGAGCTTCGACCACCTCGACATCCGTAACCGCCGCTTCATGGTCGTGCGCGACACGGCTGGTCGCGGCGTACCTCGGTGCGACATCACCGTCGTCGACAAACACCAGCACGAGGTCACGCTCCGGACCACCACCTCCGGCCGCGCCATTCTCTTCCCTCACGCCGAGGGCCTGCACGGAGCGACCTTGTTCGCCTCCACGAAATGCCAGGGCCGGACCGCGCGAGCGTCCTTCACCCTCGACAAGGGCGACGACGTCGTCACTCTCGACCTCGACCGGCGTCGCACGCTGCCAAAGACGCGCACGATCGACATCGCGTTCGTGCTCGACACCACCGGCTCGATGAGCGAGGAAATCGCCGCGGTCAAAGACACGATCCGCACGGTTGCATCGGTGCTCGACGGCGGCCTCGTCGACGTTCGCATCGCGCTCGTCGAGTACAAGGACCGCACCGACCAGACCCTCACGAAGGTCTACCCGTTCAGCCGAGACCTCGACGGTTTCTCGAAGAAGGTCGCGAGCATCAGCGCCACCGGCGGCGGCGACACCCCCGAAGACGTCAACTCCGGCCTCAACGTCGCCCTCAACCGCCTCGGCTGGAGCTCGAGCTCCGTCGGCAAGTTCGCCTTCCTCGTCGGAGACGCGCCACCGCACCTCGACTACCAGGGGGTGACGTATTCCGCGAGCGCGCGCACCGCGTCGCACGCCGGCATCCAACTGTTCACCATTGCCGCCTCCGGCATGGACGACCTCGGTCAGGTCGTCTGGCGCCAGCTCGCCCAGTACACGGGCGGCACCAACCTCTTCG
>JAJDAH010000032.1 GCA_029261965.1 Polyangiaceae bacterium
CGATGACCGACTACCGGCACTACGAGGACTTCATCAAGCGATTCGAAAAAGCGAAGGTCGTCGGCCGAGACGGCGACAGCACCGACGTTTACCTGAAGGTGCCGATCCTGCACGGTGTGAGCAGCGTGTGGGCCGTGGTCAGGTTCGGTGCGCTCCGCAGCAACGCGCGGGCGGGCCTGGTCCAGGGCAAGATGCTCAAGGGCAATGTCGATCGGCTCGACGCCATGTGGACGGCGCGAAAAATCGACGACACCAACACGCAGCTCGACCTCATGCTTCACATCGCGCCCCGTGTGCCGGCACCCAACTCGATCATCACGAAGGAAGTGATGAAAGCGGCGCACAAGGCGGTCACCTCGACGCGCAATCAGGCCGAGAAGGTCTACAAGAACAAGTAAAGAGCGCGGCTCACCTGCCGGGCGACGAAAGTAGCCTTCGCGGCGAAGGTTGCGCTAAGACCCGCGCGACACCAGACTCCCCAGGTAAATGCAGCTTCCTCTGACGGCCAAGACATCAGCGCTGATTCCGCCGAACCCGCTCAAGGCGGTTCGCCGCGCGGTCAGTGCCGTCATGCAGCCGACCCATCCGCTGCTCGTCCAGATGGTCGTCACGCGGCGCTGCCAGCTGACTTGCGGGTACTGCAACGAATACGACGACTATTCTCCCCCCGTAGACACCGACCTGCTTCTTCGACAAATCGACCACGTCGCCGACTTGGGCACTCTCGTCGTGACCCTGACCGGTGGGGAACCTCTGCTACACCCCGAGCTCGACACAATCATTCGCCGTGTGGTCGACCACGGCATGGTGTGCACGAGCATTTCGAACGCCTACGCGCTCACACAAAAGTGGATCGAACGACTCAACGAGTCACGACTCACTCTCGTGCAGATCTCGGTCGACAACATCGAGCCGAACGACGTCAGCCAGAAATCGTGGTCGAAGATCAAGAAGAAGCTCGAGCTCTTGAAGAAGCACGCCGACTTCAAGGTCAACGTGAACGCCGTGCTCGGCTCCTGTACCGCCGAGCAGACGCGAACCCTGGTCAGCGAAATCCACGAGTTGGGGTTTTTCATGACCGTGGGGCTCTTGCACGACCATCAGGGACAAATCGATCCTGGGCTCATTGGTGACGCTTTGCCCGAGTTCTACGAAGAGATGAAGGCGCTCTGCCGCAAGAGCGTGTTCCATCACGCCGGCGAGGGCTGGGAACGACAGATGCTTCGCGACGGACAATCGATGTGGCGTTGCCGGGCGGGAGCCCGCTATCTCTACGTCGACGAATTCGGCAACGTGAGCTACTGCAGCCAGCGACGAGGCGAACCCGGGACGAGCCTACTCGATTACGGAAAGAGCGACTTGGTGCGCGCGTTTCACGAGCCCAAGGGGTGCGAGCCTCGGTGCACCATCGCCTGCGTTCGGCGCGCTTCGAGCCTCGACGAATGGCGAAGCCAGAACGGCAAGATGAACGGCAAGAGTCGCACTCGACTCCCGCTCGTCTGAGAGCGCGAGCTCTCGAACCGGCTGCGACCTGGGGTCAGGAGCTGGCGGCGCCGCTGGCGCTCTGCGGCTCGGGGCCAAGCGCGCTTCGTGCGCCGGCCGGATGCAACGAAGCCGCGGCCTCGACGAGCCGATCTCGGTGCAGCAATAGCGTGAGATTCGACACCACGAGGCCACCGACGAGCAACCCGACGATGAGCTCACGGCTACCCGAAAGCGTCAAGAGCATGAACGCTGCGGAAAAAACGTCGCGACGAAACAGATTGAACATCGAGCTGGCTAGACGAAGCGTCGGGGAATCGTTCTCGCGCGCCGCCCGATGCACGCACGTGTCGAGAAAAACGAACGAAGCATCCGGCGCGTAGCGCCTGATGAACGACAGCACGTGCAGCAGTGTGAGTGGCACGCCGACGACTGCGAACACCGCGAGGCCGACTCCCACAGGGCCCACCCCTTCGGCCATCCAGCCGATGGTGAAACCAGCGAGACACGCCAGGTACGTCATGTGATCGAACATCGTGTCGATCTTCGCTCCGAGCTTCGACTCGCGCAGCGTCAGCCGCGCCATTTCTCCGTCGACGCCATCGAAGATCGATGCCGCTTGAAAGAGCAGGCCGGCGATGACCATCGAGAGATAGCTGGTCTGTGTGGTGAAGTACGCGCAAACGAGACCGATACCGAGACTCGCGACGCTGGCGTGCCATGCGGTCAGCCCGGCGCGTAAGAACAGGTAGCTGAAGACTCGGCTGACTGGGCGGTTGAGCGTTCGCGAGACGACACCATCCGTCCGCTTGCCGCTTCGTCGTAGCAGCGACCGCTCGGCGCGGAATCGCGCGCGCCGAGTCGATACGTCGTGTGCCGTTTCGGGGGGCATTTCCAGCTCACCCTGCGGCTCGAGCTCCCCCTTCAGCGCCGACTCGACGGCGGGGCCGGGCCCCCAGAGCATGGCTGGGCCGCCCCCAGCGGGCACGACGCGGCTCACCTCACCGGTCGGAGCCGGCAGGTGCGCAAATACGCTCGGCTCGATCACCACCGTGGGCGGCACGTACAACAGGGGTGTGACTTCGGTGCCAGGGTTTGCCACTCGCGCACCGGCCCGCAACGCCACCCGGTGGTTGCGCGCCTTCACCGAGAGGCCGAGGATGCGGCCTCCCGCACCATCCCCAAGCAGCACCCCCAGGTTAGAAGCGACCAAAGCCATTTTGCTGCCCGGGGCGCCGCTGGCGACGCGCTGGCGAGCGCTACGGTGCACTGATGCGGCCGGAACGGCAAGGTTGTGGCACGACATTTCGCCTTAGCACTGCAAAAACCGGACTTGGCGGCTACCAGGCCCGTCGGCCGTTACGTCATCTGGGCGCCAACTTGCCCCGCTCGGGGCAGTGCCGTAACTACCCCATGGGCGCCGGGCATATATCGGGGCCTCGGACCCCCAAATGACCGTTCTCTGGCAAGCTCGACGCCTTATCGACTCGAAGCCGTGGACGGCACACCTGTACGTGACCGACCAGTGCAACCTCGATTGCCACTACTGCAACGAGTACGACAACTCGGTCCCCCACCCCCAACAGTCAGAGCTGCGCCAATGGATGCGGAAGATCCGTCGCTTGGGTGTGCTTCGACTCGGGCTTCAGGGTGGAGAGCCGCTGATGCACCCGGACATCGTCGAGCTGGTCGCTTATGGCAAGCAGCTGGGCTTCGACAGGGTCAGCATGTCCACCAATGCTTTCCTGTTGACCCGCGAGCTCGCCGCCGCCCTCGCCGAGGCCGGTCTCGATTCGCTCCAATTTTCGGTCGACCGGATGACCCCCACGGAGAGCACCAAGAAGTCGCTCAAAACAGTCGTTCACAAACTCGGTTTTTTCGACGGGACAGACGTATCGGTAAACGTCTCCGGCGTCCTGTTCGGTGACACCATCGAGCAGAGCAGCCAGGTCATCGACGAGTGCCTCTCACGGGACATCCCGGTCCACGCGCGCGTGATTCACGACGACTTGATCAACAAGCGCAAGCTCCGGCTGCATCCGGCCACCGCGCCCATGCAAAAAGCCGTCGAGCGCCAGGTCGCGCTCAAGCGGAGCGGTGCCCGAATCCACACCAGCTGGAATCTACTCGACTATCAGCTGGCGATGCTCGAGGGCGCCGAGCTCGATTGGACGTGCGTCGCCGGTTACAAGTACTTCTTCGTGTCAGCGCAGGGGCAGTTTTGGCTCTGTAGCCAGGTTCGAACCCAGCGGCACATCATGGACATTCAGCCGGACGATCTGCTCGCGTACGACCGGAAGAAGGACTGCCAGAAGGGCTGCGGCGTGTACTGCACCGTCGACATGTCGCTCGCGGTGAGCCATCCCGGTCGCTACCTCACCCGGGAAGCCACCCGCCGCGCTCGAAGCGGCCTCGTGGGGCTCGGGCTGAGGCGAAAGCCCTCACCACTCCCCGTCCCGGGGGAATGACGCTCATGCCGCGGGTTCGGCCCGAAGGATGGGCGAGGCGCCCACTTCGGCGAGCTCCGCCATCGTACGCTGGGTAGCGACGCGCTGCCAGATGAACGCCGCGACCATGATCGCGTTCATTCCGACTAGTCGCACCCAGATGTAGGCCCCGAACTGATCGAACATGCCGCAAATGGCAAACGTGTAGCTGTGGGGAGCGAGCGAGATGGCTATCCAGAGCTTCATCGGGCCGCTGTTGTGCTTGCGATAGATCTGGGCGGTCTGCTCGTTGACGATGAATCGACGGTCGTCGCGGATGGCTCCCGGGTTCGTGAAGGCAACGATCGCGCGCTGAGCGCGCAGCGTCGGCAGCAAGACCTGCTTGACCGCCAATCGAGTCACGAGGTGGCCGCCCTCCTCCTCGAGTTTGACGAGGCGCTTCTCGATGTCGGGCGCATCCTCCCCCTCGCCACCACGCTCGAGGCGAGTCATGCGCAGGAACGACTCCTTGTAGAAGTCGTACATGTACAGATTGACGACCGTGAGGACGATCGTGGCGAGGATCCATGCGCCGTGGATCGAGCCCTCCTGCATCACGCGCCAACCGGCAGGCAACACGGTGCAAATCGCCACGACCATGTCCGCAGAGCCGTCGAGAGCGCGACCGAATTGCGATTCGAGCTTCTTGGCGCGCGCCAGAATACCGTCGGCACCGTCGAGAATCGCCGAAGTCCAGAGCAAGATGCCTCCGGCGACGAGTCCCTCCGCAGTTCCCCAAATCCAGAGGGCGCCGGCCACCATGCCGGTGAGCATCGCGATCAACGTCACGCCGTTCGGCGTGAGAGAGGTCTTGTAGATCGCCGAGACGAACGCGTAGGCCAGGGGGCGATGTAGCCACCGGTTGACCGGGTCCTCTACGTCAGGGGATTTGACGAGCGTGGCAAACGGCGGCAGCGGCGGTACGGTTTCGGCGCTCATCGCTCAGAGCTCGAACGTTACTCGGCGTCGCCTCCCGCCGCGGCGAGCGGCGCGGCGTAAGGACTGGAAACCGGCAGGCGCCGGATCACCGAGTCGTCGGTCGGCTCGAGGCCGTCGCCGTAGCGCTCGATGAGGTCTTCGGCATGCGCGTGGGTTTCCGGTGTATCGACGTCGATCCACCGGGCGTCACCAACGTCGCAGGCGACGAAATCTCCCCGAGCAGCCAGAGCGCTCACTCCCTCCGACAGGGAGCAATCACCGTTGTCCCTGTCGAGACGCGAAAGCTCTCGTATGAGTGCCGGCCCGATTCGAAACACGCCGGTGTCCAGCGCGTCATAGGTGGGCAGCTCTTTGCCGACCTCCACGATTTGGCCGCCCCTCACTCGCACCTTGGTCGCGTCATCGAGGTCGAAGCAATCGTCGATGTTTCGGTCCACGGCGAGGGCGCAGGCACCTGGCGACAGCCTAGCGCGCGCCAGCCGGCGAACCAGAGCCGGTGAATACAGGTGGTCCGCCATCGAGAGCAGGCACTCCCGATCGACGAATTCGGCCGCGGCGAGCAGCGAGACACCATTTTTGGCGAGATAACGCGGGTTGTCCACGAACGAGACCGCGAGACCAAGTTCGGACTCACGTGCGAGCAGCCGGGAGCGGATGGCCTCCCCTTCGTATCCCGTCACGACGACCGCCTCACGAACCCCTTCACTCGCCAGCGTGCGGAGCACGCGCACGAGCAGCGGCACGCCCGCTACCGGTCGCAAGGGTTTCGGCGTCTGGTTGCCCCCCGAGCGAAGCCGAGACCCCGTCCCAGCCGCCAACACGATCGCTCGGGTCAGGCGGGTCTGAAACAGTGGCGTCGCATGCAATGGGCTGTTCATGATGTCGGTAGGCGTAAGTAGGTGCTGCGTTGCGTCGTGGTCTGGACAGTCGTCCCCAGATTCGAGCTGGCGACGAGGTACCATGCGCTCAGGTACGTGGGCAAATTCTTTTTTAGTTTCAGTATTTAGGAGCTTTTGGCACTGTCGCAGCGAGGGCACAGTGTGGCAAATAACTCACGCTCCGGACCAGGGTTGGAGGACGCGCTCGTCCTGATGCAAACGGTCCAGCCGGCAAGCTGAAACCCTTCCGTCACGAATAGTTAGTGGCCCTCACGTGGTCCTTCCAGTTTTGGAACGCTCGGTATAGAGCAAGTCGGATGCCAACAGCCGCGGCGCGTCATTTGCTACGCACCCGGCCGGTCGGCTGAGCCAATGCCCCGAGTGAGACGCCGAACGGCGGGCAGCCGCGTCGCTGGCGGCGGTGCCACGGCTGCCACACCCGTGACGTGGCGCCACGGTGAGTGTGGTGAGCAGAGCTACACCCACGACTCGCAGATCGCGGCGAGCACTTCGGGCAAGCGGTGGCGAAGCGCAGGCCGTTGACAATGCGCGGTCGAAGGCGCCATAGGGGCACGTCGCTTGCAAACTCGAGCGCGAGATTCGAATGAAAAAACCTTCCAGCATCCAGAAACCCGACGGCAAGCTCCTCGTCCTGCTCCCTGGGTTGGGCGCCGTGTCCACGACGTTCATCGCTGGGTGCATGCTCGTTCGCCGCGGGCTCTCCAAACCCATCGGCTCGATGACCCAGCTCGGAACGATTCGACTGGGCAAGCGCACCGACAATCGAATTCCGAAAATCCGAGACCTCGTCCCGCTCGCGGGTCTCGATGAGCTCGAGTTCGCGTCGTGGGATTTGTTCGACGAGAACGCCTACGAGTCCGCGGTGAACGCCAAGGTGCTGGAGCCGCGCGACCTCGAGCCCATCAAAGAAGAGCTCGAGAGCGTGCGGCCGTTCAAGGCCGCGTTCTACCCGGAGTACGTCAAGAGGCTAGACGGCCGACACGCCAAGACCGCGAGCTCCAAAGCAGACATGGTGGAGCAGCTGAGAGCCGACATCCGGGGTGCGCTCGAAGCGAAGGGGTGCACGCGCGCGGTGGCCGTGTGGTGCGGATCCACCGAGATCTACATCGAGCCGGGACCGGTACATCAGTCCGTCGAAGCGTTCGAAAAGGGACTCGCCAACGACGACCCGGCGATCTCGAACTCGATGCTGTACGCCTGGGCCTGCCTGAAGGAAGGCGTGCCTTTTGCCAACGGAGCCCCGAATCTGACGGTGGATTTCCCGGCTGCGGAAGAGTTGGCGAAGCGCACGAGCGCTCCCACGGCTGGGAAAGACTTCAAGACCGGCCAAACGCTGATGAAGACGATCCTCGCGCCGGGGTTCAAGGCGCGCATGCTCGGCCTCTCTGGATGGTTCAGCACGAACATTCTTGGCAACCGCGACGGCGAGGTGCTGGACGATCCGGAGTCGTTCAAGACGAAGGAAGTCAGCAAGCTGGGTGTGCTCGAGCACATCCTCCAGCCGGAGGTTTACCCGGACCTCTACGGTGACGTTTATCACAAGGTGCGCATCAACTATTACCCGCCCCGCGGCGACGCGAAGGAGGGGTGGGACAACATCGATCTAACCGGCTGGCTCGGCTATCCGATGCAGATCAAGGTGGACTTCCTTTGTCGCGACTCGATCCTCGCCGCGCCCATCGTGCTCGATTTGGCAATCTTGCTCGACCTCGCCAAACGCGCCGGCTTTGGAGGCGTACAAGAGTGGCTCAGCTTCTTCTTCAAGAGCCCACAAACTGCCGCCGGGCTGTACCCGGAGCACGACCTGTTCATTCAGTCGATGAAGCTAAAAAATACGCTGCGTTGGATGGTCGGCGAGGACCTGATCACTCACCTCGGCAACGAGTACTACGACTAAACTCCGTTCTGGAGCAGGTGTTTTCGACGACCCGCTACACGAGGCCGCCGCGGCGACGTGCGACCCAGTGGGCCCCGAGAGCTAGCGCCGCCATGGCACTCCAGGCCCATGGCGGCAGAACCGGAGACACGTGCCGCTCGGCGGCGACGGTCGTGGGCTCCGGCGAGGGCAGTGCGGCGACGTCATCCTGGTCGACCGACACGCCGCCGGTGACGGCGGCGATTCTCACGAGTCGGTTGGCGTCGGGCCGGCTGTCGCTCCACGCTTCGCCGCCGCGCTCACAGGCAAAATCCTGTCGCGTCGGCGGCGACGCCCCGACCCGCGCTCGCGCGGTGTAGCCTCCCGCTTCGAGAGCGCCGACGTCGATCTCGACGGGGCCGGATTCAGGCGGCGTGAGCTTCTTCACGATCGGCGCGCTCGTTTTTCCCAACCGGTCCAGCTCGAGCTCGACGTCGCCCTTCGCTCCCGGGAGCCGCGTGAGACGCAACCGCGTGGGCGATCCCGCAATGCACTCGCCCACGACCTCGATCCGCGCGGCTTCGTACCGTGGGTCGCGCATCAACCAGCCCACCAGACCATCCCAGAGCGCGCCGTAGCCTCGTCCAGCAGCTCGCGACGCGAACTCGCTGAACCCGAGTTGATGAGTGCCGTCCACGCCGAGGGCAATGGTGCGGCCGTCCCCCGCCTCTCCAAGCGCGAGGACGGGCATCTTCGATCCGTCGCGCGTCCTTCTGTTTGGATGTTCCCACAGAACCAGAGCACCAGGGCGCGGCGGTCCTAGCGTGTTGGACCCGGCCATCTTCGGTAATGCTCCGTCGAACAATGAAAGCAGCGCCTTCAACACCGGGGTGGCACGCCCGGCCTCGGTGTATTCCGGAACGAACTCGAGCGTGTCGGCTGCCGGCGGGTCGTCGGGGATCGCGACGGGCACCACCCGGCCGAGCGCAGTCCCGCCGTAGCGCCCGCCGCCAAATGCCGTGGGGCCGCCCACCATGATCAGGCCACCACCGGCTTCGACGTATCGAGCCACGCGAGGCAGGTGCGGATCCAGCTTGTATTGAACCGCGTCGATGTCCTGCAGGAGCACTGCGTCGAAGCTCGGGAGATGCTCCTCGAACAGCTCGTCCACTGGGAATGGGATGAGCGCGAGTTCGTCGTCGCTACGAACACGCGGATTGTCTGTTTCGGTGCGCAGAATGAAAAACGCGACGAGATCGATCGATTCGTCGGACTTCAACCACCGGCGCAGCTCGCGCACGTCGTAGGTCGGGCGACCAGCGATGTGGAGGATGCGCACCCGTTCGCGCGCAACGGAGAACGTGAGGGTTCGCGAATCGTTTTCGGCGATCGTGTCCCCTTCAGGCGCGTCGATGGCCACTTCCACCACTCTTGCGCCGGCGCGGTCGAGCGTGATGCGTAGCTCGACCTTGCCGACGCCGTCCTCCACCTTGGCCACGCCGGCAGCGAGCACCCCCGGCTCGACGCCGTGTCGCAGCTCGCGAACCGTCACCGGTACCACACCACAATCCAAGCCAGCCGAGCACCCGATCTCGATGGTGAGCGCGAGCTCTTGGTGGGCCACTGCGGCCCCGGCCGCCCGCACACCGCGCACGCTGGCGTCTCGCGGAGCGTCCTCGACGAGACGCACCGTGTGGATCGGGACACCCAGCGCCCCGACCGCCTGGCGAAGCGACACGTCGTCAGCCCCATCGAAGGGTCGGCTGAGGCGGCCGTCGCTGACCACGACGACGGCCCGAGGCCGTTCGGCGGCAGACTGGGACAGGTGCGACAGCGCTGCGACCAAATCGCTTTCGGTCACGAGCTCGGCACTCGTCTCCGTGCCATCGCTCGGCAGGGGCAATGGCTGCCCCTCGCCGAAACCGTACACGCCGAGTCTTGCATCCGAGAAGTGCGCTCGAAGGGACTCGACGGTGTCGAGCGCAACCTGTCGGCGTGTCCGGCCGGCAGCGCCGATCTCGCTCCCATCCGCTGGCAAGAGTAGGCGTCTCGACGAGTCGACGAGCACGACGACCCGGGGCCCGACGACGCTACCGCGGGTGGCGACACGCACCGGGCGCGCCACCGCAGCGACGAGCAGGAAAACGCCCATGACCCCGGTCAACACGATGAGCGCGCCGTAGCGCTCGCGCCGGCGAACCTCGACCAACAACATCACGACAGTCGCGAAAGCGGCAATCGCCAGGAAGACGACGACGGGGAGCGACAGGTCGTCGGTGAGCGCCCACGAGCTGGCGTTCATCGTGTGCGCCGTGCGCGACGCCGCATCAGCCAAGGCGCGTGCACTTGGTCGTCCTTGTAGTCCGAGCACAGCACATACATCGCCAGGTTGACGGCCATTCGAACCGCATACTCGCGCTGCCGAAAACCTCCAGTGACCTCCAGCGCCCAACCTCCCTCACGCGTTCGAGCCAACGCGCCCAGCAAGTCGTGCTGGAGAAAAATCACCTGGGCTAGTCCGCCGCGCACGATAGCCTCCAGGTGCGAGGGTCCGCTGACGCGTCCCACCGGTTGATCGAGGATGTAGTACGTCTTGTAGATCACATGGTTCGAGTCGAGCGCGACCACTGGCGATTCGGGCAACACCCGGGCGAGCTCGCGCTTCACGCTCTCGGTGAAAGTATTCGCCGCCGGTGCGGAGTCATCCACGACGATGACCCCGCCCAGCCGGATGAACAGCTCGAGTCCTCGAAGCTCGGCGGGCGAAAGCGGAGCGATCGCTTCGGCGCCAGGCCAGACCAGAAAGGGCTCATCGAGAAGCTTCGTTTCGTCGGCCAGAACGGCGTCCGAGACGAGGCGCGCGGGCGCGCTCGTGCGACGGACGAGCTCCCACGCCCATCGACTCGGTCCAGTGTTTCGAACGTCGCGCCACTTTCGACCTCCGGTACCCAGCACACGCGCGTGAAACGCGCCCACTTGGCCGAACGCCGTTGCGCCGGTGGGCAGGGTCATCACCGCGAGTCCGGCGACGACCTGGCGGCGCGTCAATCGAAGTCTTGAACGCGCCAAACGCCCTCCTCTCGCTTGAGGCGCACGAGGTGCCCGCCCGGCACGGTCACGACCGCCGTATCTCCCTTCACTTCCACGTCGAGAGTGTCGGGCTCCTCGAGCCCGTCGACGAGAGAGCGAAGATCGCTGTCGAGCGCACTGCGGGTGTCCGCGGTGAGGACTCGCATCAAGCCGGAGTAGCTACGGCGCGCCAACACCTGCCGTAGCTCGTCGAGCGCCTGGGCTGGGGTGCGCGCCCCGGCGGGCAGCGCTCCGGCCGAGCTGACGAAAAAACGCCCGTCCTGGACTTCGAGAGACGCCATCTCGCCGTCCGGGTAGCGGACGACGGCGATGGCCCTCACTTTCGCGCCCTCGGCCTGGAGCGCCTTCGCGCGACGGCCGAGCTCGACACGATTCTCGCTCACGAGCCGTTTCGTACCCTTTCGACCGTGCGTGCGCTGGGCGTCCTCGGTCATCAGCTCGTAGACCGCGTCCGCATCCCCACGAGCGGCGGCCTCGGCATACTCTTGGGCCGCATCCCGCGGATCGGGCATCGAGCGGGTCGAACACCCCGTGGCCAGGGCCGCACACACCCATGGAAGGGCGAAAGCCCTGCCCTGACGCCACGCGCCGAGCAGCCAAATGACCGAGCTGGGAGCTTTCCGAATCATGGGACGCGACGAGAGCTAGCGAACCGGCCAGTGCTTGGCTAACTTGTGCACCGCGATGAATAGCAACCGACCGACCTGGCAGCTAGTAGGGTCCCCCAGGCGCACCAGGCGCCGTGGGTTTCTCGCTTCGATACTCGTACTCGGAGGCGCCAGCGTCGCGCTCGGGTGTGGGCCGCCCCCGGCGAAAGCCCCAAATCCGACGCGGGCGCTCGACGAGCGCCGGGCCATCGAGGTCATCATCCGGGGGTTCCGCGCCGAGGGCGACCGACCCATCCGCGGGCGTGAAGTCGAGCTCGAGAGCGGCGTGAAGATCAAGATCGACGTGGGCGCGGCCGAGAAGCTCTACGGCGTCGCATACATCACCGACAACGATCGACGCGCGATGGGAGCAGGACTGCCCCAGAGGGACGCTTCGATGGGCGACGCGCTGCAGCTGGTCCGCGGCATGGGCGACAATCGCGATGCGCGCATTCTCATCTTGCACGACACGAGCTACACGTACGACGACCAGGTCGGCACGACGCACGAGTCGACGACCATCACCGCGGAGAACATGCTCGCCCGCGACGTCAGGGACTTCGTCCTGCGGGCGCACTCCGATCGCTGGCCGTGAGCCCGTCGAACACCGGAGCGGGCTCGCCTGCTCGACCGGCAAAAGCCGACAGCCGAACGGTGTTGGCAGCTGCCGCTACGCTCGCATTGCTCGGCATCGGGATGAGCGTGCTCGACGACGGTCAGGCGATAGGATCGGTGCTGACGGTCGTTTCGCTTTTGGTCCTCATCGGCGGCATGCATCACTTCGGCCGAAGCGGTGCCGATGCTCCACTCTCGTTTCAAGTCCGCAAAAAGAAGCGGTCACGGAAAAAACCCGCGAGCTGAGTCACGTCTCGCTGCGCAGAACCGCCACCGCGACGTCCTTGCCGGCAGAGGGGACTCGCCGAGCCGCCAGTCCGAACGCTCGCCCGGTGATCTCGAGTCGAGTGGAAAAAATCGCGTCGCCATCGATCTTTTCGAGCGGCTGCTGTTCCTTAATCGTAGTCGCGTTGATCTCCGGAGTTTCGTAGCCACGAAAGACCTCGCCACCGACCACGACGAACGCGTACACCAAGGGCATCTTCTCCTTGGAGTCCGGAGCCGGCCGAATTTCCGAGACGATACCGTTCTGAAGACGGTACGCGTAGGCTGACCAGCTCCACCCCGAAACGTACAAACCCTTCACCTCGCCGCTGACTTTGACCGGCGTCGCGGCAATCCATTGAGCGTCGCCGTCGTTGACCGACGCTGCTTCTTTCATCTTTCCCGTCGTCTCGACCCAGTCTTTCTCGAGCGCTTGCTCGAGCTCGGGAAACGCACCGAACAGACCCTTGCCCGCCATCAGGTCCTGGTCGCGATCGTTGCGAAGAACGAGACCCTTGGGGTCGGCTAGAGCGAAGAACGTGCTTTTGGCAATCCGCAGATCCTGAACCTTGTTCCTCGCGCGCTCCAGCCCAGCACGAACCGCTGGCAGATCATCGGCCGGCAGAGTTTCCCCTTCGTAGAGCTTGACGAGATGCTTGGCGCCTTCGGGCAAACCCTTGCGCACTTCTTGGAGATCGGCGGCGAGCCACGTCGCCATCACGGCCACGTGCTTCTTGGCCTCCGATTCGCTCTTCTTGCTCGAATCCTCGCAAGCGGTAGCCGCGAGCGCCGACGCGATGACGACGGACGAAACGGCGCGGGCAGCCGCAACGGACACGATGTGCTTCGCTGACCGAAGCAATCCGGCGGTCCCCCCTACTTTCATGGCGCGGGTCATCATGCGTTCTATCATTGCAGTAACACTGAACTAAGTGGTAGTATTGAAGGTTGACGAGAGGGACCGGTCGGTTTTCCGCGGCTGGGGGACGCCCTGATTGGCTGATACTCCAACACCTACCATTCCGCCGCGGTCCAACCGCCTCTCGGACGCCCCGTCTGGGCAGGACTTCGTTTCGACACGCGACTCCTTCATCGAGTTCCGGCGAATGGTCGAACCGCACGATTTGAGCGTGGTTTTTCAGCCGATCGTCGACCTGGACACGCGAAAAACCTTCGCCCACGAGGCCCTCGTCCGGTGCCGCCTGCCGCAATACGCGAGTCCCCCGCTGCTCTTCGAGCGGGCCGTGGAGAGCGGATGCACGGGCCGGCTGGGACGCATGATCCGCGAGATCGCGGTACCGCTCACTTCAGGACTTCCGGTGTTTCTCAACGTGCATCCCCACGAGCTGAGCGAAGGATGGTTGGTCCGTCCCGACGACCCCATCTTCGCCCACGACCACGACGTATTTCTCGAGATCACCGAAACGGTACCACTCACGCATTTCGACCTTTGCTTCAACGTCTTGAAGGAAGTCCGGTCGCGAGGGGGAGTACACCTCGTCGTCGATGATCTCGGTGCCGGTTATTCGAACCTCAAGCGGATCGCGGATCTCGAACCGCGAGTCGTCAAGCTCGATCGCGACCTCATCCTCGGGGTCGACAAGAGCATCCGACAGCGACAACTCGTGTCGAGTGTGGTCAAGCTCTGCATCGACCTTGGCGCCCTCGTCGTCGCCGAAGGGATCGAGACTCGGGACGAATTCAACGCCGTGCGCGACACCGGCGCGCAGATGGGACAAGGGTTCTTGTTGGCTCGCCCCGCATTTCCGCTCCCGACGGTTCTGTGGCCCGGGAGCGATACCCCAACGACCAACTGACAGTAGGGTCACAAGCGGTCTGGACTTCAAGCCGCGCACACGAAGTCCCTGACTTCTTTGTAGCCCAGCGCATCGAGCGCCTGTCGGATTTGCGCGCGAGGCTCCGCTCCGGCAACCGACGCCACCAACGGACGGATCCCGAGTCCCCCGAGCTCGCGCGGATGGATCACGCTTGCTCCGGCGATCGTCTGTCCGAGACGGCCAGGATGAAGCTCGACGATATGGCTCGGCGTCTTACCGTGCTCCCCAAGAGCGCGCGCCAGCGTGCGACCGGTATCGCCATAACCCCAGAGCACGTATCGGTCCCCTTCAGCCAGCAGCGATCTGGCCAGGTACTCGGCTTTGCACGCCACGATGCTGCTTCGTGAGTACTCGTCCCGCGAGCGCCAAAGCCGACTCGGAGTATCACGCCAGTACAGAAGCGGCTCGGGAACCACCCCGACGCGCGCGCCGCCGAGCACCAGCCTCATGAGCAGATCGTAGTCCTCGGGCCAGGGTCGGGACTCGTAGCCGTGTCGGTCGAGATCACGACGGCGGATGATGAGCGTGGGGTGCGCGATGGGGCACTCCACGAACAGATCGCGGCGCACGTCTTCGGCGCTCTCGAGCCCATTCAGCCAGCTCTCGTATTGCCTGAGGCCCGACGTCACCTCCCGCCCGAAGATCTTGACGTGTGCTCCCACGGCCGCGTGCTGGACATGTTTCTCTAGAAATTCAACCTGACGAGCGAGACGGCGGGTGGCCATGAGGTCGTCGGCGTCCATGCGGGCGACGTACTTGCCCCGACATCGCTCGATTCCACGAGCCAGCGCGCCCACGATGCCCGAGTGTTCGATGCTCGCGACACGAAAGCGCGAGTCCTTTTGGGCGAAGCGCCCCGCGATCTCCGCCGTTCCGTCCGTCGAGCCATCGTCGACGACGACACACTCCCAACGGCGAAAGGACTGGCGCCGCACGCTCTGCAGCGCGGTGGCGAGCGTGTTTTCGGCGTCGAATGCGGGTAGCAACACCGAAACCAAAGGCTCGTCGGACACGCGCTCGGCAGTCTAACCTCTCTGGCCATGTCCGATCGCGAACGCTGGGACGACCGCCACGAATCCCGGCGCTTCGACGCGCTCAGTCCCGCCGATCGGTGGGTCGCCGCGTGTCTCGATCGGCTTGGCGCCGGTCGGGGTCGGCGGGCAGTCGACGTGGCGTCGGGCACCGGGCGTCACGCGGTCGAGCTCGGACGACGGGGTTGGGCGGCGGAGGCATGGGACGTGAGCCCGGTCGCGCTCGACATCGCGGCGAGCCACGCGATGGCTCACGGCGTCGATCTCACCTGCACCGTCACCGATCTCGCTGGCGACAAGCTCCCTCGCGGGGGGCGCGCCGACGCGATCGTCGTTTGCGACTACCTCGACCGAGAGCTCCTGGTACGGCTGGGCCAGATGCTTGCGCCAGGGGGTCATCTCATCGCCGTGACGTTCACCGTCGATTGGCCAGGGGCGCACCCGTCGGCGCGCTTCCGACTCGCTCGGGGCGAGCTTTCGGGAGGAATAACCGGTCTCGAGACCGTCTGTTTTTCCGAAGAAGACGGGCGCGCTGGGATCCTCGCCCGCCGAGACTGACTCAGGCGTTGGCTGCCGCGAGCACGGCTTCGACGTGTCCGGGAACCTTGACGCTGCGCCACGCCTTCTTGATCACACCCTTTTTGTCGACGAGGAAGGTCGAACGCTCGATCCCCATGTACTCGCGACCGTAGTTCTTTTTCATGACCCACGATCCGTACGCTTTCGCTAGCTGCTTTTCCGGATCCGACAACAACGTGAAGTTCAAATTGTACTTGTCTCGAAACTTTTGGTGCGTTTCGACCTTGTCGGGGCTCACCCCGATGACACGAACTCCCGACCGCTCGAACCCGGAGAGATCGTCGCGAAAGCCGCAGGCTTCTTTCGTGCAACCGGGCGTGTCGTCGCGCGGATAGAAGTACAAGACGTACGACTTTCCTTCGAGAGAAGCGGACGACACGGGCTGACCGCGATCGTCAGACAGCTCGAACTTTGGTGCCCGCGCGCCGGCCCCAAGTCGTCGGGTGGCCGGCCCGGCGGCAGTTTTTTTGATCGCCTTCTTCTTGGTCGCCTTCTTCTTGGTCGCCTTCTTCTTGGTCGCCTTCTTCTTGGCCGCCTTCTTCTTGGCCGCCTTCTTCTTGGCCGCCTTCTTCTTGGCCGCCTTCTTCTTGGTCGCCTTCTTCTTGGTCGCCTTCTTCTTGGTCGCCTTCTTCTTGGTCGCCTTCTTCTTGGTCGCCTTCTTCTTCTTCGTCGCCTTCTTCTTTGCCATCGCTGCTCTCCCCGCGCCGCGCGCGCGTATCTCTACTGGCCGTCGCTCAGTCGAGCGATGATTCTTCACCGACGTCGTGCTCTATCCCGACCGCATCGAGGAAAGCAAACCACATGCCGCGCATCCGGTGGAAGCGCGAATCGGGCTCGATGGCCAAGACTTGCTCCACCCAAGCGTCGACCTCTGGGGGCAGATCGGGTCGCCGTGCATGCAAGCTCGGGCGCTTTTCGGTCGTTGCCATGCGCACCTTCTCCCGAATCGAGCTCGCGGGGAACGGAACCTCGCCGGCCATGGCGCGATAGATGATTGCTCCGAGCGAATAGATATCGACTCGATGATCGAGCGCCCCCGGATTGCCCGCCCAGACCTCTGGCGCGATGTAACTCGGCGATCCGATGACGATACCGTCCTTGGTGAGCGGTGGCGCTGATGCGACCTTGGCGAGCCCGAAGTCAAGCAGCCGCACCGACGAGCCATTCTGTTCCCTCAAAACGTAGATGTTCGCCGGCTTGAGATCCCGGTGCGCAATCCCCATCTCGTGCGCTTTTTCCAGCGTCTTGACGATTGGCGCCAAAAGTCGCGCGATCGTCGGCGGCGAGACGCGCTCGCCCCGATCGTCGCACCCGTTGAGGTAGTCCCCGAGGTCCATACCTTTCAACAGCTCCATGACCAGACAAACGGCGCCATCGGAGGTGCTGCCGAGATCGAGAGCCCGCACCGCAGAGGTGCCTTCGAGATCGAGCATCGCCCGGTGCTCTCGTACGAGCCTGACGGCCATTTCCGGACTCGCTGCGGCCCCACCGAGCAGCATCTTTATTGCGACCTCACCACCGCACTTCTGATCCACGCCACGATAGACCGCGCTGTGGCCGCCGCGCGCCAGCTCCTCGAGCACCTCGTAGCGACGAGAAACGAGCTGACCGACGGCCGTGTGAGTCGGACCGGGGCGAGCCATCAACCCGTTATTCGACCCGGACCGCCCGAAGGCTCGTGATCGTGAGCTCGTCGTTCTCCGGAAACTTCCCCCAAATGGTCACCATGTAGAGCCCGGGTTGTTTGTTCTCGTCGAGCTCGAGGTCGATCGAGAACCGCTTGCCCGTCATCGCCACCTCGACTCTCGTGACGAAACCCTTGGGGAAAAACAGCTCCTTCGGCTCCGGCACGCGATAACTCGAGGTCTGGTTGAGCTGCGCCGGATCCATGGGCTTCGGCAGGTCGATCCGTCCCAGACCCACCCCACCGAACTGCACCGGCTCGGTGACCTCGCCCGACACCGTGACCTTCTGGCCGACGCGCGCCTTCACCGGGATGCCATCGTAGTCACCGTACTCGTCGAGAAATTCCTGGGCCATGCACGGCTGATCGATGCCGACGGGTTTGGTGATGCCGACGCCTACCTTGTTGTGCCACGCCTTCAGGATGTTTTTTCTGTGTCCGTCGTTTGGCGGCTTCTCGTTGTAAAACGCACTTTCGATCTGCTCGAGCTTGACCGGATCGAACATCGGGTTCGGATCCAGCTCACGAACCACACCGTCGAAGAAACACGCCGAGTTTTCTTGGGCCATGTGGGTCCCGCCAGCCTCGGTGTACCGGAGCTCCGGAACCGAACCGTCGGTACCCCAGTGCGCCGTGAACCCGTTGCGGGCCATGTCTTCGGCGTGTCGTTGCCCGGCTTTCGCCGCCGTTTCGTCCCAAGCCACGGCTGCCAGGCCGTGTTTGCTCCGGTCGTAGTTGATGAGTGCGAGCACGTACCTCTGAGCGTCGGCGAGTGGCACCGGGCCCGGCGGCCTCACCGGTCGAGTCGTGTCCGCGCTCGGGCGCGGGTCCGCCGGCGGTTTGTTCGGATCGTGCAGGCAACCGGTCAGCGCGAACCCCAAGAGGGCGATCCCGCTCGGGACCCAAATCGCTTTCATCGTGTCGACCTCAATCCGGCGCCACGGCGTGCGCGTCGCCCTTGGCGACCTTGCCTCGAGCCGTGTGAATCTCGTGGCGCGCGTGAACATCGAGCGCGTCGTCGGGGGGGTTCAGCACCTCCCAGAAGGCACCCCAGGCGGCCTTGGCTTTGGCGATCGAATTGCCTTTGGTGTTCTCGAGCGGAAACATGAATTCGACTACGGCACCGATGCCGGACAGGACGTAGTTGCGGCGCTCGTCGAACGTCCATCCGAGCGAAGAGAACGCCTCTTTCAGCGCGAGTCCCTGTTTGGCCTTCGTACGCTCGACGACCCGTCGCGGATCGATGCCAAGGGTTCGCAGATCTGCTTCGAGAACCTTCGTCTCCCAGAGCGCGAGCGTGATCAGCTTCGCCTGAAACAGGAAGAGGCGGCTCAGTTGCGCCGGAGTCATTTTTTTCATCAGCTGCGGTAGGTACTGCATGCCCAAACCGACATGCCGCGCTTCATCGCGCTCGTAGTACTTCATGAGCTCGCACAAAACCGGCTCGACGTCGGACTCGCGCACCTCTTGAAAGATCGTCAGCGCGATCGTTTCGATGAGCAGCTGCATGCCCAAGAGCTTGTTGGCGAGATCCTCGGTATCGA
>JAJDAH010000311.1 GCA_029261965.1 Polyangiaceae bacterium
CAGACCTCGTACCTCGATTACGCGATGAGCGTGATCATCGGTCGAGCAATCCCCGACGTGCGCGACGGCCTCAAGCCGGTGCACCGTCGCATCCTCTACGCGATGCGCGGCCTCAACCTCACCGCGGGGTCCCCCTACAAGAAATGCGCGGCCGTGGTCGGCGAGGTGCTCGGCAAGTACCACCCTCACGGCGACCAGAGCGAGTACGACGCGCTCGTGCGCATGGCGCAAGACTTTTCGATGCGCCACATGCTCGTCGACGGCCAGGGCAACTTCGGCTCGGTGGACGGCGATCCGCCGGCGGCCTACCGGTACACCGAGTCGCGCCTCACCGCCATCGCCGCCGAGCTGCTCAACGACTACGACAAGGGCACGGTCGACTACGTTCCGAACTTCGACGAATCGAAACAGGAACCGACGGTTCTGCCTGCCAGGTTCCCGAACCTTCTCGTCAACGGCTCCGGCGGCATCGCGGTCGGAATGGCGACGAACATCCCGCCTCACAATCTCAAAGAGATTCTCGACGCCACCATTCAGCTCATTCGCGAGCCGGAAACGAGCTTCGAGGAGCTGCTCGAGCTCGTGCCGGGCCCGGATTTCCCGACGGGAGCGAGCATCTACGGCCGCAACGGGATCCGTCTCGCTTTCAAGACCGGCCGTGGGTCGCTCGTGGTCCGAGGCACGACCACCGTGGAGAAAGCACCGGGATCCGGCGACCGCGAACAGATCGTCATCACCGAAATCCCCTTCCAGGTGAATAAAGCGCGGCTTCACGCCAAGATCGGCGAGCTCATGCGCGACAAGCGCATCGAAGGAATTCGTGAAGCCCGGGACGAAAGCGATCGGCAAGGGATGCGGCTCGTCGTCGAGCTAAAAAAAGACGTCTACCCGCAGGTCATCACCAATCAGCTGTATCGCCTGACGGACTTGCAGGCGTCGTTCGGTGTGATCAATCTCGCGATCGTCAATGGGCGACCGCGGGTTCTGAGCCTGAAGGAAACGCTCGAGCTCTTCATCGAGCACCGGCGCGAGGTCGTCACTCGTCGCACCCGTTTCGAGCTCGCCAAAGCCGAGGCCCAACGCGAAATCGTCGAAGGCCTGGGCATGGTGACCACCGAGACGGACCTCGTCATCAAGACCATTCGTGAGTCGCAGGACTCGGAAGAGGCGCGCACGCGACTGATGGAGTTGCCCCTCCGCGGCCTCGAGGAATTCGTGCGCCGCGCCGGAAGGCCCGAATCGGAAATCGAGGAAGCGAAAAAGAAAACTCCGTACCGTCTGAGCGAGCGCCAAGCGCGGGCGATCCTCGAAATGAGGCTTGCTCGGTTGACCGGTCTCGAGCAGGAAAAACTCGCCACGGAATACGGCGAGCTCGCCAGAGAAATCACCCGGCTCCGCGAGATCCTGACGGACGAGTCCGTCTTGATGAAGCTGATCGTCGACGAGCTAGAAGAGGTCAAAGAAAAGTACGGCGAGCCGCGACGCACGGAGATCGTCGAAGACGAAGCCGAGATCGACCTCGAGGACCTCATCCAAGAAGAGGAGATGGTCGTCGCGATCAGTCACCAGGGTTACATCAAGCGAACCCCAGTGGCGACGTATCGCGCTCAGAAACGGGGCGGCAAGGGCCTCCGGGGAATGGAGGCGCGCAGCGACGACTTCGTCAACCAGCTGTTCGTCACCTCGACCCACAGCATGGTCTTTTTCTTCAGCGACCGCGGGAAAGTCTACGTCAAGAAGGTCTACGAAGTGCCTCAGGCTGCGCGAAACGCCAAGGGTCGCGCCATCGTGAACTTCGTCGGAATGGAGCCGGGCGAACGCGTCGCCGCCATCACGCCGGTTCCGGGTTTCGAAGAGGGCATCAACGTCATCACCGTGACCCGCCGTGGGCAGATCAAGAAGACGGCGATCACCGACTACAAGAACTATCGTCAGAAGGGCATCATCGGCGTCAAGATTGCCGACGGCGACGTGCTGCTCGCGGCCCAGGTCACCGACGGCAATCGCGACATCCTCGTCGCGACCAAGAAGGGCAAGAGCATCCGCTTCGACGAGGCTCAGGTGCGTCTGATGGGCCGCTCCGCGGCGGGCGTCAAAGCGGTCGAGCTCGACGACGACGACGAGGTCGTCGGTGTCGTCGTCACCAGTGCGGAGCGCGCCCAGGTGCTGGCCGTCTGCGAGCGCGGCTACGGCAAACGCACTCCCCTCGAAGAGTTCCGCGCGCAGAACCGCGGCGGAAAAGGCATCATTTTGATCGACGCCAGCGATCGAAACGGACCCGTGGTGGGCGTCGCGCTCGTCAAGGACGACGACGAGCTCATGCTCGTGACCGACCGAGGGCAGACCATTCGAACTCGCGTCGAGGAGATCCGCCTGACCGGCAGAAACGCGCAGGGCGTGCGCGTCATGCGTGTGGACGACGGCGAACGCGTCGTGGCCATCGAGCCGGTGGGCGACACGAGCGTGGACGATGCGGAGGACGACGATGGCCCCGACGCCGAAGGGTCGAACGGCTCGAACGGCGCTGCGGTGGAAATCCCAGCAGAATCCGGCGCCAGCGATGGCGACGGCGTGAGCGACGACGACGGCGCCGAGACCGACGACGGCGCCGAGACCGACGACGGCGCCGAGACCGACGACGGCGCCGAGACCGACGACGACGAAAGCTGATGGCGAAGTCTCGCGCCGTCCGCGAGTCGGCCACCACCTTCTCGAGGCTTCGCCAAGCTCACCCCGATGCCCACTGTGAGCTCGGCCACGAGGGCGCGTTCCAGCTCGTCGTCGCCACGATTCTGAGCGCGCAGGCCACCGACGTCAGCGTCAACCGAGTCACGCCCGGTCTGTTCGCCAAGTACCCCGACGCTCAATCCCTCGCCGAGGCCTCTCTCGAGGACGTCCAGGCCTGCATCAACAAGATCGGCATGTTCCGCCAGAAGGCGAAGAACATCACGAAGACCGCCAAGATGCTCGTCGACAAACACGGCGGGCGCGTGCCCTCCACCCTCGACGAGCTCGTCGAGCTCCCGGGTGTCGGGCGCAAGACCGCCAACGTCGTGCTCGGGGTCGCCTACGGCAGCCCCGAAGGCGTCGTCGTCGACACCCACGTGCAACGCATCAGTCAGCGGCTCGGCTGGACCAAAAACACGACTCCGGAAAAAATCGAACGAGATCTCATGAAGCTCTTCCCCCGGAGCGACTGGGACCCGTTGAGTCACACACTCATCTTCCACGGCCGCCGCATCTGCGCCGCGCAGAAGCCCGCGTGCGCGGCGTGTTCCCTCACAGACGCTTGCCCGAGCGCCTTCCGAGCGGAAAACGTGGGCAGAAAACCCCCGCGGCAGCGAGGCAAACCGGCGAAGAAGAAGGGTTCGAAAAAGAAGCTCGCCAAGAAGAAAGCTGCAAAAAAGAAGGCACCGAGCACGAAGAAGGCTGCCAGCAAGAAGAGCACGACGGGGAAAAAGGTCGCCAGGCAAAAGCGGACCAATAGCATCGCCCGCGGAAAGAGCGCCGCCGGGGCGCGCTAGCAGGATGCGGGGATCTCGCTTCGCAACCTTTGGCGCCTTCGAACATGTAGCAGGCCGTTTTTCAACGGCGTGCTAGGCGACCGCACTCATCGAGTGTGCTCCCAACGGCAGAACCTCCGCCGCGCCGCAGCTGGAACCTGACGCCGGCTTCGGCGCGAACGGAGTGACCGTGCTCGATGCTTTCGGCTAGGCCGCGGCTTGGAGCTTGGAGCCGCCACGCTTGATCGCATCGCGGCCGGCGATCTTCTCGGCCCACTTCTTCACGTTCAAAGTGGCATCGAGCGACACCTGCGACATCGCGGCCGTCTCGACATAGGCGTAGCCAAAGAGGTCGGCGATGGTTAGCGAGCTCCCCACGAGGTAACCGGTCTGGGCGAGCGACTTGTCTAGGGCAGCGAGTTGTTGCTCGGTGAAACCCAGCGCTTCCTTTTCCGCGTCTTTGTTGATCTCACCGAGACCGAACTTCGCGCGAAACACGCGCTCGAAGAGCAGCGTAGCGAGCCATCGGCCAAGATGCGCGGTGAAGAAGTCCATCCACTGGTCGACCTGGGCCCTGGCGAAAGCGTCGCTCGGGTAGAGGTCGGATTTGGCGGTGCTCGCGAGATATCGGCAGATGGCACCGGACTCGAACAAGTGCTTGCCGTCGAAAGTCAGCGTCGGCAGCTTGCCCAATGGGTGGCGGGCGAGGTGGTCCTCGGACTTGTTTTCGCCCTTGCTCAAGTCGATCTCGCGATAATCGTATTCGACGCCGAGCTCTTCGGCGACGTAGACGACCTTGGTGGTGTTGAACGAGAAGCGGATTCCGCGAATTTCGTACATCGTCTTTCCTCCTCGGCCGCGTGAGCCGTGACGAAGAACTAATATTGCACCGGTCGGTGAAAATCAAGGCGTATTTTTCACCGACCGGTGAACTATACTCTGCGGGGCGCTCGCTGCGTGCTAGGCTCTGACCTCGTGCCGCGCCAGAAGTCGTTCGACCCGGAGGTCGCGCTCCGGCAAATGACGCTAGTCTTTTGGGACAAGGGCTACATGGCCACGAGCATGTCGGACCTCGAGCACGCTACCGGCCTCAACAAGAAGAGCCTCTACAACGCGTTCGGCGACAAACCGGAGATCTTCGACAAGGTCGTGAGCGGCTACGTGAAGAACGCCGTCGGCATGACCGAAGTTCTCCAGCGCAAACCGCTCGGCGTCGACAACATTCGCGCGTTTTTCTCGATGATGAAGTACGAGCCCGGCTCGCGGGGCTGCCTGCTCACCAAGAGCATCAACCAGCGCGATCTCATCGAGCCCGAAACCTTCGAGAAGGTCGAGTGCACCATCCAGCAGGTGGAGAACCTCTTCTACAAGAACTTGCTGGCGACTTTTCGACGCAAGCGAAAGGCCAAACGCCTGGCGGCGTTCCTCACGTCCAGCATGCAAGGCATCACGACGATGGCCGCGCTCGATCCCGATCCCGAGCGCCTCGAGCACGTCACGACGAGCATTTTTTCGCTACTCGAATCCGAGGCAGACTGACGAGTCTCCCGGATCTTCAGCGCGCTCGAAACTTCTCGATCAGCTCCTCGCACACCGAGTACGGGTCGATTTCCAGCGCTTCGACTCGGGATGCGGCTACATCGATGTCGGCTCCCAGATCCCGGATGGCTTCGTCGGCGAGAACATCACGCAGCGTTTGCACCATGAGCTCGCGCAGGCGTTCTCGACGGCGTGCTTGGCCTGGCTCGGTTTCGCTGAGCCACTCTCGATGTTCCTCGAGCTTGCCGACGAGCTCGTCGATGCCTTCGTCGCGCGTGGCCACACACTTGGTGATGGGCGGCACCCACCGTGCACTCGTTTGCACCACCTTCTGTTGGACGATGTCCAAGGAGCCGGCGGAGTGGCGCTTGGAGTGCGACCCGGCTTGGAGCATCTCCCCGCCGAGGGCGATCATGAGCTGGAGATCACGAACCGTTTGATCGGCTCCATCGCGATCCGCCTTGTTGACCGCAAAAACGTCGGCGCACTCGAGAATTCCCGCCTTGATCGCCTGGATGTCGTCACCCATTCCCGGCGCCATGACCACCAGCGTCGTGTGCGCCGCGCGGGTGACCTCGAGCTCGTCTTGCCCCACACCGACCGTCTCCACGAGCACGACACCCGCACCCCAAGCGTCGAGCACGCGCACGATGTCCGTGGCCGAACGACTCAGGCCGCCTAGGGCCCCGCGAGTGGCGACGGACCGGATGAACACCTCGGGGTCCTCGAAGTGCCGCTGCATGCGGATGCGGTCCCCGAGAATGGCACCGCCGGAAAATGGGCTCGTCGGGTCGACCGCGACGACAGCGACTCGCTGCTTCCGCTGCCGGAAGCGCTCGATGAGGCGATCGGTCAGCGTGCTCTTACCCGCACCAGGATTTCCGGTGATGCCGACCACCCAGGCGTTCCCGGTTTTCGGGTAGAGCTCCCGTAGAATGTCGCGGTAGCCCACCGCTCCATCGTCAGCGAGTCTGCAAACGCGCGCGGCGGCGCGCATCTCGCCGGCGAGCACGCGCGCGGCTAGGGACGACGGCATGGGGCCTCACCCGCCCAGATGATCGAGCAGGGCGTCGAGCGCGAGGGTGTAGGAGCGTGCCCGGAAACCCGCGATGGTCCCCACGCACGCAGACGAAATCGTCGACACGTGGCGAAACGACTCCCGGGCGTGCGGATTGGACAGGTGCACCTCGACGGCCAGCACCTTGGTGCCCTTCAACGCGTCGTAGAGGCCGATCGACGTGTGGGTGAGCGAAGCAGCGTTGAGCAGAATGCCCGAGTAGCCTTCGTCCTCGGCAGCGCCGATCCAACCGATCAGATCTCCTTCGTGGTTGCTCTGGAGCAGCGTGACGTCGTGACCACGCTCTCGTGCCATGGCCTGCAACTCGGTTTCGATGTCGGCGAGAGTGTGCCGACCGTAGATCTCCGGTTCACGCTTGCCGAGTCGGTCGAGGTTGGGACCGTTGAGTACGAGGATCCGCAGTCCGCGGCGCTTTCGCGTCGGCTTCTTCTGCGAGCGCTTCTTTTTCTTCCGGGCCAAGGCCGATCAGCCGAGCTCCGCCATCAGCTTCGGCGCAGTCGTCCTGAGGAGGTAGCGCCCCTTGCCGAAGTTGCCGTCGGGGCTCATCGTGAGCGCGATGAAGTAGGTCGCATCGATGACCCGGATGAGGGTGACCATTTTCTCGCTCTTGAAGGCGACTTCCTTCGTCTCCCCGGCCTCGAGCATCTCCGTCGCCCGCTGGATCGATTTTACGACCACGCTGACCTCGGCTCCCACGGTTTCGATGTCGAAAGCGCTCTCGCCTCGGACGTAGGTTTCCAGCGGGATCCCTTCGAAATCCATGATCAAACCCGCGAGCCCGCCGTCAGTCTCGTCGACGACGTTCTGGAGTGCCTCCTTGAACATGGGGCGAGCGTAGCGGTTTTGCCAGCGCCTGTGAATGTTTCCGCGGCGATCCCGAGGGCTTGCGCGCCCCGTGGAGAAGGCCGTCTTCAGGCAGAAAAGGCCAGATCGGCCGCATCCGGGGCGCGCCACGCCGAAAAAAAATTCGTCGCCTCTTGAACCCTGGCGATAGCTGGGCCATTGCCGTGCGGGGCGCCTGCGTTCACCTTGACCCCCCTCCGGGCAAGCGGCTACGTTCCCTGACCCGGCCGGATCCCCGGCCATGCACGGCCTCATCGGCAACACCGCCGAACCGGCCACCACACCGCCAATCAGGCGAAGGTCAGCGAAGATCATGCGCGCGCGAGCGGGCGACCCGCCCCGCACAATGCCACAGAAGGTTCTCGCAGGTCGCACCGAGGACACCAAGCTCGAGTCCGACCTCGTCCGAGTGAAGGTCGATCAGGTGATTCTCGCGCGCGAACCGAACCGCGCTCTCGCCGAGGCGAACGCGCTCGGAATGAAAAAGGCCGCGGTCGAGGTCGCTGTCGCCTACGACACGCGGTGTTTCACCGTGAGTGAAAGCGACTACTCGTCGACGGCACCCCGGGGCGTTTCTCGCGAGGCGCTCAAGCAGGGAGTGTTGATCGCTCGGCCGGGCATCGGTTTCCCGTCGATGGTGCACCTCGAGCGGTTTGCCAGCCCGGCGCGCCTCGCCGTGACCGACGAGCCACGCATCGGCTCGGTCGGAGGCGTCGGCATGCTCACGCTGGTCGCCTCCCCATCGCAGATCGCCGAAGTGATGACGAGCGGTCATCTGTGGGTCCGCCCACCGCGCAGCGTTCAGGTGCTGTTGAGCGGACGGGTCCGCCCATTCGTTTGCGTGCGAGACGTAGCCCTCGAGCTCATGCGCCGCGGGCTCGGGGAAATCATCCAGCGTATCGATGCGGAGCACACAGCCCCGGTCATCATCGAGTTCGCGGGACCGAGCGCTCGGCTCCTGTCGGTACCCGATCGCTCGGTGCTCTGCGCTCTAGCGCCGCAGCTCGGCGCCGCTGGTGCCGTTTTTGTCAGCGACGAGAAAACCGAAGTCTACCTGCGCGACCAGCGACGCTCGAAGGCCCATAGAGCGCTCGTGCCGGACCCGGGCGCCCCGTGTGATGATGTCGTGAGCGTCGACCTGAGCGCCGTGGATCCGCTCGTGATGGACCGCGACGGAAAGGTTCGTCCGGTGAGAGATCTCGCCGGACAGCCGGTGCGGCAGGTGATCCTGGGCGGCGACTCCGGGGCGTCACTTCGCGACATGCTCGCAGCAGCCGCGCTCCTCAAGAGCAAGCGCGTGCCCTCGGAGATCGACCTCTTGCTCGCTCCGCAATCGCGCCAGGTTCTCGAGGTGCTGGCTCAATCCGGAGCGCTCGTCGACCTCATCGCGACAGGCGCGCGGCTGATCGAGCCCGACCATCGTTTGGTGACCGGCGAGATCTATCCGCCCCCGCCCGGCGGGTTGTCGCTGCGGACCTTCGATCCGGAGCCAGGCACCCCCAAAGACCGTCGCTTCGTCGTCGCTTCGGCCGAGACGCTCGCCTACGCCGTCGCGTCGGGCAAGGTCGGAGACCCGCGATCCTTCAAGCGACCCGTTCGGGTCACCGTACCGCGCTCACTGCCGACGGACGATGTCTTGGTGCTCAGAAAGAGTCGCGGCAAGAGCAAAGTGGACGCCGATGCTCAAAAACCCGCGTTGCCGGAAGTTCCGATGCTCGCGTGGAAGAACGGGGAAACCCTGCAGGTCGTCTCCGGGCTCGCGGAGCCGGACAAACCGACCGCGCTCATCCTCCAGTCCCTCGACGACGTGCGCTGGGCCGCGACGCAAGCCTCCAGCCTCGGCCCCAACCTTCGGGCCGTCATCGCCCCCTACATCCCGAGCGGCACTGTCCCGATCTTCGCGGGACTCGGGATCCTCGCGCTCACCGCCGACGGCACGACCATGAAGGCGCTGGAAGGTGAAGGTTCGGTTGGTCTGCCACCACCCGACACGTGGGACGGCAACAGCACCATCCAGGCACAAGTCGGCCAGTCCCAGGTGGATCTGCGGTGGCTCGCCGTCGACGCCGAGCGACTCTGGACCGCCGCCGGTTCCGCGCGCTCGAAACGGGAGTAGGAAAAAGCGTGTCGCGACCTTTTCGGGTGCTGGGGATCCAGCAAGTCGCCATCGGCGGGCTCGACAAGGGCGCGCTCGGTGAGCTTTGGGTGGACACCCTCGGACTCGAGCGGACGGGCACGTTCAAGAGCGAGCGCGAGAACGTCGATGAAGACATCATCTGCCTCGGCCGCGGGCCGTTCAAAGTCGAAGTCGATCTGATGCAGCCCATCGATCCGAAAAAGAAGCCCAAAGTTCACGAGCCTGCGCTCAACCACGTAGGGCTCTGGGTCGACGACCTCCAGGCCGCGGTGACGTGGCTCACCGAGCGCGGCATGCGCTTCACTCCGGGCGGCATCCGAAAAGGAGCTGCCGGCCACGACGTTTGCTTCGTGCACCCGAAAGGCAACGACGAGGCGCCAATCGGTGGCGGAGGCGTGCTCATCGAGCTCGTGCAAGCGCCGGCCGACATAGTCGACGCGTTCGAAAAGGTCGTCGGGTAGCCGCCAAATTTCGCAGCTAGTTCTTGCGGGCAGCGCGCGAGGCGGCGAGGTCGAGCAACCTTCTAGCGCCCTCGGTCGGAGTGATTTTGGCGTCGGTCACTGCCTCTTCGACCTGGGGGAGCAGCGCTCGCACGTCGTCGCGCTCGAGAAAGCTCGTTTCGATGCCTTCCCGGAGGATGCGCCAAAACCATTGCTTGGCTTGCGCCGTCCGCTTGCGCTGCAACGCCCCGGAGCTCTCGAGACGCTTTCGGTGCTCGCCGACGATTTTCCAGGTCTCGTCCATGCCGGTCTCTTCGAGCGCACTCGCGAGCGTGACCGAGGGAGCCCACCCGCCGTCATCGGGATGCAACATGTTCAGGGCCGCCCGATACTCCGCAGCGGCGCGCCGAGCCCGGTCCACGTTATCACCGTCCGCCTTGTTGACGACGAGAGCGTCTGCCAGCTCGATGATGCCGCGCTTGATCCCTTGCAGCTCGTCCCCGGCACCAGGAAGCATGAGGACCAGGAAGAAATCCACCATCGACGCGACCGCGAACTCGCTTTGACCGACGCCGACGGTCTCGACGAGCACGACGTCGTAGCCAGCCACTTCGCAAAGTAGCATCGCCTCGCGGGTCCGCCGCGCCACACCACCGAGAGATCCTCCGGAAGGCGAAGGGCGGATGAACGCGCGCTCTTCCACCGCAAGCCGCGGCATGCGGGTTTTGTCACCGAGGATGCTACCGCCGGAAATCGTGCTCGATGGGTCGACCGCGAGGACCGCGACTCGAAAACCCTCGGCAACCAGGTACAGCCCGAAGGCCTCGATGAACGTGCTCTTGCCGACTCCGGGCACGCCGGTCACACCGATGCGCGCCGCCCGACCGGTTTCCCCGAGGACCTGCTCGAGCAAGCGTTGGGCCGCGGCGGCATGATCGCGGCGCGTGCTCTCCACCAGAGTGATGGACTTGGCGAGGGCTCTCCGCTCACCCGCGCGAACGCCGCGGGCCAGAGCGTCGATGTCCGGCGAGAGCTCGACCCCCGCTTGCCCGCTCATTCGGCCGCCGCACGCGGCGTCTTTTTTCGAATGAGCTCGAGCACGCGGCGCGCTGCTTTGGGAATGTTCGTGCCCGGACCGAAGACGGCACTCACTCCGGCCTTTTCGAGAGCCTCGTAGTCCTGATGTGGAATCACGCCGCCGCAAGTCACGATCACCTCAGGGGCGCCAGCGTTCTCGAGCTCCCGTACCAACTCGGGCACCAACGTCAGATGCCCAGCGGCCTGACTCGAAACCCCGATGGCGTGCACGTCGTTTTCGATGGCCTGACGCGCCGCTTCGGCGGGTGTCTGAAAAAGTGGCCCGATGTCGACATCGAACCCGAGATCCGCGAAGGCCGTCGCGATCACCTTGGCACCGCGATCGTGGCCATCTTGCCCCAACTTCACGACGAGGATGCGCGGTCGGCGCCCATGCTCCTCGGCGAACTTTTCGACGTCACGCACCATGCCCGACCATGCTTCGTCCTCACGATAGTAGCCGCCATAGACACCGGATACGCTCTGAGGTTCGGCGCGATGACGCCCAAAGACTTTTTCGAGCGCCATCGAGATTTCACCGACCGAGGCTCGGACCCGCGCCGCTTCCACACTCAACTCGAGGAGGTTTCCTTCCTTCGAGTCGGCAGCCTTCGTGAGCGCGGCGAGCGCCTGCTCGACCTTCTTCGCGTCGCGGGTGGCGCGCAGCTTCTCGAGCCGGGCCACTTGTTGCGCCCGCACCTCGGCGTTGTCGACGAAGCGAATGTCGATGGGCTCTTCTTCCTCCGGCCGGTACTTGTTCACCCCGACGATGACGTCCATACCCCGGTCTACCCGCGCCTGGCGGCGCGCAGCAGCCTCCTCGATGCGCAGCTTGGGCATTCCGCTCTCGACGGCACGGGTCATGCCGCCCATCTCCTCGACCTCGTCGATGAGAGTCTGGGCCTTTCGAGCGAGAGCGTGCGTCAGGCTCTCCATGAAATAGCTGCCGCCAAAGGGGTCGACCACCTTGGTGATGCCCGCTTCATGCTGGAGGATGAGCTGCGTATTGCGCGCGATACGCGCAGAAAAGTCGGTGGGCAGCGCCAGCGCTTCGTCGAAGGAGTTCGTGTGGAGGCTCTGGGTGCCTCCTAGCGTCGCCGCCATGGCCTCGACGGCGGTGCGCACGACGTTGTTGTAGGGATCCTGCTCCGTCAGGCTCACCCCCGACGTCTGGCAGTGGGTTCTGAGCATCATCGACTGCGGCTTCTTCGGGTCGAAGTGTTTCTTCATGAGTGTCGCCCAGAGCAGTCGCGCGGCGCGTAGCTTCGCCACTTCGACGAAGAAGTTCATGCCGATGGCAAAGAAGAAACTGAGCCGCGGCGCAAAGTCGTCGACCGCCAGCCCCTTGGACGACGCGGCGCGCACGTATTCGAGCCCGTCCGCAAT
>JAJDAH010000312.1 GCA_029261965.1 Polyangiaceae bacterium
CGATCGACTTCGACGCGGCGGCCTTCGTAACGCACGGTCTCGGCCCGGGCGGCGAAGACATCCACTACTACAACTTCGATCTCCAAAGCTCGATACCAAACCCGATTTACGTGATGATGCGAGACGGAGCAGCGCTCGCGGGGCAACGCAGCATCGTCGACCGCGTGCCAGGAGACGAGGGCTATACGGACTTCTGGCGAATCGTCGAGGTCGAAACCCCACCCGACTACACCGCCGACTCGATCCGGAGCTTCCAAGCGTTGAGCACGGCTGGGTTTTCGATGACCGAGAGCCCAAGGCTGATGAATGCGCCCATCGTGCCCGCCGGCTCGACCGCGAGCATGCGTGTGGATGGCGGCAGCACCGCGCTCGAAACGGTCTGGTACCGCGGTCGCCTCGCGCACCACCTCGTCTTCGACGAAGCTCCGCTCGAACTCACCAGCTTCGAGACTGTGCCGGTCGCGTACATCTTCGTGACGTTCAATACCAACCCCGACCAACCCGATGGTGGCCCCGCTTCGGGTTTCGTGCGCGAGCCCGGGTCGGACAAGACGCACAACGTGGTCGAGTTCCTTCCCTCACACGCCGAGTATTCGCCGCTGTGGATGGTGCAGATCTACGACAACGCCGAGTTCGACAACGTCCTCGACGAGCCCACGGCGCGCGCGGCCACGCGGTTCCCCGCTGGCACAGCCCTCGTCAACTGCCCGTTGCGTGAAATTGCACCTTGAGCCAGGAAAGGCGCCGCCATGTGGAAGTCGAGAATCGTCATCTTCGCGGCCCTCGTGTTCCTCGCTGGTTGCCCGGTGGGGCGACACGTCGGTCAGGGAATGGAATTCTACCAACGCGGCCAGCTCGACCTCGCCAAAACGAAGTTCGAAAGCATCGAATCGTTCAAAGGCGATCTCAATGCGAAGGGCTACCTCCGGTACCTCGTCTACCGCGGACTGACCCACTACGACCTCGGCGAGATGTCGCTAGCCAAGATGTATCTGGCTCAGGGACGCGTCGCGCTTCAGCGAAGTGATGCACGCTGGTTACCGCCGAACATCATCGCGAAGATGAACGCGGCGCTCGATGAGCTCGAGAGCTGAGGTTTAGGGCAGATCCGCGACGTTCCAGAGCCCCAAGCTCTTGTCGGGAATGAAGTCCCACTCCTCGTCGATCAACCTGAGCGGCGGAGGTAGGTTGAAAGGAGCCTTCTCGAGATCGAGATTCCGGAACTCTCCGGTGAGGATGTCCACGTTGACCTCACAGTCGGGGTGAGTCGTGGTCAGCAAGTATCGCGATCCGCTGCGTCTGATGTTGCGGAACACGGCGGCGATGTCTTCGAAGGAGAGATGGATGAGACAGTCGCGGCAAAAGACGATGTCCACCTTGGGGAGGTCGTCCGTGGCCAAGTCGAGCTTGGTGAACTCTCGCGTTCCATTGCCGTACTTTTCGCGATTGGTGTCGACGAGGCTCTGAACGATGTCCGCCCCGATGTACCGCTCGACGCCAAGATCCACTTCTTTCATCCAGTTGAGATCCCCACAGGGGATGTCGAGGAACGATCTTGCGCCCAGCTCGCTGACGAGGGCGGGCAACTGCTGACGAACTACTCGCGTGACCGCAAGCTCGGAGCCGACGCCCGAGACGGACTCGCTGTTCCCCCAACCGTTCCGGCGATACACACGATTGAACACGGCCTCGCGGGGCAGGACTGTGAGGAGGATCTTGCGCGGAATCGGTCGCACGCGGCGGTGGATCGCCACCAACGCCGGAAAGCGCTCTTTGACCATCGACTTGAGGCTCACGCTCGACCCCGTAGCGCGGGCGGAGCGCCACGGCAAATCATGCGCGCTCCCTCGACGGGGCGCCGCTAGCGATTTGGTGGGCGACTGCCGTACTCGGGCGGACGACCCACGGCGCAACGTACGACCTCGAGCTCGACCGCGAGGCCGGCCGGCCGCGCGATCAGGAGCCGACCGCTCTCGGCCGCCAACGGCTCGGCGCTCTTGACCGTGTTGTCGACTCGTAGGCCGTCGAGGAGATCGCCGGAGGGACTCACTCGCGCCAACCGCGTTTGTTCGGCCATGTTCGCCACCGAGAGCCAGAGATACTTTTCTTTTCGGTCGAGAACGAGCGCCGGCACACCCGGTCCGAGATCGTGATCCTCGACGATCGTCGCATCCACGCTGCCGTCGAGTTTGATGACCGAGAGATGCAACTGCCCACCTTCGGTGGCGATGTTCTCCTCCGTACGCCAGGTCACCATCGCCGTGCCATCCGGTGCGGTCGCCAAGTCGAAAATCACGACGCGAGCGTTCTTCGGGCTGATGGCAGTCGGCTTCGCAGTGAGCGCGCCGTTCTCGTCTACCGGCGCGACCTCGACCCAACGATGAGTCGGCAGCTCGTCGAACGAGTCGTCTTTCAACCTGTGCGTCGACTTCCGATTTTTTTCGACGAGCTGTTGGGCGACCCACGCGATCCAGAAACCGCCGGGGCGAGTGGCCAAGTCGGGGGTCTGAGCATCGGTTCCTTCGGGAGAAATCGTCCTCGGCGCCGTCGCATTGGAAACGTCGGCACGAGCGAAGCTCGTAGCCCGAATTATCCCGTGTCCTACTTTTTCAGCCCATTCGTCCCACACGACGAGACCGCGTTTGTCGCCGACGTCCACCGCGAACGCCTGCGACTCGTCGCGACCGTGCGGAACCGTGGCACCCCACGTCACGTTGGCGCCGTCGACCGAAGCGAGCTTCAGAGTGCCCGAGCCCGCGTCGTTGTCGGGCACCACGACGACGAGCGAATCGCTCCGGCCGGCAAGACGCGGCGGGTCGACGTCCCCGTGGGTGCGGCCCAGTTCGAGCACTCGTCCACTCGACGCCGTTTCATCGACGAGCGCGAGCACCGCGCCCGTACCGCCGCCCTCGGATCGGAGCGCGGCTACCGCGAAACCCGTTTCACCCGCAACCGCCGAGCCGACCTCCACGGCGAACGGAAGCGAAACCCCCTCCCCGTCGTTTGCTCCGTTGGCGCTACGCTTGCCGATGACGAAGGATGCGCCCTTATCCGCCAGCGCGCAGCGGGGCTTTTCCTCCGGGGGCGCCGTCGATGCCACGGCGGCGCTGGCGCTCGCGGCCGGCGCCGCGTCGCGACCTTCGTCGCACGCGAGCGCACCGACCGATACGAGCAGCACGAGCATACCCAGTCGCTCGGCAGCCGGCGTCGTCGCCCGACGCCGCCAAGGACTCGCGGTGGCTATGGCGCGCATGCGTTCCGAGGGACTAGCCGCCCGAGCCGAGTCAGGCAAGTATGATGGTCCCGTCCTAGCCCTGCTCCGAGATGTCGATCGAACCACGCAACACCTACGAGCCCAATCCGGTTCTTCGGGCCCTCTACGCTCGTTTTTTCGACCGCATCCAGGTCGACGAAGCCTGGGTGAAGACCGTTCGCGAGCTCTCGAGCAAAGGAACCGTCGTCTACGTGCTGCGTAATCTGAACCCGGTCGACGTGCTGGCCCTCGACCACCTGACGAGAAGATACGGGTTGCCCGAGGTTCGTTTCGCGAACGATCTGCGCATGGGCATTCTCGATCCGACGGGCAAAGGTCTGCTCGACGGCATCTTTCCTGGACCACGCCGCCGCCAGTCCGACGACTTGCGGGATGCGATCGAGAACGGCAGCTCGGCGACCCTTTGCCTCAAGCGTCCCCCGGGCATGCTCGACGTCGCCGCGGGGGCGTCCGGAGGTCGGGGCTTGAAGGAGGGCGACGAGCTCATCGAAACGCTCATCAACATCCAGCGTCGACGCGACACTCCCGTGCTTCTGGTTCCGCAGGTCATCATTTGGAGCAACCGACCCGACACCCGTGGGACGAACCCCCTCGACTGGTTTCTCGGCCCACGAGAATGGCCGTCGTCGATCCGCACCATCGGGCAGTTCCTCTACAACTACAAACACGTCGCCCTTCGCGCTGGGGAGCCGCTCGACCTCAAAGAATTCCTCGAGAAAACCGACGCGATGACACCGGCGGAGAGGGTGCGGCGGGTCACCTACGCCTTGTTGCGACGACTCGAACGAGAGCGCCGAAGCGTCACCGGCCCCGCGGGAAAACCGCCCGACCGTATCCGGCACGAAATCGTTCGAAGCCCGAAGTTGAGATCGCAGATTGCCGACTTGGCCGGAGATCGGCCGGAAGACCAGTCGGTGCTGATGGGACGCGCGCTCGGCATGTTGCGCGAAATGCAAGCCGCACCCAACGCTGCCACCATCAAGGCGCTCGAGCTGATGATGGACCGCGTCTTCCATCGCATCTACCGCGGCATCGACTATCCGCAGCAAGACATCGAACGGCTCCGCTCCGCCGCGAAGGAGGGGGCGATCATCCTCCTACCGAGCCACAAGAGCCACATCGACTATCTCCTCTTGAGCTACGTCTTTCAGCAGGAGCAGCTACCGCTGCCGCACGTCGCGGCGGGAGACAACTTGTCTTTTTTTCCGCTGGGATCGGTATTTCGCCGCGGTGGCGCGTTTTTCATCCGGCGTTCGTTCAAGGGAGATCCGCTCTACGGCGTGGTCGTCGACGCCTACATCCGACGGCTCATTCGCGACGGGTTTCCGTTGGAGTTTTTTCTCGAGGGGGGCCGAAGCCGTACGGGAAAGCTACTCCCGCCGAAGTTCGGCTTGCTGAAGATGGTCATCGACGCGGCTCTCGGGGTCCCTCACAAACGCGTCTACTTCGTGCCGATCAGCATCGGCTACGAAAGAGTCGTGGAATCCGGGAGCTACACCCACGAACTCGCCGGAGGCGAGAAGGCTCGGGAAGACGCGGCCGGCCTCGTCAAGAGCGCCAGCGTGCTTCAGCACCGCTACGGCCGCATCAACCTCCAAGTCGGTCACATCATGACTCTCGACGACATTCGCGACGAGTTGGGGTTGGAGCCCGGCGAAATCAGCGAAAACGAGCGTCGCGCCCTCGTCACCAAGCTGGGCAACCGCGTGATGGATGAGATCAACCGCGTGGCGGCGGTCACGCCCGGCGCGCTGACGGCGTTGGCCGCCCTCAGCCATTCGCGGCGTGGATTGCCGCACGAAGAGCTGCTCGAACGATGCCAGCGATTGCTCGAAACGCTCCGCGGGATGCACGCGCGCATCAGCGACGCGACGGCCACATCCGCCGGGAAGCTGCGCCCCGAGGCCATGCGAGAGGCCGCGCAGATGTTCGTCGACGCGGAGATGATGGAGGCTCACGCGCCGGCGGATACCGCAGAGTCGCTCGCAAGAAGGCGCCGCGGCACGATCTCTGCGGGTCCCGGGGCGATTTATACGATTCCGCCGGGCAAGCGACTGGCTCTCGACACCTCGAAGAACATCATCGTGCACTTCTTCGTCGAGCGGGCGCTGGTCGCCATAGCCATGACGGTTCCGCCGGGACCGACCGTGGGCCGCCAAACCGTGCGCGACCGGGTGTACAAACTATCCCGTCTGTTCAAGTTCGAGTTCCGCTTCCACGCCGACGCCAGCTTCGACGAAATCTTCGAAAACACGCTCGAGACGATGCGAACCGCCGGCGAAGTCGAGCAGGTCGGGGACCACCTGGACGCTGGCCCGGGCCGCGAGGGCTGGTCCGGTCGAGAGTGGCTCGAAACCTACGCGTCGATCTTGCGAAACTTCGTCGAAGGCTATCGTGTGGCCGCGCGAGGTCTGGGTGCGCTCGTGAAGGGTCCCGTAAGCGAGAAAGACCTCGTGAAAAAGGCCCTGGCCGTCGGAAATCGAATGTTTCTCGCCGGGGAGATCGAGCGAAACGAGTCCGTGAGCAAACCCATCATCGCCAACGCTTACCTCTCCCTCAAGGACCAGGGTTACCTGCACGACGTGGACGGCAAGGTGGAGCTCGCCGAGTCGTTCCGGACCCAACAGGCGGTGCGCGCCATCGAAGGACGCATTGCGGGCTACCTCGACGCCGACGTCCGCGCACCCTGAAGAGACGATCTTTTTTGCCCGCCTGAGCTCGTGCTAACAGTAGGCGGACTCCGACTCGCTGCCCGTGGCCCTCACTTTCGACAGGATGAAACGCCTCTCAGCCATCAGCCTCGGCTGGATCTGTTGCGCGTGTTTCGGCTCGCCGACGCCGCTCGCGCCGTCCCTCGGGGGAACCGTTGGCGTGCCGCACCACGGCGCTCAGACCGGTGCCGTGCAGCTACCCAAACGCGGAGCGGGATTCGAACGCTTTCGGAAGAACAGCCCGCACTACTGGGGCGTGCCGAGATTGATCGCAACGATCGAAACCGCGGCTCGCGCGGTTCAAGAGAAGCTGCCGGGTGGTCAGCCGCTACTCGTCGGAGACATTTCGGCCAAACACGGCGGGAAGATCCCCGGCCACCGATCGCACCGAACCGGCCGCGACGTGGATCTGCTCTGGTACGTGACCACCCCCGCCGGGGCTCCCATCAAGAATCGAGACTTCGTTCACGTCAGCACGGACGGCCTGGCCAAGGTCCATGGCGGCGACGACGACGACGACGAATACGTGCGACTGGATGTCGAACGACAGTGGCAGCTCGTCAAGGAGCTGCTTTTGGCACCCGACGCCAACATTCAATGGATCTTCGCAAGCCGGAGCGTCGAGGCACTCATCATCGACTACGCCCGGGCCCGCGGGGAGGACGACGAGCTCGTTTGGCACGCCGAAACCGTCTTGCTCCAACCCGGGGACAGCTCGCCCCACGACGATCATTTTCACGTCCGCATCGCCTGCACCCCGGCCGAGGCTCTGCGCGGTTGCGAAGGTGGCGGGCCCTACTGGGAGTGGCTGCCGCCCCTGCCCCGCCTCCCCGGCCTCGATGAAGCTCTGCTCGACATGATCGCCGAAGATCCTCTCGACGAAGACACGGGCTCGATCGAGATCGGCGAGTTCGGCCTCTGGCCGAAGCTCGCGCCTCCAGCGCCAAAACGATGAACGCTCGCGGCAAGCTCGTCCTCGGAGACTGCCTCGACGTCCTTCCGACCCTCGTCCGGACGGCGGCGGACCGCTTCGACCTCGTGTACGCCGACCCTCCCTTCAACGCGGGCGGCAAACGCGGGGCGCGGGCCGGGACCGGTGAGCGAGCGCGAGGCACGACGGCGTACACGGATGAATGGGGCGGTCTCGATGCATTTTTAGCGATGCTCGAGCCGCGTCTCCAAGCGGTTCGCGACGTGATGGGACCGCGCTCGAGTCTGTGGATTCATCTCGATCATCGCACCGTGCACGACGTGAAGGTGATACTCGACCGCCTCTTCGGCCGAGACCATTTCGCTGGGGAAGTCATCTGGGTACCTGGCAACGGTGCGCGGAAAAAGAAGGGCCCCAGCGTCACGCATCAAACCATCCTCATCTACGCGAAGGGCAAACAGATGATCTGGAACACCGACGATCCGGCCCTACGCGAGCCTTTCGCCGACACCAGCCTTCGCATGCATTTCAAAAACACGGATTCGGAGGGGCGGAAGTTCCGAGACCGCAAGATCGGGGGCAAAGTGTACCGATACTACGCGGACGTCGGCCGAAAGCTCGGCAGCGTGTGGTCGGACTGCCCGGCGATGAACGCGAACACTCCACTCACGAAGGAAGCGACCGGTTACCCGACTCAGAAACCCGAAGCCCTCCTGGAGAGAATCCTGCTGGCGGCTTCGAATGAATCGAGCCGGGTGCTCGATCCGATGTGTGGCTCGGGGACGACACCGGCGGTCGCCAAACGCCTCGGCCGTTTCTTCGTCGGCATCGACCGGAGCACTGCGGCCATGTGCATCGCCGAGAAACGACTCGCCGCGGTCCGGTGATGGGCGAGCTCAGGTCACCTGCATCATCAGATCGTCGATGACGCTGCCATCGTCGGCGATGAAGCGAGCCCGAAGCGTGCCAGCGACGGGATCCGCGTCGAACGACACGTAGTTCCACGCACTGACGACGGCGGGGAGACGCGGCGACGAGGTGGGCAAAAGAGCTTCGAACGGCGCAACGGCGCTGCCGCCCGGCCCGGCGAGGATCTCGAACTGGTTGTCGCCCGGAGAACCGTCGGGGTCGATCTGGCCGACTCCACCGATGTGAAAGTCGCCGGCGACCCAGAGCAACCCCGTGATGCCGGCGTTCCGCACGTGGGATACGAGCTCGGTGCGCTGCGCGGGGAAGCCCTGCCAGCGATCCTCGGCGAGCAGACTGCCGGCGAACTCTTCGAAGTCCGTGATTGGAACGCTGTTCATCACGATCTTGAACGTCGCCGTCGACTCGACCAGGGCATCCTTGAGCCAAGACATCTGTTCGGGCGAGATGTAGTTGCCGTCGCGACGCTCGCCGCGACAATCGAGCACGAACACGTCGACGACGCTGCCCCAAGACAGCTTTCTCCAGATGCCAGTCCCACCCGGCCCGACCCGCTGTGGCAAGCCTTGACGGAACCGCATCAGCGCCTCGTCGAATCGCCCCGGGTCGAGGCCGGCAAACGACCAGTTGTTGTCGACCTCGTGGTCGTCCCAGGTAGCGATGATGCTGGTGCTCGCCGTCACGTCGCAGAGGCCCGGCGTCGACAGCGCCCCTTTCCACGCCTCGACGATTCCCCCCGTCGGGAACCCATCAGCGTAGATGGTGTCGCCGAGCAACAGGAAGAAGTCGTACTTGCTCGCCGAAGCCTGGCTCAAGCTCGGCCACGGACGGTTCGCGCCGCCGAGACAGCTCGTGGCGCCGAAACGCACCATGCGGCTCTCGCCCGCTGGGATTGCCGTGCGAAATCGGGCCACGCGGCTCCGTCGGGACCCGTCGACGGCGAAAAACGCAATCGAGTACGTCGTGTCAGGTTCGAGGTCCTCGAGCTCGAGCGAAACGACGCCGTCGTCCGCGGTGAACGAGTCACCGGAGGAAACCTCCTCCCAACCCGCATCGGTCCCACGCATGACGGTCAGCGTCACCGTCGTTTCGAGGGATCGCATGCTGACGAGGATCGCCGTCGGCAGCGCGTCGCCGGTCTGCACTCCCCAGGCAAACGCCATCGAGTCCTCGGAGCCGGTCGGCAACCACGCACTCGCGGGTTCCGGTCCAGGCGCGAACGTGCCGCCGGTGCCACCGCTCCCGCCAGTCCCTCCGGCGCCGGCGGCCCCGGCGGCCCCGGCGGCTCCCCCCGATCCGTTCGCCCCACCGTCGCTCGAGCTACCGCACGCCGGCAGCACGGTAGCCGCAGCGAGCGAGGCCACGAAATCCCGGCGTGTGAGTTGTTTGATCTTCATGGTCAGTAAGCCTAACGACCCGCTCCGCCTCGGTCCACGCCCGGAAGTGCCCGGCCTCCCGGCCTCCCGGCCTCCCGCCAGGGGACTAGCGCTTCGTGGCGAACTCGAGAAACGCTTCGATGGCTCTCGGATTCGCCAGGGTGTCGGGGTTGGCGGCCTGGGCTATCGGCATCCCGTTGAGGATCTTCTTTAGCGGCACTTCGAGCTTCTTGCCGCTGAGCGTTCGCGGCACCTCGGCAATGACGTGGATGGCGTCGGGCACGTGGCGCGGCGAAATCGCGGTTCGGATCGTCGCTCGAATCTTCTTTTTCGCGGCATCGTCGAGTTCGATCCCTTCGGCGGGCACGACGAACAGCCAGAGCTTGCCCTCGGCTTCGTCGTCGAGCGACCCAGTGTCGATGACGACGCTATCAGCCACCTCCGGAAGGTTGTCGACGATCCGATAGAACTCGCTCGTGCCCATCCGGACCCCGCCGCGGTTGAGTGTCGAATCACTACGACCGTAGATGACGGAGCTGCCGCGCGGGGTGACTTTGATCCAATCGCCATGGCGCCAGATCCCGGGATACTGGGCGAAGTAGCTCTCGTGGAGCCGCTTGCCACCTTCGTCGTTCCAAAAGTAGATCGGCATCGAAGGCATGGGCTCGGTGATGACGAGCTCGCCCACCTGGTTCTCGACGGGTTTCCCGTCGGCGTCGAGCGACTCGATTTTGCACCCGAGGCCGTGACACTGGATCTCTCCAGCGTGCACCGGCAGAAGCGGCGCCGACAATACGAACGCCGTACACACGTCGGTGCCACCACTCACCGAGCCGAGCAAGAGATCGCGCTTGACGTTCTCGTACACCCAGCCAAAGCCATCCGCGGGGAGCGGCGCGCCGGTGCTGCCGAGGGCCCGCAGATGGCGGAGATCCGCAACGTCCTTGGGCACGAGCCCCGCCTTCTTGTTCGCCAACAGAAACGGCGCGCTGGTGCCGAAGTAGGTCACCCGCTCTTCTTCGGCGAGCTTCCACATCGCATTCATGTCGGGATGCGCCGGGCTGCCCTCGTAGAGCACGACCGTACTTCCTACCAGCAAGCCACCGATGAGGAAGTTCCACATCATCCAACCGGTCGTCGTGAACCAGAAAAAGCGGTCGTCGGGACCCAGATCGCAATGCAGGCTGAGCGCCTTCAGATGCTCGAGCAAGATCCCACCCTGGCTGTGCACGATGGGTTTGGGCAGCCCGGTCGTGCCGGAGGAATAGAGCACCCACAGCGGGTGGTCGAAAGGTAGCGGGTCGAACGCCAGCTCGCCGGAGTCGAGGAGGAACTCCTCCCACGGCATTCGGTGGCCCGGCGACTCGGCCGCACGGGCAATGAGGACGGTGCGTTCGAGAGTCGGGAGCCCCTCTTCTATCTCTCGGACGGCGTCTTGTCGGTCGAAGAACTTCCCGTTGTACGCGTAGCCATCGACCGCGATGAGCACCTTAGGCTCGATCTGACTGAAACGGTCGAGCACACTCTTGACCCCGAACTCCGGCGAGCAGCTCGACCATGTCGCTCCGAGGCTTGCAGCAGCCAGGAAGGCGACGATCGCCTCGGGTGAGTTCGGGACGAACGCCGCTATGCGGTCTCCCTTCTGCACACCGAGCACCTGGAGACCGGCGCGGGCTTTTCGAACCTGGTCGGCGAGATCTCGATAGCTGAGCTGCGCGTGGCTGCCGTCCTCGGAGCGATACACGATGGCGGTGTGATCGTCGCGTCGAGAAAGCGCGTGCTCGGCGTAGTTGAGTCGCGCACTCTCGAACCAGGTGGCTCCTGGCATCGAGTGTGTGCCGAGCACTTTCGAATACGGCTTGTGGCTCAAAACCCCGAAGAATTCCCAAATCGATTCCCAGAACGCCTCGATGTCGTTCACGCTCCACTGATAGAGCGCGGGGTAGTCTCTGAGCTCGAGCCCCTTCTTTTCGGCGAGCCAATCCTGGTAGCGGCGAAGATTGCTCCGCTCGACGACCTCGGCGCTCGGCTCCCACAGGAGCGTTCCTTCTTTCACCGTTCGGTCAGCCATTCTGCTCTCCAACAGGAAATCCGAGGGCCGCCCGTTGGGCCGGCAGACCACGGGTATCGCGACGTCGCCATAACATGCCGTCGAGAACGTAGTGGGTCGTTTGGGGAAGCGAAAGCAACGGCACGACGATCGAGAGGGCAATGTGGCCGAGCTCGACCTCGGAGAATCCAAACAGCCACGCTCGCTCGTGATAGACGAGCCGATCCCAAGCGAGCTCCTCCGCGAACGCCAAGAGTAGGAGCACTCCGACAAAAGCCCCGGCCCCCCAGCCGGCCACTTGCGAGCCCAAGAGCCGTGGAGCTTCGGTGCGCCGCTCGCGCGCGTAGAACCAAAGCAGCGCGACGTAGGGCACACCGTGCACGACGACGTTCGTGACGGTGAAGTCGAAGTCGCTGTTGGTGGCGACGATGCCGACGTACCAAATGGCGGCGGTGGTCGCCACGACCACGATTCGGCCGAGATGAACCGTTCGTGTCGTGACGAGCAAGTGAATCTGGCGGGCGGCGAACGCGACGAGACAGAAGACCCACAGATGCCGCATCGGTCCGACGACAGCCGCGGCGAAGCCACCCGTGTCGACGAAGTCGCCCTGGATGAACCACGCGAAGCTCGTTTCCGACAAGTGAGCGTGCCAATGCACGACGGGATACAGCGTCGACACGTATACGACCGCTTCGTCGAGGATCTTGTCGACGCGCCCTCGGAGCCCCGCGCGGACTCGATAGATCGCGACCCAGCCGACCTGTTGGCGGACGAAATGGAAGAGCGCGACGTATGCCAACACTCGCCAGAATGTGAGCGAGGACACCAGATGCAAGGCGACCCCCGCAGCGAAGCAGAGCGCGGGGACGAGCAGGTACCGAACACGGTGGCGGCGCACCTCCTCGCCGTCGAGGTACGTGCGAAACAGCGTCGACCAAACGTGGGCGACGTCGACGCCGAGCACGAACGCCACCCAACCCCAGTCCGGAAGACCGGCCTGGCTGAGACCAGTCTCGTGCCCATAGGCAACGAGCCCGAGAGCGAGGAGCGCGCTACCGCCGAAAACTGCGAGATCCGCCCGCGCTCCCCACATCCACGGGCCGAAGGACAAACGATGCGAGGCTCGGGTCACGGCTCCGGCGCCCATGGTTCTTGCCGGAGAATGCTCGCGATTCGGCCGCAGAGCAACGACGAGCGGGCCTGCTACTCTCGCGGCCTCCATCGATGACGGCCACGACCCGAGCGCTGCATTCCGACACCGTCGCGGCCATGCGCGAATGGGAGCAGCGTTTTCCCGTGGAACGCTGGACCGTCGACGGCGAAAACGTATGGCCAATGATTCGAATCGATCTTGGCGCGAAGCTCTTGGCTGCGCGTCGCCCCGGGCGGCCGCGGTGGGCGCCTTGGGCAACGCCAGCCCGAGAGACTGTCGAATCGTTGTTCGCGGCAGCCCGCGACAGCCGCTCGAACGCGCGTAGCACCGAGCGTAGTGACGTGCTGTTTCTGAGCCGGGCGTCGAACCGACAGCTCGTCGGTGACCTTTGGCACGATACGGTATTCGATCCGATCGCAGACATCCTCGAACGCCACTCCATGACGACGCTGGCGCTCGAGTACCACCAGAGCGGCTCCCGATACCGAGTGCCGCGGCGGCGCCCCTCAGCACTGATCAAGCCTGCGCTGCTCCGCTGCCAAGCCCGCGGCGGACTCGGCGGGCTCGGATGGCGAGGCGTGACGCTCGAGGACTATCGAGAGTTCACCCACAGCGTTCGACGAAGAGCACCAAGCGTAAGGCCGCTCGACCCGTCCACCATCGCCCTGCGCTCGCGCGCTCTCTGGGCAGTCGCCGACTACTTCGGTGGGATCCTCGACGAGGTCGAGCCGCGCCTCGTCTTGTGCAGCTGTTATTACAATCTCGTCGGCATGGCCTTTTGCTTGGCCGCCCGGCGCCGGGGCATCACATCCGTCGACATCCAGCACGGAGCAACGCTCAAAAACCCCGCTTACGAGGGTTGGTCGCGATTTCCGGCCGAGGGCTACGGCACTTTGCCGGACCACTTCTGGTGTTGGTCGGACGCCGACGCCAAACCAGTCTCGGACTGGGCTGTCCCGCAACATCGAGCCATGGTGGGCGGGCACCCGTGGCTCGCGTTCTGGGGCGAGGACCGCCCCGACCACGAGCCCTACGCCCGGAAGCTACGAGCCGCCCGAGGGCGCGAGCTCAACGTGCTCGTGTCCCTCACCTGGAGCTCGGGGTTGTCAGAGAACCTGAAGCAGCTGCTCCGGCAGTCACCCCGATACTGGACCTGGTGGCTCAGGTTGCACCCGTTGATGAGCACAGAGCGGGAGGAGATCCGGCGCTGGTGTCTCGAAAACGCCGTGGCACAGGTACACATCGATGTGCCGACGGACCTTCCGTTGCCGCTCGTGCTCCGGGAGGCCGACGCGCACCTGACTCACAACTCCACGGTCGTGCAGGAGGCCACGGCGCTCGGCTGCCCGACCGTGCTCATCGACGAAGCCTCTTTGGACGTCTACCGAAGCGAGCTCGATTCGGGGTGGGCGCGCTTCGCGGACGACCCCGCGTCGATCTACGCAGCGTTGGTCGCGCAGAAACGCGCCGCCCGCTCGCTCCCCCGCCCGAACCGACATCCGTCGACCGACGACGTCGAAGCCTCACTTCTCTCGCTACTCGACCCGGTTTCCACTCGAAAGGTCGGCTGAAGGTGGCAGTCGCCGTGGCGGTCGCGGTGGAGTACTGCCAGAGCTGCGTCCTGCCGAACACTCGCCCGGGCGTGAGCTTGAACGCTGACGGCGTTTGCCAGGGGTGCATCAACGCGGCGCAGAGATCGCGCATCGACTGGAAGGCACGCGCGTCGGAATTTGCACGACTCGCGGAGAACACACGGCGCCAGTCGACCACCTACGACTGCGTAATTCCGGTGAGCGGAGGCAAAGACAGTTTTTGGCAGGTCTTGACGTGCCTCGAGCACGGATTGCATCCGCTCTGCGTGACCTACGCGTATCCAGGGCGCTCGCCGCTCGGCGAGCAGAACCTGCGCTCTCTGGTCGAAATCGGAGTCGACCACATCGACTTTCGACTCAACCCACGGGTCGAACGCGCGTTCGTCGACAAAGCGTTCCGAAAAACCGGCATCAGCGGGTTGGTGAGCCACATGGCCATCTACTCGTACCCGGTGCGAGTGGCACTGACTCGAGGCATTCCATTGGTCGTGTATGGGGAGAACTCGGCCTGGGAATACGGCACCGAAGACGATCGCTTGATGGGAAGCCGTGTCGACCGCGCCTGGCTCGCGAGCTTCGGCGTGACCGCTGGCACGACCGCGGAAGATTGGGTCGACGACGAGCTCAGCGCGACCGACCTCGCGCCGCTCACCTTGCCGTCCGACACCGAGCTAGAAAGCACGTCGACTCGCGCGATCTTCCTCGGCCACTACTTTCGTTGGGATCCCAAAAACTCGCTCCGAGTCGCCAAAGCTGCCGGGTTCCAATCCCGAGCCGAGGGCCCTCGGGTGGGGCACTACGACTTCGTCAACATCGACGACGACATGATCGGAGTGCACCACCACCTCAAGTGGCACAAGTTCGGGGTGACGCGTTCTTGGGACACGCTCTCGATGGAAATCAGAAATGGTCGCCTTTCGCGCGCCGACGCCGTCCGTGCCCTACGCGACCTCGGCGACGAAACACCGTGGGACGACATCCGCGTGTTCTGCGGCTACCTCGGCATGAGTCAGGACGATTACTTCCGCATCGCCGAGGGGTTTCGAAACGAAAAACTCTGGTCGCGGCGCGACGGACGCTGGGTGATCGACGGATTCTTGGTGCCCGACTTTCCGTGGCCGGAGGACCCGAGCGGCGGGTAGCCCGACATGTTACGCCCTC
>JAJDAH010000313.1 GCA_029261965.1 Polyangiaceae bacterium
AGCGAAGACGACGAGCCGGAAGGGATCGCGACTTTCGGCCAGGAGACCGGGGCCAAGTTCGCTCTGGCGTGGGACGAAGAGAAAACGCTAGCGAAGCAATACGACCCCCCGACGATGCCGACGTCGTACATCGTCGACCGAAGCGGCATCGTTCGACTGGTACACGCCGGATTCCGCAAGGGCGATGACGAAGAAAAGATCGTCGCGGCCGTCGACATCCTGTTGAGCGAGTAGGCACGCACGGCGTTTTGTGGGCAGGTGTGCGCCGCCACCCGACATTGGGGTCGCGTGTGCGCTGCCGCTTGGCGCCCGTTGCCGGGCAAAAGTGCATCGACAAGTGTGCTTGTCCCGTCAAACCCGGATCGCTCACGCGCCCGGCAATCACCCATCGAGGCCGTCGGGTGAAACAGGACATGTTTCGCGCTTGATTCGAAAGCCCCATCCCGTGAAGGATCAGTTCACGGAGTCGCCACTTCGACCGCTAGACCATCGTGAACCGCGTTTTCAGAGCCCTCGCGATCCTGCTCGTTGTCCTTTGGACGGGCTCGGCGGCGGCGCGCTCTACGCTCGAGCAACTCGTCGACCGTCTCGAGAATGGGGCTGACTTTCGGGTGAGGGTGCAAGCCGCACTCGAGCTCGGCAAACGCAAGACCAGCGCGGCTCGAGAGCCACTCGAGCAGGCATTGGGTGACTCGAACGCCGCCGTTCGGGCTTCGGCGGCGGCCGCGCTGAAAATGCTGGGCGACCCCCGCGCCATCCCAGCGCTGAAGAAACATCTCAAGGACTCGTCCGCCGCCGTTCGCTCGCAGATCAAGAGCACCATCGAGGCGCTCGAGAAGAAGAATGCCAAGAAGACCACTTCGAAGCCGAGCGGGGCCAAGATCCTCATCGAAGTGGGACAGATGAGTAACGGCACCACGGGCTCGAAGACACTCGTCTGGCACTTCGAGCAGACGTCACGTTCGAAGCTCGGAGAGATCCCTGGAGTCGAGGTGCTCGAAGACGGCGTCGACTCGAAGGCTCAGAGCACCAAACGCCGCCTCCCCGTCGTGAAGGTCACCGGGAAGTTGCGCAAGCTCGTCCGAAGCAAAGAGGGCTCCGAGGTCGTCTACAGCGCCAAGGTCGAGTTCGTCGTGCACAAGATGCCGGGCAACGCCATCAAGGGGACCGTTAGCGGCACGGCACGGGCCAGCACGAGCGCGGCGGGTGCGCGGAACAAACGCAAGCTCGCGCAGCTCCGGCGCGAGGCCATCGCCGCCGCGGTGTCGAGCGCGCTGCGGCGAGCTCCCGAAGCGATTCGAGCGGCTGCCTTCTGAGCGGTAACCTCCCGCCGCGGCTTCGTCACGGAACTAGCCAGACGTAGCCCTAAGCCCGTATGACGTGCGGCGTGCGTCCGCGCGTGCTCTTTGTTTCGAAACCCGTCGCTCCGCCCTACCGCGACGGCACGAAATGCTTGGTGCGTGACTTGGCAACACACCTCGAGCGGAGCCAACCCATCGTGATGTCCACGAAAGGGGCGCCTCGACTCCAGAACACCAGCACCCGCGAAGCCGTGCAGACCGAACAGGTCTACGCCGACGCCGGGTCGTTCAGTCCGACGATGGTCGCGAACGCCCGGGCTGCGCTCTGGCTGCTCACTCGCTCGCGCGCGGACTTGTGGCATTTCGTATTCGCGCCGAACCGTGCCTCGAGCCACGTCGGACGAGCGCTCAGCCGGATCCGTCGTGTCCCCGTCGTGCAAACCATCGCTTCGCCTCCGCGGAGCTTTCGCGGGATCGAAACGCTGCTCTTTGGCGACGTGGTGGTGGCCCAGAGTCTCTGGACACGGCAAAGCGTGCTCGCCCACGCTCCGGACTGCACCGTGGAGGTCGTCCCGCCGGTCGTCGGAGAGGTCAGAGTCCGCACGGCGGCCGAGCAGGACCGTGTTCGCGGTGAGCTCGAGATTTCCGGCGAGCAACCGATATTCGTTTACCCAGGCGATTTGGAAACGAGTCGCGGCGCCGAAGTCGTTGCGGCGAGCGTCGGCGCCATCGTGCGAGAGCTACCGGATGCCGTCGTGGTGTTCGCCTATCGGGCGAAGACCGAGGAGGCTCATCGTGTGCGGCGCGAGCTCGAAGCGCGTCTCGATTCCACGCACACGAGATTCGTCGCTGAGTCGTCGGACTTTCTCTCCCTGTTGGCGACTTCGCGGGCGGTGCTGTTCCCCGTCGATGATCTGACGGGCAAGGTCGACCTCCCCATCGCCTTGCTCGAGTCGATGGCGCTCGGTGTGCCGGTAGTGACTTGGGACTGGGGGCCACTCCGCGATCTCGACGGCGCAGTCCGAGTGGGCGCCGACGATCGAGAGGCGTTTGTCGCGTCAGTCATCCGCGTAGCCCAAGACTCGGGGTACCGGCGTGAGGTCGTCGATCGGCAGCGGGTCGCCATCGCCGAGCGCTTCTCGGCCAAAGTCGTGGCTCGGGCCTACGAGGCGATCTATTCGCGACTCCTGGCCTTCTAGCCGACTGTCTTCGTTCCGACCCGAGCGCGCTCGACGGCACCAAGCCGTTACGGTAGTTGGAGTCCGAAGTGAGCTCGCCGGACGACGACCGCTACTCGATCCTGTGGACCGACGGGGCCGCACGGGGCAATCCCGGACCGGCCGGGGCGGGAGCCCGCCTCGAAGATGGCCAGGGCCAAGTGCTCGGTGAGCGGAGCGCGTACCTCGGCGAGACGACGAACAACGTGGCCGAGTATCGAGCGCTGCTAGTCGGACTCGAGATGGCCCTCGAGGAAAAAGTTTCACGCATCGAAGTGCGCGCCGACTCCGAGTTGATGATTCGGCAGCTGAAAGGCGTGTACAAGGTGCGAAACGCGAATCTCAAGCCGCTGTTCCTCGAAGCACGAAAACTGCTCGGACAATTCGCCATGACGCGACTCGTGCATGTGCGACGCGAGAACAACCAGGAAGCGGACCGCTTGGCGAACGAGGGGATCGACGCACGATGAGCGTGAACTACGAAGTCGACGACGCAGTTCGGATCTTGACGATCAATCGGCCGGAGCGACGAAATGCCGTCAACGGTCCGACCGCCAAGGCGTTGCTCGAGGCCTATCTACGATTCGAGGACGACGCTGAGGCGCGCGTGCTCGTCGTAACCGGCGCCGGCGGCGAATCGTTCTGCGCCGGAGCGGACCTCAAAGACTTCAGCAATGATGCCAAGGCTGCGGAAGGGCCGATGGGTTTCACCCGCCTCACCGCGAAAAAACCCACCATCGCGGCTGTCGACGGGTGGTGCGTCGCCGGGGGGCTCGAGATCGCTCTGTGGTGCGACATTCGAGTCGCGGGCGATACCGCGAACTTCGGCTGTCTCGAGCGTCGGTGGGGCGTGCCCCTCATCGATGGTGGCACCCAACGGCTGCCGTTGGTCGTGGGATTGGGTCGCGCGCTCGACCTCGTTCTCAGCGGTCGGACAATCGATGCGGTCGAGGCCGAGCGAATCGGACTCGTCAACCGCGTCGTACCGGCCGGCCAGGCGCTCGCAACCACCGTGCAGCTCGCCAAGGAAATCGCATCGTTTCCGTGGCAATGCGTCCTGGCGGACCGCACGTCGATGTACGAAGGATTGGGCGATCCCATTGCTCGGGGTCTCGAGCTCGAAGCCGAGCGCGGTCTCGGCGTGCTCGAGGAGGCGAGTCGAGGTGCCGAGACCTTTGCTGGTGGGGCTGGCCGCCACGGCGTCGCGCGGGCCAAGGGATCCAAGCCTTCCGAGACGTAAATCGGCCTGTCGAGCGGTTCCGCCCCAGTGAGATTGAGGCGACGCTCGTCCGGATGGTGGATGACCTCTTTCGCATCGTCGGCACGATGCAGGCTGGGGCCTACCACGTGGAGCAGGTGGTGGCCGAAGGTGGCTTTGCCGTCGTTTACAAGGCCGATCACAAGGCGTTTCGTGCCCCGGTCGCGCTCAAGTGCCTAAAGGTCCCCGGGCAGCTGTCGCAGGCGCATCAAGCGGAGTTTCTCGAGCGTTTTCGGGAAGAGGCGGAGCTCCTGTTTCGCCTCTCGGCGTCGATCCCGACGGTCGTGAGGCCGCTGCACGTCGGCGTACTCGAAACCGACACCGGAGCTTTCGCCCCGTTCATCGCGCTCGAGTGGCTCGACGGGAAGACGCTCGACAAGATTCTCGAGGATCGCCGAGCGGACCGACTCCGTCCCATGCCACTAAAGAAGGTCGTGCGGCTGCTCACGCCCGTCGCGCACGCGCTGGATCGAGCTCATCACTTTCCGGGCCCGGAGGGGGAGACCTCGATTCTGCATCGAGATCTCAAGCCAGAAAACATTCTCATCGCCGACGTGCACGGAGAAGAGGTCGCCAAGATTCTCGATTTCGGCATCGGCAAGGTGAAGAGCGCCGCCACCCAAATCGTCGGCAAGCAGAGCTCCCAGGTCGATGAGCTCTCGGCATTCACCCCCGCCTACGGCGCCCCCGAGCAATGGCTTCCGAAGCGCTACGGACAAACGGGACCATGGACGGACGTGTGGGGTTTCGCCATCACCGTGGTCGAAGCGGTGTGTGGACACGCGCCTTTCGAGGGCGACTCCGTCGCCATCATGGGGTCGGCGGTGGACGAAACTCTGCGACCGACACCGCGAGCCGAGGGCGTCGAGACCGACGACGCGGTCGAGCGCGTGTTCTTGCGCGCGCTCGCGGTCGATCCAAAAAATCGATACCACGATGTCAGGACGTTTTGGGGCGAGCTCGAGGCGGCGCTCGGTTTGAGTTCGACCCAGGTGGCGCGCGCCCGGCACGATCCTCGGATCGAAGCTGGTAGCTCGATCCCCGAAGGGGATGTGGTGGGCGTGCCGGGTTTCAACCTCGGCTCCGTCCCTCCCAGCCCGCTCGCGGACACCGACGCGGCCAACGCGCGCAATCAGGCGACGGTCTCCACCCCAGAGGCGACAGTGCAACCCGCCGCTCCGCCAGCACCCATCGTACCTGACCTCGACATTGGTGCTCCCGCGCCACGTTCGAAACCGGAGAAGCAACCGGCGCCCCAGCACATCACGGTATCGCGCGGTGCAGACCCGGGCCGAATGTCGGCAGCAGGCAAGCCGTCGGCGCCCGTGCCGTTCATGGGCGCCAACATGTTCGAAGACCCGGACGACGACTTCAGCGGTAGTCAGGCGAATGCGGTCCCCACGCAGGTGGAGCTCGACGGGATCGGGGTTTCCCCGGCACCGGCGCCGATGTCACGGGCGCGAAACGCCGACGCGCCGCCACCATTCGTGTCACCGTTCGAGACCAGCAGCATCAAGGACAAGCTCAGGACTCCGGTCATGCTCGTCCTGGTCGCCGTCGTCATCATGGCGGGTGCTTTTGCCTACGCGGAGGTCATGCAGGAACGGCTCGCCCTGGGCCCCGTTCGTCCCTTTTGGCTGGCCGGCCCACTCATGCTCTGGGGAATCGTGTTGGGGATCGCGCGCCTGATGGGGTCCGAGCATTGATTCGGCCTCGTTTCTCGATTCGAGGAGTCGGTCTTGACCCCGGGCCCCTCCACCGGCACGTGTCTCGCTCAGGTCCAGGAGTGTTCGCTTGAGCCAAGAACCACCGCCCGGAGGCGCCGACGCGAGCCGCGGGCGTGTCGAAACGGCGCCGGATCTGGAGGAGCTCGACATCGTCGATGTCGGGCCGCCGAACGACCCTCTGGTCGGGACGATCCTCGCCGATCGATTTCGCATCGTGTCGAAGATCGGGATCGGCGGAATGGGGGCCGTGTATCGCGCCGAGCACATCCACATGCGCAAGCCGGTCGCGGTCAAGGTTCTGCACCGCGAAATGATGACGCACCCCGAGGTGGTCCAGCGCTTCGAGCGAGAAGCGGTTGCTGCCGGGCGCATCGAGCACCCGAACGTAGCGAAGGCAACGGATTTCGGGCGGCTGGACGACGGGTCGTTCTATCTCGTTCTCGAATACGTCGAGGGCATCGATCTCGCTGATCTGCTCAACCGCGGGCCGGTGCCGCTGAACAAGGCCATCCACATCGCGCAGCAGGTATGCGAGGCGCTGACTGCGGCGCACGCCGCGGAGATCGTGCACCGCGATCTCAAACCCGAGAATGTGATGTTGCTCGATCGCCCGGGCGAGCCCGAAATCGTCAAGGTGCTCGATTTCGGGATCGCGAAAGTCCAGATGGGCGAGAGCGGGAGCGAGCAGCTGACAAAAATCGGTACGGTCTTCGGCACGCCGCAATACATGGCGCCGGAGCAGGCCGCAGGGCGCGCGGTCGACCATCGCGCAGACCTCTACACCGTCGGAACACTGCTCTACGAGATGCTCGTCGGCACGGTACCTTTCGACGACGACGACATGGTGCGCGTGCTCAGCATGCAAATCGACGACACCCCAGCGCCGCTGCCGGGGTGGGTCGACTCCGAGCTCAGCGAGCTCACCATGCAGTTGCTCGCGAAGGACCCAGACGCGCGTCCGCAGCCCGCCGAAAGGGTCGCCATGACTTTGGCTGCCATCCTCGACCGCCTCGGCGGGCCGCCGCTTCCAGATGCTCCCGACGAGGCCCGCCAGATGCTCGAGTCCTACACCGAGCGGGTCATGGAGGACGAGCAGGCGGTGCTCGCTCGAGCGACGGCGTCGCGGTCGTTGCACGTCGGTAAGGTGAACGTTCCGGTTTGGGCACTCGTGCTCGGGGGACTCTCGCTGATCGCGGTGGCCGCGACCGCAACGACCTTCGCCGTGCTGACGGTGCAAAAGCAGGCCCAACCGACCAGCACGACGTCTCCCCCCGGACCCGAGGCCGACGGCGTGGAACCGGCACCGCCGGCCAACGTCATGGTCGATCCGAAGGACGAGGCGATGGCCGCCCGCGCGGCGACGGGCGATGAAGATGCGATAGCGACGCTCGAAGCGCTGCCCGAAGACAAGCGTTCGGCGGGGATGTGGCTCGCCCTCGGACGCGGCTACATGAAAACGAAGAAAAAGGTGCAGGCGATTGCCGCCTACGATCGGGCGATCGACCTCGACGCCGCACTCGCCAAAGATCAGTCGCTGCTCATCCACGTGCGGGAGGCGGCGCGCTCGAAAGACGGCGCCAGCGACGCGGTCGCGCTTGCGGCGAAGCGACTCGGGCCGGCCGGCGCGGACATCTTGTACGACGTTTGGGTGGCGACTCGGGCGAAGACTCCGACCACTCAACTCGCCAAGGAGCTCGTGTACAGCGCAGAGTTGCGCAAGCAAGCGTCGCCCGCTTTGAACATCGTGCTCGATCTCCGCGACTCCGAAACGTGCCAGGACATCAAAGATCTGCTGCCGCGCACTACGCTCAAGGGAGACGCGCGCTCTCTCAGGGTGTTGATGCCACTGCTCGACAAGACCGGGTGCGGAGAGCGCAAAAAAGGCGATTGCTGGGAGTGCCTGCGCGAAGACTCCTCCCTCGAGGACGCGGTTGCAGCCGTCCGCGCGCGCCAGGTGCCGCCCTACGTGCTCAGGTGAGCCGCTCTGATTCTCCCCGGAGCGCTGCGACGAGCTCGAGCCACTCCCTCGATAGGTAGAAGGCCGTGAGCGCGCTGATTCGAAGCGCCAGGTCGAGGTAGGCGATGTGTCCGTCGTCGGCGCGCCGCTTGAGTACCGAGGCGAGCGAGTCACGCTGCAGAGTCGCCATCTCGGTGGCGTACTCGGGTCGAACGAGCAGCATCGCGCGGGCTGCGGCCGCGAGATCCCCGCAGACGAGCAGCCCTGCGCGGTCCGCCGTGAGCTGCATCACTCGGTGTGCGGCGACGATGTCTTCGTTTCGAAGCGAAATCGCCGAGGGGTCTACTTCCGAGATGGGAATCGATTCGTCGATGGATTTCCTCACCGCATCGCTCGCTACCGCCGCTCCTCTCATGAACTTCCGAACGGCGGGGTCGCGCACGCGGCCGAGCAGACGGTCCGCCGCGCGCCAACCCTTGAGCGCCGGGAGCACGGTGAGCGCGATGTCGATGCCCTGGCGGCTCTTGTCCCAAGCTCCGGCCCAGACGTCGCGCGACGTGACTCTCGAGTGCCCGAACTTGAGATGAGCCACTTCGGCGCCGACCGCGAAATCCAGCTCCCGCGGCCCCAGCACCAGGTCGGACTCGGGGTCGAGGTGACGACCGCCGATGAGTGCAAACGGAGGGGTGGCTTCGTAGCTGCGCAACCCGACCTCCTTCTGCCCCCGTGAAACGTACCCGGTGAGCCCGGAAACCCCGAGCACGCGCGCGGCGCGATCGAGCGAATGTTTGGCTCGGCTTCGGTTGTCGAGGCGCTCGCAGTAGTCCCGAAGCATTCCGTAGGGCGGGATCTCGACGGTGGCGAGCATCGACTGAAGCCAGCCGAGCGGATGTCCCTCGAGTGCCAGCGGATGCCGCACCAGGCCTTCGAGCAAGGCGTCGTCGAGCGGTTGCGCTTCGGTTTCCGCGGCATCGTCGATGTCTCGACTCAGCCCTCCGGCGGTGAACACGACGTCGAGCACGTCTTCGGCTCGCTCTCGTAGGCTACCTTTGGCGATCGCAGCGACTGCACGAATTCGACTCTCCACCAGCGGCTCGAGTGCTGCCAGCTCCGCGCAGGTCTCGGGATCATCGCTCCCGTCGCGGCCGCGCGCCCGCGCGAGCAGCTCGTGGAGTTGGATGCGAACCTTCCGAAGATCGCTGCTCGCCCCGACCGTGAGGTCCGCGTCTTCCGGGGGAAGAAGATCCTCCAACCCCTCGCGTGGAAGAGCACTCATGCGCGATGCGAGGAGCGACGCTGCTCGGTGAGCGTCGCCGACCGCCAGCAAGTGCTCCGCTAGATCGAGGTCGGCTCGGGCAGAGTCGACGAGACCACTCTTCTTCGAGTCGTTCTCGCGGTTGAGCCGTCGATGAAGCTCGGCCGCCCACGGCTCACAGCTGGCCTCTCGCATCTTCCGAAGGAGCGAGAAGCCTGGTTCGAGCCGAAACCCCCAGTTGGACCATAGATCGGCGACGATCTCGCGGTTCATGTCCCTCCCGCCACGCACGGCGAGCGCGCCGAGGGCAGCCGTGATGTCGGGCTTCGCGGGGTCGGGCTCTTCGAGCGCTTCACTTATCAGAAACGCCGTGAGGGTGGCTGTGGGGTGGCCGCCTCGTCGCGCGTCGTCGATCAACCACCGACAGAAACTCTGGGCCCCCTCGGATCGTTCTCGGGAGAGCCAATTGAGCCGAGCGATTTCGAGCACTCGCTCTGCGCCGTCGAGCTCGGCAGCCCGGCCGAGCTCGTCGAACAGCGCTGCGTTCTTGCGCGACGGCTCCCATTGCACGCCGCTCGCGCTCCGCACGGTCCGTCGTCGTCCTTTTCGGGTCCAGAGCCGTCCAGCCTCCAGCTCTTCGGTGCGAACGTCCCCCACGGCGGAGATCGCCACGAGCATCGAGCGTTTGTCGGTCAACGCGTATCGCCAAGCGCCCGTGGCGTCGGCGAGCACTGAGGACTCGATTGGCGTTTCGGTCTTGCTCACGAGCCAGGCGAGCAGTCGTTCTTTGCCGCGAAGGTAGCCTGCGACGAACGCCTCGTCGGTGCTTGTCATGGGTTCGAGGAACCTTCCGACCCGCAGCACGACTGGCGCGGTGCCGGGCCGTCGGAGTCGGCCGAGGGCCAACGCCTGGGCAACCGCGCGCGCCTTTCCGCGTGGAATGGTGAGTCGGTGACCAGCTACCTCGAGATGGTCGCGCCACGCCCCGGTTTCGTACCGCAGGCCGGGCTCGGTCGTGAGATCGATGACGGCTTGCTTTCCTGCCGCGTCGGCAGCAACGACGAAAAGCCCACGGTCGGTGAGCAACAGCGCCGTGCGCTGGTTGTGCCCCGTTGCCGGCTCGACCCTCCCGCCTAGTCGCACCGAAATTTGCACGCGTCCGAGGTCGCGATCGCGAGCAGCGGCTTCGATGACCTCCATGGTCGAAGCCCGATTAGAGCACGTTCACCACGCGCCGTGCCGTGCTAGAAGCCCGGTTCGCAACATGTCGTCGACGAGCAACCAGATTCGGAAGGCGTTTACCGACTTCTTCGCGGGCAAGGACCACGAAGTGGTGAAAAGTGGTCCACTAATCCCGCCGAACGACGCCAGCCTGATGTTCGCCAACGCCGGCATGGTGCAGTTCAAAGACGTCTTCACCGGTAGGGAGCAGCGCCCGTACAAGCGCGCGACGTCGAGCCAAAAGTGCATTCGCATTTCTGGAAAGCACAACGACCTCGAAGCTGTCGGGCCGTCACCGCGGCATCACACGTTCTTCGAGATGCTCGGCAACTTCAGTTTCGGCGACTACTTCAAGGAAGAAGCCATCGTTTTTGCTTGGGAGTTTCTGAGCAAGACCCTCGACATGCCGACGGAGAACCTCGTTTGTACCTACTTCGCTGGAGAAGAGGGCGTCCCGGCCGACATCGAGGCCCGTGACCTCTGGAAGAAGGTGACTGGTTTCAGCGACGAGCGCATCATTGGGTGCGGCAAGAACGAGAACTTTTGGCAGATGGGCGATTCGGGCCCCTGCGGTCCGTGCAGCGAGATCCACATTTTCAACGGCGGCGCGGCGGATTTCTCCACCTTTGGCGCGGAGCAGACTGCCGACGGCCAAGGTTGGATGGAGATCTGGAATCTCGTCTTCATGCAGTTCGAGCAGAGCCAAGTGGGCGGCAAAACCGTGCTCGAACCGCTCCCGGCACCCAGTATCGACACTGGGGCAGGCCTCGAGCGACTCGCCTGCGTCATGCAGGGCAAGTTGAACAATTACGATACCGACGTCATGCGTGCGCTCGTCGAGCGTGCTGCGGCGCTGAGCGGCAAGAAGTACGGCGGCACGATGAGCCCAGACGACGTTTCGATGCGCGTCATCGCGGACCACGCACGCCTCGCGGCGTTCCTGGTGTCGGAGAACGTCGTGCCCGGACGCACGAAACGGGAGTACGTGCTCCGTCGCATCATTCGTCGTGCAGTGCGCCATGGTCATCGCTTGGGGATCCAGCGCGGTTTCCTCCACGAGGTGGCTCTCGAGGTCGGGTCCGAGATGGGCGAGCACTACACGCAGCTCGTCGAGCGCAAGGATCTCATCTCCTCGGTCGTCGAAGCCGAGGAGGAGCGTTTCCGCGAAACGCTCGAACGAGGACTCGGTCTGATCGAAGAGCGGTTGTCGCGTCTCGACTCCAAGTTGTTGCCGGGGGCGGACGTGTTCGAACTCTACGATACCTACGGGTTTCCAGACGACTTGACCGAAGTCATCTGCGCGGAGCGCGGCTACTCGATCGATCGAGCGGCTTACGACAAGGCGCGGGAGGAAGCTCGGAACAAGAGTCGCTTCAAGAGCGATTCGAAGGCCGTCGAGCAAGTGTATCGCGAAGCCCTAGGCAAAGTGCGCGGGAGTGTCGTGACGTTCACGGGCTACGAAAAGAATCAGGGCCGTTCGAAGATCGTCGCCATCATCGTCGAGGGTGCGCTCGCCGAGCAGGCCGCAGAAGGGGATGCGGTGGAGATCGTCGTCGAGCAGACGCCCTTCTACGGAGAGGCGGGAGGGCAGGCGGGGGACGCGGGTGACATCGAAGCGTCGAGCGGACGGGTGCTCGTGACCGACGCACAACGTCCGGTCAACGGTCTCGTCGTTCACCGGGGCACCGTTGAAAAAGGGCACGTGAAGGTCGGCGACCGCGTCGACTTGCACATCGACGTCGGGCGACGGGAGCGGACGCGCCGAAACCATTCCGCCACTCATCTCTTGCACTTCGCCCTGAGAAAGGTGGTGGGTGAGCACGCGCAGCAGAAAGGCTCACTCGTTGCTGCCGACCGTCTACGGTTCGACTACACCCATACGGCGCCTCTCGGCGCCGAGCAGGTGGCTGAGATCGAACGACTCGTGAACGAGCGGGTGCTCTCGAACGCGCCGATTCAGACGGAGGTCCTCAGCATCGATGCCGCTCAGAAGCGCGGTGCGATGATGATCTTCGAGGAGAAGTACGGTGACGTGGTCCGGATGCTGACCATCACCCCGGATTCCGTGGAGTTGTGCGGCGGCACTCACGCCCGGGCGACGGGGGACATCGGGCTGTTCAAGATCCTCAGTGACGAGGGCGTTGCCGCCGGGGTCCGGCGCATCATCGCGACCACTGGGGAGGGATCGCTCGCGTATGTCCGGGGGCTCGAGGGGCAATTGTCTCGCGCGTCCGAGATGGCGAAAACCGGCGGCATGGATCTCTCGTCGAAGATCGAGAAGATGGTCGCCGAGCAAAAAGCTCTGCAGAAGCAGGTGACCGAGCTTCAGCGCAAGCTCATGACCGGTGGGGGCGGCGGTGGCATGGGGGACATGCTGGAGCGCGCCAAAGACGTGGCTGGCGTCAAAGTGCTCGGCGTCCGCACCGAGGTCGGCGATCGCTCGGCCATGCGCGAGCTCGCCGAGCAGCTTCGGGACAAGCTCGGTGAGAGTGTGGTGTTGGTCGGGTCGTCGGTCGATGGCAAGGCGCAGCTCGTGCTCACCGTGTCGAAGGGACTCACGGACCGCTTCCAAGCGGGGCGTCTCATCAAGGGCGTGGCGGAAATTGTCGGCGGCACCGGAGGCGGGCGACCCGACATGGCTCAGGCCGGCGGCACGGCAGTCGAGAAGCTCGATGACGCGATCGCCGCGGTGTACTCGAGCGTCGGCGAGGCTTGAGCCGTCCTTCAGTCGCCTTCCGGAAGTCCGTCGTCGAGCTCCTCGAAACCCCAGAATCTGGGCTCCGGCACCAGCCGCACGCCGAATTTCTCTTCGACACCGGTGCGGATCTCCCGGGCGAGCGCGACGACGTCGGTGGCGGTGGCCTCGCCATGGGCGACGATGGCCAACGCGTGTTTTTTCGACAGGCCTGCGGAGCCCCGACGTTCGCCCAACGAAAAACCCGCCGCCTGAATGAGCCATGCTGCACTCAGCTTCGTTCGGGCTCCGACCGGCCACCGGGGCATGGACTCGCCGTCGAGTCGTTTCACGATTGCCTCGAGCAGGGTTCCGTCGACGATGGGGTTGACAAAAAAGGACCCACAGCTTCTCGCGTCCGGGTCGAGCGGGTCGAGGACCATCGATTTGCGCTTTCTGACTGCGAGAACGGCGTCGCGGACGGATTGCAGTGTGGGTCTTTCGATGCCGAGCGCATTCAGATGTGTCTGGACGTCGGGGTGGCTCACCGTGACGGCCGTTCGCGTTTTGAGGATGAACGTGACGGCGGTGACGACGTATCTGTTCGGTTCGAGGCTCTTGAACAGACTGTCGCGATACGAGAATCGGCACGCTTCGGCTCCGAGCTCGACCACCGCACGTTGGGCGCGATCGTAGGCCCGCACCGCCTTGATCGTCTCGCTGACGTCTTGACCGTAGGCGCCGACGTTTTGGATGGGCGATGCACCGACGAGTCCCGGGATCCCACTCAGGCACTCGAGCCCGGACCAACCGTTCTCCACCGAAAGCGCCACGAGATCGTCCCACGGTTCGCCGGCACTGGCCGTCACTTCTACGCCGGTATCGTGGGGCTGCACGTCGACTCCGCGGGAGCTCAACTTGATGACTAGGCCGTCGACGCCTCGATCGCTCACGACGAGGTTGCTGCCGCCGCCGAGGATGAGCGACTTTTCACGGTGACGCTCCGCCCATCCGAGGGCGTCGACGAGCTCGTCTTCGGAGCTCGCCTCGAAGAATTTCGCCGCGCTACCGCCCGCTCGGATGTTCGTTAGCGGGCCGAGCGCCATCGCCTCGGTGATCTTCACGCTCTGAGCCTAGTGTCGCGTCTCGAAAGTCGCGAAGGGAAATCGCGCGGCGCGTATTCTCGCACAGCTCGGGATTTCGGCGAGAGACGCGGCACTCGCGGTGCGAAGCACCGCAAGGAAAACAGGGGAAGGGTCTGTCTAGAGAAGTAGCGACCCGTAACCGCTGGGGGCCCTCACCCGGGGGGCCGTCGGCGGTTACGATGGTTACTTTTGAGACAGATCACGAGTGTCGCGTCTCGAGAGTCGCAAAGGGAATTCGCGCAGCACGCGCATTCGCATGATGTCGGCGTCAGTCTCGGGGCGGCAACGACTTGTGGCGATCGAGAAGGGCGCGAACGCGTGGGAGCGTGTGCACCGTCTCGACTTCGAGTCCCGCCAGCGCTTCGGCCAGGGCGCCGACCTGGTCCGGGACGCTCCCCCGTTCGTCGAGGATGACCAGGTCGCGACCGTGGATTCGACAAAGTCCGCCCGAGCGGACCGGCTCGGTGTCGAACGGCTCGACGCGAACGCGAATGCCGAGTCGCCGTGCGACGGCAAAAAGCTCGTCGAGCATTTCCTCCGAGGTCACGGACTCCGAGTATAAGACCTCCGGCCTCTGCTCGGTCCGCTGCGCTTATCGATTCGCCACCGCGATCGGTTGCAATCGGCTCGTTTTCGAGCCCCCCGGCGGGTGATGGCTCGGGTCGATTGGACTCGCTGCCGTGGCGTGTTATTCGTCCCGGCACGCAGGCGTTCTGCCGAAGGCGGGAGCCCGACCAAACGAGCTTCCCCGGTCCACGCCTTATCGAAAGAGAGAACAAACAAAAACCATGTTCTCCGTTACCCGAAAGACGAGTTTCCATGACGTTCACAGAAGCGGCGGCGCAGGTGTTGCGCCTTGTCGGCAAGCCACTGCATTACAAGGAAATTACTGACGTAGCGATCGAGAAGAATCTCCTCAGCCACGTGGGCAAGAGCCCCGAGGTCACCATGGGTGCGCGCCTCGCGGCGGTCGTCCAGAAGGGTGAGAAGGAGGGAGCGCTCGTCCGCGTCAAACCCGGGGTTTTTGCTCTCAAGGATTGGGACAAGAAGACCATCGAGAAGGGGCTGAAGGATCGCACGCCTGCCCTCGAGCGCATCGCGAAGAGCGAGGCCGAGAAAGAAGGCGAGCCGGAAGCGATCCCGGCGGCCGAGAGCAATGGCGCCGCTGCGGAAAGCAGCCAACCCGATCCCGACGAGCCCGAGCCGGAGCTCGACGAGCACGAAAAGAAACGTGCAGAGATTGCCGCGAGCGCGACGGCGATCTTCGAGGCTGAAGACGACGACGACGAGCCGATTCTCGGTGGCTCGGACGACGATGGCGACGAGGACACCGAGGACCGCGGCGACGGAAGTCGGCGACGGCGACGGCGACGCCGCCGCGGTGGCAGCGGTCGTTCCGGGGGCGGGGGAGACGAGCTTCCGTCCTACACGGTTTCGGAGGCGCCAACGGAGCTCGGTGCCGACGTGCAGCGCGAAGGTCGCGAAAGCAGTCGTGACAGTCGTGACAGTCGTGACAGTCGTGACGGTCGTGACGGTCGGGACAACGGTCGTGACGGACGGGACAACGGTCGTGACGGACGGGACAACGGTCGTGACGGACGGGACAACGGTCGTGACGGACGGGACAACGGTCGTGACGGACGGGACCGTGACCGCGATCGCGATCGCGATCGCGACAATCGCGATGCCGGAGGTCCGCCGCTCGAATCCCTGGCGGGTCCGAACCTGGCCGACGCCATCGTCGGCCTCCTCGACCGCCGTGGTCAGCTCTCGGGCTTGCGCCAAGTCGCGGACCAGGCTTCGCGGCGCGGCCGTGTTTCGGGAGATCCGCAGTCCGTACAGGCGCTCATCGGCGCCGCCGTGCGCGCCGACAACTTGCGTCGCGACGCCCGAGGGGAACGACCTCGATTTCGCGTGGTCGGAGGTCGGGTCGGCCTGAGCGATGGCCTGCTGGATGGCGAAGCGCTCTCGTTGGAGCGCCAGATCGTCTCGAGCGCGCACAAGTACCGCGAGCTGGTCCGTCGGCAGCTGGTCAAGCGCTTTCAGGATCTTCCGGTTCGCGCGTTCGGTGAGCTCGTTCTGCTCTTGCTCGAGCGTCTTCACATGCGCGACGTCAAGGTGCTCAAACGCCCCGGGGCGCACGGCGCGGAGCTTCACTTGTCCGCCCTCATGGGGGGGCCGGCGCACGAAGTGCGAACGGCGATTCTCATTCGTCGAGACTCGCGAGACGTCGGTCGGGAAAGAGTTACCGAGCTTCGGGGCGCTCTTCACCACTACGATGGCGCCGTGGCAGGCTGCATCGCCACCGCCGGCCAGGTCCTCAGCGGCGCTCGCGAGGAAGCTAACGCGAGCGGCGCCGCTCCAGTCACCCTCCTCGACGGTGCGACACTCGCCGCCCTTTGCGAGGAGCACGGAGTCGCCGTCAACCGAACGAGCGTTCTCTTGCCAGTCATCGACGCCGATCTCATGGAGTCCCTGCGTTCCGGCTGATGCGCCTGGCGTCGTCAGTCGTTGCTGCCGTCGCGCTTCTGTGCGGCTGCTACCGGAACCCGCCGCCGTCGCAGTTCCCCACGGGGGATGCCGCCCTCGATCGCATGCACGAGACGTTCTCGTGCAGTCGTGGCATTCAGAGCGATGGCAAGGTCGACTACTTTGGTGACGAGGGACGTCTCAGGGGAAACGTGCTTTTCATCGTGATGCGGCCGGAGCAACTCCGGTTCGATGTCTTCAGCCCGTTCGGAATCACTCTCTCGACCTTGACTTCCGACGGCGAGGCTTTCGCGCTCTTCGACCTCAAGAACAAGCAATTTCTGCACGGCCCGGCGAGCCAATGCAACGTCGCTCGCTTCACGGGTGTTCCCGTACCGCCGCACGTGCTCGTTCAGCTGCTCACCGGAGAGGCGCCGGTCTTGAAGCACGAACCTGGTGGCGCCGCCATCGCGTGGGAAAAGGGCCGCTACGTCGTCAGGATCGCGAGCCGGCATGGCGCCGAACAGAAGATCTCGCTCGAGCCCCACCCGAAAGATTGGAGCAAACCCTGGGCGGAACAGCGCGTCCGAGTGACCGAGGTCGAGGTGGTCCAGCACGGATATCGCCACTATCGCGCCGAGCTCACCGACCACCGCACGGCTTCGCGGGCCGTGGTCGACGAGGACGAGGACGACTTCGACGCGCCTCCGCCGCCGAGCGGCCCCGAATGCTCGGCGGAGATCCCGAGACGGATGCGCATCGAAATGCCCGAAGTCGGCCGCGACGTGATTTTCCGCCACGACAAGGTGTTTCACAATCCCCCGCTCGACGTGGAGACGTTCCGCCAGAACATTCCGGGCGGCGTCGAAGTTCGCCGGTCGGAATGTCGCGCGGTGCCCGCACGTTGATCGCAAGATTCTAGTATCCTCTCGGCTCCTCGATCGAGTGAGCAGCGATGGCGGCCAAAAAGACTCGCAAGAAGAAGACGAAGAAGGTTTCCCGCGTCGCGCCCAAGCCCAAGTCGGACAAGGGCGAGCGCGTCGAAGCCAAACCGTCCTCGAAACGAGGCGCTGGTGGGTTCCAGCCCCAGTCATCCGCAGAGATGCCGCGTTTCGGGGGCATCCCGACGTTTCTGCGGCTGCCGATCCACGACCCGCGCGCGTCGTCCGTGGACGTAGTGCTCGTCGGCTGTCCCTACGACGGTGGCACGTGTTACCGCCCCGGCGCCAGATTCGGGCCCCGAGCCGTGCGCGAAGCGTCTGCGCTCGGCAAACGATTCTCTGCGGCCCTCGGCATCGACATCTACGACGAGCTGCGCATCGCCGATGGTGGAGACATTCTCATGTCGCCGCACGACATGAGCCACGCGCTGTCGGCGGTGAGCTCCCGAGCCGAACAGTTGGCGCGTGGCGGCATCATCGGCGGCTTCGTCGGGGGGGATCAGACGATCACCCTGGGTGCGCTCCGGGGCGTGGCGCGAGCCAAGCTCAAGAGCGCGGGCCTGATCCACATCGATTCACATTGCAACACGTCTCCACCGGCGTGGGGCACCGACATTCACCACGGAAGCGCGATTCGGGTGGCGCTCGAAGAACGACTCATCCGCGCGGATCGAGTCATGCAGATTGGCGTGCGCGGACCCTACACGACGCACGAGGAGCCAGCGTTCTCCTTGGCCAAAGGCTTCGAGGTCGTCGACGTCGACTCGGTCAAGTGGGACCTCTACTCGGTCATCAGCGAGGTGCGGAAGCTGGTTCGCCACGGGCCCGTTTACTTGAGCGTCGACCTGTCCGCGCTCGATCCCGCGTACGCACCCGGAGTGAGCTTCCCCTCCGCCGGCGGCATGAGCACCTGGGAGCTACAGCAAATCCTTCGCTCGATGGTCGGCGCCGAAATCGTCGGCTTCGACGTCGTGGAGATGGTCCCGGCGTACGACCATGCCGGCATCACGGCCCTCGCGGCGGCGTCGGTGCTCCAAGAGATCCTGAGCGCCATCGCCGACACGAGACGAAGCGTTCGTCCCGCGCAGAGCTCGAAGACTAGGGGTGGTCGGCTGAGCCCGTGAACCGCTCGAGCGAAGAGATTTCTAATCGAGGGCGTCGAGCACCAACGAAGGGTCGTCGCTGATGAGCGAATCGACGCCGAGGGCGGCGAGATCGCGGGCTTCGGTGGGGTCGTTGACGGTCCAAACGTTGACCATCGCGCCGGAGCTCTTCCACCGGCGAACCTGGTCCGGTGTGCACAACAGGCGCTCTGGGTGAACGGCGGTCGCGCCGAGCCAACGATGGCCCGGCGCGGTCTTGAGCACGCGTTGCGATCGGTGCACGAGCCAGCCCACGGGAACCTTCGGCACGAGCCGTCGGTGGAGTGCGACGAGTCGTGCGTCGAAGGAGGAAATCAAGACGTGCCGTTCGGCGTGGGGCATGCCCCCGACGAGCGCCGCCACGCGGCGGGTCAACCGTACCGGGTGCGAAACGTCGCTCTTGATTTCGACGTTGATTCGCGTGCGGACTTCGCGAGCCCAAGACAGAACGGTCGTCAGCCGTGGCACACGTTCACCTTCGCCGACGTCGATGGCGTCGAGCGCCCGGCGGTCGAGGCTCTCGGCCCCACGAGAATCGGCGCCACCGGTCACTCGTTCGAGGGTCGCGTCGTGTAGCACGATGACCTCTCCAGCGCTGTCGAGGCGCACGTCGAGCTCGACGCCGTCGGCACCATCGTGGAGGGCGCAACGAAACGCCGCCATCGTGTTTTCTGGTGCTCGGGAGCGCGCTCCGCGATGGCCGAGAACGAGCGGGCGCCGACCATCTGGGCGGCGCCAGCGCGAGTGGCTCAACCCCCGAGCTCCCGGGCGATTCCGTCGGCAACGCTGATGGCTTTTTCGAGCTCTTTGAGCGGGTAGGCGATTCCCCCGACGGCGGCGTGGCCGCCGCCGCCGTAGCGCTTGCAAATGGCGCTGATGTCCGTGTCGAGCGGGTGACCCGACCACGGATTGTACCCAACCGAAATCTTCGCGCCGCTCGACATGCGGCCGACGATGACCGAGTACGTGCTCTTCGGATAAAGCGCGTAGGTCACGAATTTGCCGACGGTTTCTGCGACGGCGTCGGTCATGTCGACGTACACCACCCGTCCTCTCTCGACGGCGCATTCACGCACCCTCTCGATGAATCTCGCGTGCTTCTTCCCGAGCGGCTTGAAGCGAGACTCGATGAGGTCCGATGCGGCGATCTCTCTCAGCGGTTTCTCGTCGAGGTCGGCCACGAGTTGCTCGAGGAATCGCCCATGGCCGTGCTGCTCCACCACGCTGACCATACGCATGATGGGGTTTTTTCGATCGATCGCTTCTTCCGCGCTCGCGAAAGCGGCAGAGTCCACGAGATCGGCCCAATCGATCAGCTCCTCGAGGCCCGCGGTCTCGAGATCGAAGTGCTCTCGTCCGATGTCGGCGATGAGCTTCGTGCAGGAGGTGTAGCCAGCGTCGAAAAAGAAACGGCCGCTATCGATTCGCTCGTGAAAATGCGCGTGATCCTCTTCGGTCAAAAAGGCCGTCTTGTGGTGATCGAAATACCAAGTGAGCGACGGTCCGGCGAAGTAGCGGTAGTCGAGGATGGCGTTGATTTCGCCACTGAGCATCGAAGCGTCGGGTTTGTGTTGCCCAGGGCCGTAGCCGCACGCTCTGTAGCTGAGCTCGACCGAGGGGCCTTCGATGTGCCGAAGTAGCCGCGAAAAAAGCACGGCACTCGCCATGCCATCGAAGCAATGGCCGTGGGTGGCTACTACGGCGCGCATCCAGTGGTGTTAGCACACGCGCGATCGTCAGAACGGAGGGATCCCTCGAATCGGGAGGTGTAAGCTCGACCGACCGCGGTCGTTTCCTTCCCGGAGAGGAATCAATGATGAACGACACGGTGAAGCGATACACGATGGTGGCGATCACGGGTTTTTTGGTCGCTTGCGGCGGCGGGCGGGATCAACCCCCGGACAGCGGTTTCGAGGCTGGCCAGACGGCGAGTCCCTATCCATCGCCAACGGCTTCCACCGCGCCCGCGCCGAGCACGCCACCCACGGCGACCCCCCCTGGGGCAGGCGGGTTCCCGGCCATTGGCGCCATCCTGTCCGATCCCGAAGGGCTGCAGAGGATTCTCTCCGGAGCCATGGCCGCAGCCCACGCGACGGTCGGCCCGGTCGTCGGCGGCGACCAGGCGGTCTTGAAAGCCGGGATCGACGCGTCGGCGGCGCACCACGCCCAAGGCATGAAACCCGAGGGACAGCTCATGAGCGCCCAGCTCAGCCAAGGTGGGCACGCCGAAGCGAGCTTGATGCTTCAGCCGAACGCCTGCTACACGCTAGTCGGGTTTGGTGGTTTGGGTGTCATGAAGTTTCAGGTCAATGTGCTCACGGCGCCGCCGCTGCCGCCCCAGGTCATCGCTCAGAGCGGCGGCGATGGGGTCACCCCGGTGGTAGGTTCAGCCGGCAATTGCCTTCGAAGCCCAGTGCCGGGTGCACCGTTCCCCGTAAAGGTCGACATGCACGTCCCCGAGGGTCAGGGCATCGTCGGAGTTCAAGCGTATAGGAAGTGACGATGGTCGGTAGAACGCAGACAGTCGGTCGAACAGTGGCTCTCTTGACGGTGGTGATCGGTGCGGGGCTCGTCCTCGCGCCGGGCTGCAAGAAGGAAGAGCCCATCAAGTACCCCGAGCCCACAGCTCCGCCGCCACCGCCGCCTCCGCCCCCACCGCCCCCGGAGGACGCCGCCCCGCCGCCCATGGAGACGGGCCCGGCGGGGCTGTCGACCGAGGTCGAGACGATGCTGATGGACGCCATCACCAACATCGCCCGCAAGAAAGCCAAGGGGATGAAAAAGGAGGGCGACTTCATTCGAGGCGGCATTGCCGAGGGCGATACCCTCGAGGCGCAGATGATGCTCAACCCGAGCAAGTGCTACGCCGTGATCGGCATGGGTGGGCCGGTCGTGACCGAGCTCGATCTCGAGATACATGCGTCGAGCCCGCTGCCGGTCCCGATCCCGGGCATGCAAGGGCTCAAAGTTGCGGTGGACACGGGCCAGGGGCCCGAGGCAGCAATCAGCCCGTGTTGGAAGAACGCCACGCCCTTTCCGATCCCCGCCAAGATCATTGTGCGCGCCACCAAAGGCACGGGGCCCGTGGGCGCGCAGGTCTACGTCAAATAAAAAGTCGCACTTCGCGAGCAACTGACCGGCTCGACTGCCCGATGAGGGGGGGTGAGACCGAGCGAAAGCGTCCTTCGCGGGGCAGATCTGCCGCCGCGTCTGGCGGATCTGCCCGATCCGCCCCAGTTCCTTCGGCTTTGGGGCGATATGCCACGGGGCCCGGGAGTTGCGATCGTCGGAACCCGTGCGCCAACGCCCGACGGGGCGGCGTTTGCGTTTTCACTCGCCGCCGAATTGGCATCAGCCGGTGTGGTGGTGTTTTCCGGCGGCGCCAAGGGCATCGATTCGCAGGCGCACCGCGGAGCGCTCGATGCTGGCGGCGCTACGGTCGTGGTCGCGCCGTCGGGATTGGACGAACCCTACCCGCGCGAGAATGCCGAGCTGTTCGAGCGCGTGGTTGGACGCGGCGGTGCCTACGTCACTTCGTTTCCGTCGGGAACCAAGGCGGCTTCGCCGAACTTCTTCGCCCGCAACGCCCAGCTGGTGGCGCTGGCGCATGCCGTGGTCGTCGTGGAGGCGGGGTTCCAGAGCGGGGCTCGGAACGCGGCCAAGCAGGCGCGCCGGCTCCGCCGACAGCTATTTGCGGTGCCAGGCGGTCCCTACAACGCCAAAGCCGTGGGCTGCATTCTCGAGCTCAAGCTCGGCGCGCGACCCCTCATGGGCGCCAAGGACGTTCTCGATGCCCTGGCATCGCTCAACCAGCACCCGGTTCCCGTCCCGCTGTGCGAGCGTAGGCCACAGCTTCCGAGAGAGGACCGCGTCACCAAACCGCGTTCGTCGGACCGCGCCGCTGCTCTCGAGCCGGATGCTCGTCGGCTACTCGAGCTCGTGGCCGAGTCGCCACGACACGCCGACCAGCTTTGCGACAGAACCGGCCTGGCTCCCAGCCGAGTTCAGCAACTCGTGCTGGAGCTGAGAATGGCCGGTCTGGTCGAATGCGATCTCACCGGGCGCATTGCCATCTTGGACGGGCGGTCCTAGACCCGTGCCCCGTGACAGCTTCCGTGACCATCGTCGGCGCCGGCCTCGCCGGTTGTGAAGCCGCGCTCCAGCTCGCCAAGCGTGGCAAGAGGGTGGTGTTGCTCGAGCAAAAGCCTGAAAAGCGCACCCCCGCGCAGATCGGCGACGACCTCTGCGAGTTGGTGTGCTCGAACTCGTTCCGCGGGGCTTCGCTGATGAATGCCGTCGGACTCCTGAAAGAGGAAATGCGTCGCTTGGGCTCGTTCGTGATTGGGGCGGCCGATGCCACGCGAGTTCCCGCGGGTGGCGCGCTGGCCGTCGACCGCGAGAGGTTTGCCAGTCACATGAGCGACCTGGTTCGAAAAAACGAGCTCATCGAGCTGGTCGTGGGCGAAGTGGCCGCCGTGCCGGATTCTCGTCCGGTTCTCGTCGCCACCGGACCCTTGACGGGTGACGCGCTGGCCAACGACATCGCCCAGCGCGTGGGAGCAGAGTCGCTCTACTACTACGACGCGATCGCGCCGATCGTCACCGCCGATTCCATCGACTGGCAGAAGGTGTTCAAGGCTTCGCGGTGGGACAAAGGAGAGACCGAAGACGACAAGAAGGCCTACGTCAACTGCCCGTTGACCGAGGCGGCCTACAAGGATCTCGTCCGGGACATACGCGCGGCGCGGAAGATCGAGGCTCGGGAGTTCGAAGACGCGAAATACTTCGAGGGTTGCCTGCCGATCGAGGCCATGGCGGAACGCGGCGAGCGGACTCTGGCGTTCGGGCCGATGAAACCCGTGGGTTTGGTGAATCCCCAGACAGGACGGCGGCCCCACGCCGTCGTCCAGTTGCGCACCGAGGACGAAGCCGCCACCGCGTATAACCTCGTCGGGTTCCAGACCCGAATGGCGTGGGACGACCAGAAGCGTGTCTTTCGCAAGATCCCGGGTCTCGAAGACGCGGAGTTTCAAAGGTTCGGCGCGGTTCATCGAAACACGTTCATCAACGCACCGAAGGTCTTGGACCCGTCGATGCAGCTGTTGGCCGAGCCGGGGGTGTACTTTGCCGGTCAGATCACCGGAACCGAGGGCTACGTCGAGAGCGCCGCCGGGGGCCTCCTGGCTGCCCTGTTCATTTCGGACCGACTCGAGGGACGTGAGCCCGTGCCGCCTCCAGCCACGACTGCGCATGGCGGGCTGATCACGCAAATGGCGCGAAACCCCGACGCCTACCAGCCGTCGAACATCACGTTCTCCCACATCACCCCGTGGGACGGTCCACGGCTCAAGAAGCGGGCGAAGTACGAAGCCATGAGTCGGCGAGCGCTCGCGGATCTCGACGTGTGGATGTCGGCGCGCGACGGCGGGCCAGCCGTCGGTGGTTACGCGACCGGCTGAAACAGAACCACGGAGTAGCCGATGGCGGTTTTTCGGCCGCCATTCGAATACGAGTGCCGCTGGTCGCCGCGGAAAACCACGAGATCGCCCGGCTCTAACCGGTAAGTTTCTCCGGCGGCCACGAGCACGATCTGCCCGACCTCGCAGCTCAGATACTCACGCGTCCCAGGGGTATGTGGGACGCCGACGAGTCGGCCGTCCGACGGGATCTCGAGTCGCTCGATGGTCGTGCCGGGGATCTTGTCGGGGAGGAGCGAGCTCACGTGAACCTTTCCTCGGGTACGCATTGGCAGCGAGCCCTTGCTGTAGTGCTTCACGTCCGCGCGGGGAGTCGCGACAAGCTCTTCGAGCGGGACGTGAAGCGCCCGGGCGAGCCGGTGCAGCACCGAGAGTGTCGGGTTGGCGGCGCCCGATTCGATGTTCGACCAAGTGGCGCGAGGCAGCTCGCTCAGCTTGGCCATTTGTTGCTGGGTCAGGCCTCGGGCTTGCCGAAGCTGCTTGACGTTGGCGGCAAGGCGCCCGGCGAGCTCATCCGACATGGCGATGGCATCCTGCCAATCTGTTGTCATGTTTGCCAGTTCCTTGGACATCCCGCCGCATACTGTCCCGAGGAGGTAGGAAACATGCAGGAACAGGCAGTTCTGGTGACCGGCGGGAGTCGGGGGTTGGGCGCGGCGCTCGCCCGCAAGTTGGCGGCCCGGGGTGATCGAGTCGTTCTCGTCGGGCGCCACCTCGCGCCATTGCAGAAGGTGGCTCGGGGCATCCACGATGCCGGTGGCGAGGCGCATGTCCTGGCCGAGGACGTCGGTGACAAGGAGGCGGTGCATCGAATCGCGGGCGCCGCGGCGGCGTTGGTTGGGCCGATCGACCTGCTCGTTCACAACGCGAGCACACTCGGGGCGACCCCGCTGCGGTTGCTGCTCGATACCGAGTGCGAGGACCTCGAGCGCGTGCTGCAAGTCAACCTCGTCGGTCCGTTCCGGTTGTCGAAAGTGATCGCCGGGTCGATGGCGCTCCGTGGCCGAGGGACCATCGTCCACATCAGCTCGGACGCCGCGGTCGTGGCCTACCCGAGGTGGGGGGCCTACGGTGTGTCGAAAGCGGCGCTCGACCACCTCGGTCGGATCCTCGCCGCCGAGCTCGGGGAAGTGGGTGTGCGGGTCCTCAGCATCGATCCGGGAGAGATGAACACCGAGATGCACGCGCTCGCGATGCCCGACGCCGATCCGACCACGCTCGCCGAGCCCGATGACGTCGCGGCCCGCATCGAGCAAATCCTCGCTAGCGGGGACGGCACGCTCGGCGGTGCTCGGATTGAAGCGATGAGCACGGACGGTGCGGCGTGAACGCTGCGATCTGGCCACGCGACGAGAGGAGCCAGCAACGGCTCCTACTCGTGGGCGCCGATGGTGCACGGCTCGAGGACCACCGAATCGCCGATCTGCCGAGCATTCTCGACCCGAGAGACCTCGTCGTTCTGAACGACGCGGCGACGCTCCCTGCGTCGCTCCGGGTGTGTGCTCCGTCTGGCGCACCCGTCGAGCTTCGTTTCGTCGGCGTCGACGCCGAGAGCTTCGACGCAATCGCGCTTGGGGAGGGGGACTGGCGTGCCCCCACCGAGGAGCGTGGTAGGGCGCCCAGGTTGGCGTGCGGGCTTCGCCTGTCGGTGGTCGATTCGACGACGGGACGCGTGACCGACTTCGAGGCGACACCCATCTTGGTCGAAACCGTCGCAGCGAACGACGCGCCGATGCTCCTTCGTTTGCGGTTCAACCGTACGGGAGCGGCACTCTGGTCAGCGCTATACCGATATGGTCGACCCATCCAGTATTCGCACTTGTCGTCGCCACTGTCGCTCTGGCACGTGCAGAACGTTTTCGCTTCGCGCCCTTGGGCAGTCGAGCTCGCATCGGCGGCGCATGGCCTCAGCTGGGAGACACTGCTCCGGTTCAGAGCGCGTGGCGTCAGCCTCGCTTCGCTCACCCACGCCGCTGGGATCTCGTCGACGGGGTCGAGTGCGCTCGACGAGCTCCTGCCGCTTCCCGAGCGCTACGAGATTCCAGAGTCCACCGCCGACGCTGTTCGGGACTGTCGGCACAGGGGCGGGCGAGTAGTCGCGGTAGGCACTTCGGTGGTGCGTGCGCTCGAGTCGGCGGGGCAGAACGGCAAGCTCGAAGTCGGAAAAGGTGTGGCGACACGCGTTCTCGGGCCCGACTATCGTCCCCGCATCGCCGACGCTGTGCTCAGCGGGATGCACGAGCGCGGTGGCTCGCACTTTCGGTTGCTCGAATCGTTCGTCCCGGACTCGGTGCTCGGGCGAGCCATCGAGCACGCGAGTCGCGAAGGGTACCTTCAGCACGAGTTCGGCGACGCCTGCCTCGTCTTCCGCGCCTCACATCAGCTCGCTGATCGTCCCATCGGCGAACAGCCAAGCGTGCTTCGGCAATCGCAGACGATTGCCGTCGCAGAGTAGGCGACCCCGCTCCGCGAGAGCTTCGGCGGCGTCGAGGCGAGCTCGGGTCCACGCAACGACGTCGAGGTCTCGAGTGATCTCCTCGAAGTCGATCCCCTCGGCGAGCCTGAGGCCGAGCATGATGCGTTCAGAGAGGGCCGTCTCGTCGTCGATGTGTTCGCCGTGAGCGACGATCTCCTCCGAATCGATGTCTGGCGCCGTCGCCCACTCGTCGGTGAGTGCCAGATAGCGCTCCGGTGAGGGCGTGTTTCGGTAGCGAAACCGCCGCTCCCGGGTCACTGTGCCCCAAGCTCCGCACCCGAGGCCGAGATAGTCTCGACCGCGCCAGTAGGACACGTTGTGTACGGCGACTTCACCGCGGCGCGCGTAATTGCTGATTTCGTAGTGCTCGAACCCGAGGGACGTGAGTCGCTCGTCGAGCCCGACGAAGCTCTCGGCGACGTGGCTTTCGTCGAGAAGCGGGAGTCTGCCCTTTTTCGCGAGCGCACCGAACGAAGTGCCGGGTTCGATCGTCAGGGCGTACACGCTGAGGTGCGTCAAACCCAGCGCTGCGACCCGCTCGGCTTCGTCGATGGCCTGCTCCGGCGGTTGAGCCGCAACTCCGAAGATCAAGTCGGCGTTGACTCTCGGCAAACCCACGTCGATGGCCGTCCGCACCGAAGCGAGCGCCCTCGGGCCGTCGTGCAGTCGTCCGAGAAAGCGCAAGCGTTCTTCGTCGAGACCCTGCACACCGATGCTGACGCGGTTGACACCGGCCGCGCGCAGGCTCGTTGCGCGGGCTCGGTCGAAGCTCGAAGGATTGCACTCGACCGTGACTTCGGCGCCGTCGCTCTCGAACCGCGCTTCGATGGCTTCGAGCACTCTGCCGAGCTCGTCCGGCTCCCAGAGAGACGGCGTTCCACCGCCGAAAAAAATGCTCCGCACCGGGCGGTCGGTGAGCCCGCGAGCGCGTCGGTCGAGCTCGCGAATCACGGCGGTGGCGTAGGCCGCGTGCGGGATCTCGGGGCGCTCGGCCGCGACGCTCAAGAAGTCGCAATACGGGCACTTATTGAGGCACCACGGGAAATGCACATAGATTCCCAACGGTTCAGGCGTGCAGGTGTCTGAGGACTCGTGAGCGGTCCGTTTATCGGAAGTCTGCACCTTTTTCGGCTCGGCGGTGGGGTTGGACACCTCCGAACGACGATTTACGTTTGTAGCCTAATAGGACAATCACCCTAACCGTCGATACAATTTAGAAAGTGCTTCCCGTCGCGGAGCTGGTCGGAAGCGTCCAGCACTATCAAAACGGCGCAGACACCGCGCTCATCGAGCGCGCCTATACCTATTCGGAGTGGGCGCATCGCGAGCAAACACGTCGAAGCGGTGATCCGTACTTCGTCCACCCGGCCGCGGTGGCCGAAATCCTCGCCGGCCTCAAGCTCGACACCGCGAGCGTGTGCGCAGGACTCCTGCACGATGTCGTCGAAGACACCCTCGCCACCACCGAGGACATCAAGCGGGAGTTCGGGCCGGAGATCGCCCAGCTCGTCGATGGCGTCACCAAGCTCTCCAAGATCAACTTCACCTCGAAAGAGGACCGTCAGGCCGAGAGTTTCCGCAAGATGGTCGTCGCGATGGCTGAAGACATCCGTGTCCTCATCATCAAGCTCTGCGATCGCCTCGACAACATGCGCACGCTGGAGCACATGAAACCGGAGTCTCGGGAGCGGATCTCCCGAGAGACGATGGAAATCTACGCCCCGCTCGCTGGACGGCTCGGCATCAACAAGATCAAGAGCGAGCTCGAAGATCTCGCTTTCATGCATCTGGACGGCGACGCGTTCCGCGATATCTCGTCGAAGCTCACCAAGAGCAAGATCGAGCGCGAGCGATACATCGAGGGGGTTTGCCGAACCCTCCTGTCTCGGCTCGCCGAGAGCGGTTTCGCTGCGGACGTCAGCGGCCGCGCGAAACACGCGTTCTCGATCTGCCGGAAGATGAAGGAGCGCGAGAGCGAATTCGAGCAGATCCACGACCTCATCGCGTTTCGAGTCATCGTCGAAACCGTGGCGGACTGCTACGCGACCCTCGGCGTCGTGCACTCGAGGTGGACACCGATTCCGGGGCGCTTCAAAGACTACATCGCGCTACCGAAGCCCAACCGCTATCAATCACTGCACACGACGGTGATCGGTCCCGGACGCCAGCGGATCGAGATTCAGATCCGCACCCACGAAATGCATCGAGTGGCCGAGCACGGTGTCGCGGCCCACTGGCAGTACAAGGAGCGAATCAGCGGCGGCATCTCTCCGGAGGACGCCAAGAAGTTCACGTGGCTTCGTGAGATCGCGGACTACCAGAGCGAGCTCAAAGATCCCGCCGAGTTCCTCGAGAGCGTCAAGCTCGACCTCTTTCCCGACGAGGTCTACGTCTTCACGCCCAAGGGTGACGTACGGGTGTTCCCCCGAGGCTCGACGCCAATCGATTTTGCGTACTCGATCCACTCCGAGATCGGCCACCGCTGCTCTGGAGCCAGGGCCAACGGCCAGATCGTGCCGCTCCGGTACAAGTTGCACAGCGGCGACCTGATCGAAGTCATGACGTCGCCCTCGCAAACTCCGAGCAAGGACTGGCTCGACTTCGTCGTGACGAGTCGCGGCCGAAACCGCATCCGCCAGTTCCTGCGCAGCGAGGACCGGCAGAAGAGTCTGAATCTCGGGCGAGAGTTGCTCGAAACCGAGATGCACGCCGCGGGGATGAGCATCAACAAGTTCCTCAAACAGGACGCGGCCGTGCGACGAGCGGTGGAAAAACACCGGGTCGGCACCAAGGACGAGCTGTTGTTGGCGATTGGGTTCGGCAAGCTACAGGCTCAGGACGTCGCGCGCACGATTCGCGCTGATGGATCCACTCCGAGCGACCGGCCGCCGCCCAGTCTCAAGCCGGGACCCATCGAGTCGTTGGTCCGGCGTGTCAGACGCCGCGAGGCCGGGATCCGCGTTAGCGGGATCGACGACGTTCTCGTCCGGTATGCAAAGTGCTGCAACCCGCTGCCGGGCGATCCGGTCATCGGGTTCATCACTCGAGGCCGGGGCGTGACGGTTCACCGGCGAGAGTGCCAAAAGGCGTTCGACACGGATCCCGAACGTCGGATCGACGTTTCGTGGGACTCGAAGAGCAAGATCAACCGGCCGGTCCAGCTCAAGGTGAACACCACCAACGAGCCGGGGATTCTGGCCACGGTCAGTCAGACCTTCAGCCAGCACAAGATCAACATCAGTGAAGCCAACTGCCGAGCGAGTGATGACGGCCGTGCGTGCAACGTGTTCACCTTTCCGTGCACCGATCTCGGCCAGCTGCGCACCATCATGAAGGCTCTCGGTCGCATTCACGGCGTCGTCACGGTCGACCGGGTTTAGACAGGGTTCCGGAGACAGGTTCCGGAGGCCTTCGGGCCGCTTTTCTGGCTCAAGACACCCGAGAAGGCGCCGTCCAGGTCGCGTATGAGCGCTGCCGCTGACGCCCATGGTTGCGAACCCCTGACCCTCTCCGCCCCGCCCGAAGCGTGGCGGCCAGCGAGGAAGGCCGTCCTGTGGCTCCGGCGACCCATCGACGACTTTCTGCGCATCCAGGCGGCGAGCGGGATCCTTCTGCTTCTCGCCGCCGCGGCCGCGCTGTTCTGGGCGAATTCGTCCTGGCAGGACAGCTACCACCACCTCTGGCACTCGAAAATCAGCTTCGGCGCCGGGGCGTGGCACTTCGAGCAGACTCTGCACTTTTGGATCAACGAATTCTTGATGACGGTGTTCTTTCTCGTCGTTGGACTCGAAGTAAAGCGGGAGATTGTCGAGGGCGAGCTCAGCGAGCTCCGGCGAGCGGCGCTACCGATAGCCGCAGCGATTGGTGGCATGGTGGTGCCTGCCCTGGTCTACGTGTCCGTCACTGTCGGCGGCGCGGCGAGCTCGGGTTGGGGTGTGCCGATGGCGACGGACATCGCCTTCGCCGTCGGAGTCGTCGCCTTGCTCGGAAAGCGCGTTCCCGCCGCGTTGCGTGTCTTGTTGCTCGCGTTGGCGATCATCGACGACATCGGCGCGATCATCGTCATCGCCATCTTCTATTCGAGCGGAGTTCAGCCGATCGGCTTTCTCTTCGTCGGCGCTGGCATCGCCGTGCTGCTCGGCTTTCGTTGGATCGGCGTCCGACCAGGCCTGAGCTACATCGCGCCGACGCTCGTGATTTGGGCGGGCCTCTACAGGATGGGCGTCCACCCGACGCTCGCCGGTGTGCTCGTCGGCATGTGCGCTCCAGCCAAGGCCTGGATCTCGCCAGCCAAGTTCCTCCGCCATGCGGAGAAGGCCGTCGAAGAGGTCCGAGAAATGGCGAAGGATGGTGTGCCCGACTCTCACGCTCTGCTGGCGCCGCTCGCCAAGCTCGAGGTCGTGCAACGAGAGGCGGTGCCGGCGGCGCTTCGAGGTGCCGAAAAGTTTCATGGCGTCACGGCGTTTTTCATCATGCCGCTATTCGCGTTCGCCAACGCCGGCGTATCGCTCGGTGGGCTCGACCTGGAGCTCGCGGGCGCTACGGCTTGTTTCATGGGCATCACCTTCGGCCTCGCCGTGGGAAAACCGGCCGGAATTTTCGGCTTGAGCTGGCTCGCCACGAAGCTCGGGCTGTGCGAGCTCCCGCGCGGGGTGGACTGGCGCGGCATCGCGCTGGTCGGAGCTGTCGGAGGAATCGGTTTCACCATGGCGATTTTCATCGCCGAGCTCGCTTTTGCCGGAAGCCCGCTATTGCCAGTGGCCAAGGCGGCGGTGCTCGCTGGCACTTTTCTGGCGGCCACGATGGGCCTCGCCATCGGGCATTTCTTGTTGTCGCGAGAGCTGGATCCCGAAGTCGCACACCTGACCCCTGGCGCCTGCGAGCAGAGCACCGAGTACTGATCGAGTCGGGTTGACGCGCCGGCGTTGAACCGGCACTCGAAGCCGATGCCATCGGGGTCCACCTCGTCCGAGGCGACGCGTCTCGTCGTGAGCCGGCTCCTCATCGCGGTCGCGATCGTTCCATGGGTCGACGTTGCACATGCTCAACGGCTCCCGCTCACCAACGTGAGCTACGAGACGGTATTCGAGGCGCCGCTCGAGAACCCCGAGAACGACTTCCAGCGTGCGCTTCGCATCCGGGTCTCGATGTTCAACGCCGCGCTCATGCTCCCTTCGGTGATCGAAGAGGACTCGACGTTGATCCTGACGGGGTTGTCTTACCGTTTGACCGACTTCGACGTGTCGGGTTGGGACTCCTCGGCGCGTCCGGCGCGGATAGACCGAGTCCACGAGCTTCGGCATCTCGTGGTTCTGCGTCAGCGGTTGGCCGAGCGCTGGAATCTCGTTGGCCAGTTTCGACCCGGGCTCTTCAGCGATTTGGTCAGCGTGCAGCGAACGCACTTTCGCGTCGAAGGCGGTGGCTCGGCCGAGCTCGAAATAGGCAAAGCGCATAAAGCAGCGCTCGGGGTAGTCTTCTCCAGCAACTTCGGTGAGCCTCTCGTTCTCCCGTTGGCCCAGTACGTGCTCGTGCGCCCTCGGTTCCGAATCCAGGCCATCGTGCCATCGAAAGTCGAGGGATTCTACATCCCGACGGAGCGAGTCGAGCTCGGGGTCGTCGGCGAGCTCGTAGGGGCGCAGTACCGGATCGGCAATCGGTTGAGCGAGTTCGACAAGCTCAAGTTCAACACGTTCACCGTCGGACCGACTCTTCGGTACAATCCGAAAGCCGGTTTGTGGGCGACCGCTGCCTTCGGGTACACCCTCTCTCGCAGATTCGAGGTGCATCGCGGGAGCACGAAGCTCGAGGAGTTCGCGCTCGAGAAACGACCGGCCATTCGCCTCGGCCTGAGCTACGAAGTCGGCCCCTGAGCTGCGGCGTCGTCGCTCCAGGTTGACGCATCGCCCGTGTGCTTTCAGGGTTCGCGCCATGTCGTCGCCCTATCCGCCGCTCGTTCCTACGCCACGTGTGCTCATGGGTCCGGGGCCTTCGCCGGTCGCCCCATCGGTGCTTGGTGCTCTGGCCATGCCGACCATCGGGCATCTCGATCCTCAGTTCCTCGAAGTGATGGATCAAACGCGGGACATGTTGCGCCAGGTTCTGGAGACGAAAAACGCATTGACCTTCCCGATGTCGGGCACGGGCTCGTCGGGGATGGAAACGGTCCTCGTCAATCTCATCGAGCCGGGCGATCGGGTGCTGGTCGGCGTAAACGGGGTGTTCGGCACCCGGATGGCGGAGGTGTCGAAGCGCGCGGGTGCTGAAGTGACCGTGGTGGCTGGCGAGTGGGGCAGAGCGCTCGACGCCGAGGCGTTCACCCGCGCGGCGAGTGGAAAGAAGTTCCAGTTGTTGTGCGCCGTACACGCGGAGACGTCGACGGGTGTCCTCCAACCGCTCGACCCCCTGCGCGAAGTGGCCGACGGTCTCGGCGCGCTTCTGCTCGTGGACACCGTCACCTCGCTCGGTGGCGTGCCAGTTCGCGCGGACGAGCGCCGAATCGATGCGCTGTACTCCGGCACTCAAAAGTGTTTGTCGTGTCCCCCGGGACTCTCACCAGTGAGCCTCAGCGAGGCCGCGGAGAAGAGTCTGGCGAAGCGCGAGCGCCCGGTTCAGAGCTGGTACCTCGATCTGTCGCTCATCCGAAACTACTGGGGCGCGGACCGCGCGTACCACCACACCGCCCCCATCAACATGATCTACGGCCTGCACGAAGCTCTGCGGCTCGTTCTGGAAGAGCGGTTGGAACCGCGATTTGCTCGCCATGAGAAGAACACGCGCGCGCTTTGGGGCGGTCTCGAGGCCATGGGACTCGAGCTCATCGTTCCCAAGGCCGAGCGGCTCGTCCCGCTGACGACCGTGCGCATTCCCGATGGCGTCGACGACGCGGCGGTTCGACGATTTCTGCTCGACGAGTTGAGTCTGGAGATCGGCGGGGGCCTCGGGCCCATGAAAGGCAAAGCGTGGCGAATCGGGCTCATGGGGCACGGGTCGACGCGTCAGAACGTGACGCTCTGCCTTTCCGGTCTCTCTGCGGCGCTGGCGGCACAAGGAAGAACGTCGCGCGTTGGGGACGCTCTCGCCGCCGTCGCCGCCGTCTACGACTGAGGCGGCGTTCGGTCGTAGGCCCGGTCGAGAATCTCGACGGGGTGCAGCACCTCGATGTCGAGCCCACGCCGCTCCGCACCCGCGCGGATTTGCAGCAGGCACCCCGGATTCCCCGTGGCGACGATTTCGGCACGGCTCCGCTCGATGTTGCGCATCTTCTCGTCGAGAACCGCGAGCGAGCTCGTGACCTCGCTCAGGTTGTACGTGCCGGCGGAGCCGCAACACGTCTCGGCGTCGGGGATTTCGACGAGCCTGAGGCCGGGCACGCGGCGGAGCAGGTTCTTGGGCGCCGAGCTGATCTGTTGCCCGTGAAGGAGGTGGCACGGGTCATCGTATCCGACACGCTCGACCATCTCGGCGTCGGGCGGCTCGATGCCCAACTCGTCGAGCAACTCGCACACGTCGCGGACCTTCGCGCTGAACTCCGCGGCAAGGCGGTGCTCTCGGCTGCCGCGCTCGAAGAGCGCGGGGTACTCTTTGAGCGTGGCGCCGCAGCCCGCGGCGTTGCTGACGATGAAGTCCACCTCCGTTGGCGTGCTCTCGATGAGCTCGAGCGCGAGTCGCTTGCCGAGGTCGCCGAGCCCGCCATGTAGAGCGAGCGCGCCGCAACAACCTTGGCGGCGGGGCATTAGCGTTTCGCATCCGTTCCGGACGAGCACGCGCGCCGTGGCGCGGTTGAGCTCGGGCAGAACGCGCTCGGTGACGCAACCGGTCAGAACGGCGACCCGAGCGCGGGGCTCGCCCGGCGGAGCGAGTCGCTCGGGCTGGGGTTCCGCAGGGGCACCCTGAGGGAGCAGCCGAAGCAACTGGCTCGAGGCGTCGCCGAAAGCCCAGCGGCTGAGCCCGACGCGGTCCGCTAGGCGCACGAGGCCCGCTCGGTCGGCCTGACGGACGAGCCAGGTGGCTGCGTCGAGCAGCCAGGGTCTGGGGACGATGAGCTCGAGCCCGAGCCACCGCCAGAGCCGCCCGCGGATCGAGCGCGGAGCGTCTCGGGTGACACGCTCCCGAGCCCATTCGATGGCCCGGCCGTATTCGACGCCCGAAGGGCACGCGGTCTCGCACGCCCTGCAACCGAGACAGCGATCGATGTGCTCGGCAGACTCCGCGTCCACACCCAGCCGACCGGTGGTCATCTGGCGCATCAGGTAGATCCTTCCGCGCGGTCCGTCCGGCTCGAGGTGTGTCTGACGGTAGGTGGGGCACGCGTCCAAGCAGAGGCCGCAATGGATGCACTTGTCGAGCACGCGTTCGATAGACGCTCCGGCCGTCATGCTCAGATCCCCCCCGCGAACCGCCCGGGGTTGAGCACCGACTTCGGATCGAGCTGGCGCTTGAGCTCGCGCATCAATCCGAGGGCGGGCCCCGGGTTTGGCCAGACGCCAACATCGCGCTTGAGGCTCGTCGGCAACACCTCCCAGGTCGTCAGCGTGTCGTGGCCGACCAAGAGCCGTCGAACCTTCGTAGCAACGCGGGCCAGTCCGAGCTCGTCCTCCGCAGTCAAATGGAGCGCGCCCTCTGAACCCGCGCCAAAGGTCCAGAGCGCGGCCACGCCGGCCGGCTCGGCGAGACGTTCGACCGCGCGGACCAGGCTGCCCCACGCGCCGGGCGGTGAGCTCAACCGGGCTCGGGCGTAGCGGTCCCCCCGTCGGGCGCCGAGTGCGGCGACGCCCTCGTCGATGCCTCGGACGTCCCCGGCACTAACGGCGTGGAGGTCGCAGGCGCCGTGGGCTTTGGCCAGCTCTTCGAGGTGCCGCTGGATGCGCGCTCTCGTTGGTGCTCGTCCTTCGAGAGCTGCCAGGACCCAGAATTCTCCACCGAGCGAGAGCGGGATCTCGGTGCTAGCGGCGCCCGGACCGACCGCGAGCGCGTAGCTCACGGGCAGTGCGCCCTTGAACAGCTCGTGGCACAGACTGGCCGCACCGCCCACGTCTCGGAAGCCAGCGGCGAACCCCTCTTCGTCGCGCGCCAGGGGTTTGAGCCGGAGAGAGACCTCCGTGATCACGCCGAGCGTGCCGAGCGCCCCGGTGTGCAGCTTCATCAGATCATAGCCCTGGACGTTCTTGACGACTCGCCCACCGGCTCGGCAAACGCTGCCGTCGGGCAGCGCGAACTGTATGCCGAGCACGAGGTCGCGCACCGCGCCG
>JAJDAH010000314.1 GCA_029261965.1 Polyangiaceae bacterium
CGAACCGGTTCTTCGGGTGGATCGCGTTCATCTCCAGACTGCCGTGCGAGTGGCTGGCCAAAAGGAGGAGTCGCTCGTCCGTCCAGCCCTTCGAACGGAGGCGCTCGACGAGGAGCGGCTTGAAGCCCGGCGGAAAGCCGAGCATGTCCGCCGTCACGAGCGCGAAACGACCCTCGGGTCCATCGAAGACGAGCGCCTTCGCGAACAGCCGATCGTGCACGCCCTCGGCGGGCCGGTTCATCCGCGCCCCGTACCCGCCCAAGGGCGCCCCCATCTCGAGGGGCGGCGTGATCTCGACGACCGCGCGGCCGACACGCACGGGCTGGCCACACGCGAAAGCGCCCGACCCGAACACGAAGCCGATGAGCGCGCAGATGACGAATCGGCAGGGGTACGGCTTCGACGTCACGCCAGGCGAAGTCGATTGGAGGCACGTCAAGTCGGCGCGTGATGCCTACGTCGCTCGGCTCAACGAGATCTACCATCGCAACCTCGACGTGGCCGGTGTCGAAAAAATTATCGGCCGGGGCCGATTCGTCGATGCGCGTACGGTCGAGGTCGACGGTCGTCGGGTCACGGCGGACCACGTGCTGGTGGCCACCGGTGGCTATCCTGTCGTGCCCGAGGTTTCCGGCGCAGAGCACGGCATCACCTCCGATGGGTTTTTCGAGCTCGAAGAGCGACCGAAGCGGGTCGTCGTCGTCGGTGCGGGCTACATCGCTACCGAGCTGGCCGGTATTTTCAACGCGCTCGGTTCGCACACGACGGTGCTCCTGCGAAAGGAGCATTTACTACGTCGATTCGATTCGATGCTGCGCGAGGTGCTCATGGAGGAAATGGCCGAATCCGGACTCGACATCCTCGCCTGTGTTCACCTCGATCGAGTCGAGAAGGCGAGTGACGGAACCCTGTCGCTCGTCGGGGCGGACGGGCAGACTCACACGGGTTTCGATTGCCTGCTCTGGGCGGTTGGACGAGCGCCAAACGTCGGTGGGCTTGGACTGGAAGTTGCCGGCGTCGAGACGAAAGAGGGGGGCTACGTCGTCGTCGACGAACTCCAGAATACGAGTGCAACAGGCGTTCATGCCGTCGGCGACGTGACGGGAAAATGGGAGCTCACGCCCGTCGCCATCGCGGCCGGACGCAAGCTCGCGGACCGGCTGTTCGGTGGCCAAGACGATGCGAAGTTGGACTACGAAAATATCGCCACCGTCGTCTTCAGTCACCCACCGATCGGCACGGTCGGGATGACCGAGGAAGAAGCGCGCGCGCAGTACGGCAACGACGTGAAGTGCTACACGTCACGCTTCACGAACATGTACCACGCCCTCACCGAGCGAAAGTCGCAGACGGCGATGAAGCTCGTCGTCGTCGGTCCGCAGGAAAAGGTGGTGGGCATCCACGTCATTGGCATGGGCGCGGACGAAATGATTCAAGGGTTCGCTGTCGCTCTGCGCATGGGCGCCACGAAGGCGGACCTCGACCGGACTGTCGCCATTCACCCGACGGCGGCCGAGGAGCTGGTCACCCTTCGCTGAAGCAGGGCTCGAGCCAGCCCCGCGGTGCCTAGCTCGACCGCCTCAGTCGAAGCGGACGTATTCGTACTCGAAGGGCTTGCCCTTGATGCCGTGTTTCGGCGGAGCGATCCAATTGGCGATTTTCCCGGGCTCGTGAACTGCCTCGGTCATCAAGCTCTTCACGTACTCCCGGTCGCTGTCGTTCGGTAGCCAGTTCTTTTCGTTCGTTTTCCAGTCGTCCTCGCTCACGAGGTTGCCCTGGGGGTCGAAACGAAGGCCTTCGTAGAGGCCAACCTGACGATTGAACCGCGTGCTCGGGAGCTCGAGCGCGAAATCGATGCCCATCTCGACAAGAAGCCGATTGAACTTGTTGAGCCCGCGCTGGGAGTCTTCTACGTACTCGCTTCGCAGCACCTCGTTCATCGCGTTGCGGAGCGGCACCTCTTCGGAGACGATTTTGCCGTCTTTGGGCACGTCCATACGCATGATCTGCTCGAGCGCGACGTGGTCCTCGTGTTTGCTCTCCTTCGCGCGTCCCTTGATTCCGGAGGCGAAGTACGTCGCGGCGTTGCTCGAAATTTCACCGCCGAAGAGGTCGAGGGAAATCGAGAACCAGAAGTTCACGTAGCGCTGCAGGGTGGGGAGGTCGATGACGCCGTACTTGCGCGGGTCCTCGCCCGGATGCTCGTTCATGATCTCTGCTGCGCGCTGCACCATTCTCAGAATGCCGGTTTCGCCGACGAACATGTGATGGGCTTCTTCGGTGAGCATGAAGCGCGTCGTGCGGCTCAGGGGATCGAACGCGCTCTCGCTGAGCGCGAGCAGCTGATACTTGCCATCGCGATCCGTGAAATAGGTGAACATGAAGAACGAGAGCCAATCGTCGATCGGCGCGTTGAACGCACCGAGGATGCGCGGGTTGTCGGCGTTCCCGCTGCGCCGTTCGAGCAGAGCGTCGGCCTCTTCGCGGCCGTCTCTCCCGAAGTACATGTGCAGGAGGTAGACCATGGCCCAGAGGTGGCGGCCCTCTTCGACGTTCACCTGGAACAGGTTGCGCAGATCGTAGAGGCTCGGGCACGTCTGTCCGAGCAGGCGCTGCTGCTCCACGCTCGCGGGCTCGGTGTCCCCCTGGGTGACGATCAGTCGTCGCAAAGTGTTGCGGTACTCGCCGGGTACTTCTTGCCAAACCGGTTTTCCGTAGTCGTCCCCGAAACCGATGGTGCGCCCTTCGACGGCATCCGCGAGGAAGATGCCCCAGCGGTAGTCGGGCATCTTCACGTGGTCGAAGTGCGCCCAGCCCTTCGCGTCGGCGCTGATGGCGGTGCGAAGAAAAATGTTGTCCGCTTGAAAACCTTCCGGACCCATCTCCTTCCACCATTCGAGGAAGTGCGGTTGCCATTTTTCGAGCGCGCGCTGTAGCTTGCGGTCGCCGGCGAGGTTGACGTTGTTGGGGATCTTCTCGTTGGTGGCTATCGTGCTCATGCTTCAGGTCCGTGTGTAGTCGAACTCGGGTCGTTGCGTGCTTCCGTAGCGGGTGAGAGCTCCGGCTTCTCCAACGGCGTTCGGGCGTTGAAAAACCCAGTTCTGCCAAGCGGACAGGCGGCCGAAGATTTTCGTTTCCAGGGTCTCGGGTCCTGCGAAGCGAAGATTCGCCTCCATGGCGGTGAGCGCGTCCGGACTGAACGCCGCACGTTCTTCCACGGCAATGCGGACTTCGTCTTCCCAGTCGATGTCGTCGGGGGCGAACGTGACGAGTCCGGCGTCGAGCGCCTCCTCGACGTTCAACAGCCCCTCTTTTCCGCGAAGGGCGTCGATTCGTTCCTTCTCTGCCAGAAAACGAGTTTCGAGCCGGGTGAGACCATTCGACATGGGCAGGTCGCCGAAGTTGAGCGGTGAGAGGCCGACCTTCGCCGAGTCCTCCACGTCGAGCATGAAGCTGCGGTCGGCGACGAGGGCCAGCTCGAGCAGCGAGCCGGCGAAGCAAGAGCCTGGCTCGATGAACGCGAACACCGAGCGCGCCATCAAGTCGGCTCGCTTCAGCACGCGTCGCATCTGCAGCACGACCTCGCGAGCGAACCAGTCGGTCTTCTGAGCCTCGGCGAGCGCTCGATCGACCTCGATGACGGCGTCGGGATCGCCCTCGGTGCGGATGCAGAGCACGCCGACGTCGTAGTAGTTCATGCGCAGGTCCAACAGCGCGTTGTCGAGCTCGCGAAACGCCGCGAGCGCCCAGAGCTCGGCGCCGGCTTCACGCATTTCGGCAGGCGACGTGGGCTGGGCCGCTTGGGGCCCGCGGATGGTGATGTCCGCGACCCGGCGGTCGCGATCGACGACGAGCTCGACGTGCCGGTAGGAGATCTTGTCGCCCTCGCGCGTCGGCTCGTGCGCCGGTAACATGACGCCCGGGCCGCTTCGTTTGGAGGCGTCGGCGGCAAGACGCTTTTCCGCCGCGGCCACGGCCTCGTCG
>JAJDAH010000315.1 GCA_029261965.1 Polyangiaceae bacterium
CCCTGCCGCTATTCCTCCACTGCCTTATGTGCTCACCCCACGCGTCTCGATTGATTCGCTTCGCCATCGGCTACCTCCGACGAAGGTGAATACTGTCCAGCAGCCGCTATGTCAGGAACGCGGTTCGCTGAACGCGTACGACCTGTTCTCTTCCATTGCGCTGAGGGTGGTCAGGGCTATCTGCGACATCGACTCGATGGGCTCTGCTCACGACGGGAACTCAACCTCTCGACACTACCGAACCCGTTGACGTTCATTTCGGACCGCGTGCGAATCGATAGTCCCAGAGGTTTCGAACGGCTCATCGAAAACGTTCGTTCGCTCAAGCCGAGACTTGTTGTTCTCGACCCGCTCGTTCGACTCCACCGACAAGACGAAAACTCCGCCACACAGGTTGCGGCGTTACTCGACCCTTTGGAGCGACTTCGGAACGACCTCGGCGTTGCCATTGTGATCGTCCATCACACCAGCAAGTCCGGAGGCCGAGGGTCCGATTTCGGCGGCAACAATCTTCGCGGAAGCTCTGACCTGTACGCATGGGGCGACTCGAACCTCATGCTCCGACGTGCTGGGCGTCGCTTTACCCTGAGGGCACAGCATCGTGCCGCAGCAGACTCGGAGGGCTGGAGCCTCGAAGCTGTCGATGCGGAGCAACCCTACCTCCGAGTCGTCAGTGAGTTGTCAGCACGCGGAGATCACACGAATGACGTTGCCGAGGAGGTTCTTCCCGCGGCCACACCTGAAATGATCCTTGGCCTGGTCGCTGCGAATGGGCCAACCACTGTCGAGGCTGTCCGAAAACTCGTGACGGGGAGCAACCAGGCCGTTGGGAGCATCTTCCAACACCTCGCAGCCGAGAATAAGATCGCCAGGCGGGGCCGAACGTGGGTCGTCAGAGAGGCTTCCGATGGCCACGAAGCCATCGCTGACCGATAGCCATACTCCCGTCCCCGTCCTCGTGCCCCTATGGGGATTGTGGACGGGGACGCGAAGTTCATGAGAGGCCTGTTGATAGACTGGCCGTGACGGTGGTCCACTCGCGTAGTGCGGAAAATCGAGCAGCAGGTTTTCTCTCACGTTCGGGCGCTTGAACCGAAGCTACCGCACCGAGGTTTCTCAAAGCCACCTCTGGTGGAACGACAACACGGACGGTCGTACAGCATCGGACAGGTCCGGGCGAGCTTCGGCTTTGGAGTCACGAGCTTCAGGCAACTGGTCTCTCTCGTGGCCGAGCTTGGATACAATAACCGCTCGATGAACCTGCTCTTCCGTGGCCAGACGGAGGACCACCGGAATCGAGATGGGCGCTCCAACATCTACCCGAGCATCCACCGGCCCAAATCCGGCCAGACCCGCCTCGTTCAGAAGACTCTGGACGAGCGGTTGGAAGCGCTTCACGAGGCCGTGGTTGCGCTTCGTGAACAGCGCCACGACTTCGGGGGTTCTGGCCCAGGCCTCTATCTCCACGACGAGTTTCAAGTGGCGCTCCTCCAGCATCACAACCTTCGGAAGACGCCCCTGGTGGATGCCTCGCACTCGTTGCGTGTTGCTGCGAGCTTTGCCCTTCCCGACGACGATTCCACAGAGGGCTGGCTCTTCGTATTGGGAATGCCCCATCCACAGGGCAGCATCTCCCATTTTATCGACGAGGACATCGTCCTCGTAAAACTACAGAACGTGTGTCCCCCGGAAGCGCTTCGGCCGCACTACCAAGAGGGCTATCTGCTTGGCCGGTTGAGTCCCGCTGTAACCAAGGACCGGGGCGACAACGCCGCGTATCGCCTGGTCGGAAAGTATCTCTTGCAGAATGCCGATGGCGCTTTCTGGGACGAGGACTTCAAGCCGATCCCCAAGACCGCTCTGTTGCCGCCGGATGATCAGTTCTTAGACGAGTTACTGAACATCGTCGGTCCCGATCCGGTCGCGTAGACCGAGCCGTCACCGAATCACATCCTCGGCCTTCACTTCCCATCCCGTGAACTCTGTCTCCAGACGGTTAAAGAGAAGTTCGACCTGCTCAGGCTCCAGCATCTCCATCGTGACGTCCCTGATCATGCCGATCCAGAGCTTGAAGATCCGCTGGAACTTCTCACCCTTGAGATCGACAACGCCACCGGCTCCGTGTTTTCGGAGTTCCATTTCGATAGTCGCGGCTTCTCGGAGAGCCGCGACTTGGCGAGATCGGATTTGGGCTGTGTCCTTGCCCTTGGGTCGGCCAACGGTTTCGCTCTCAAGGGTGGCGGCAATTTCGAGGTAGCGGCCTCGAACCATGCGAAGCATTTCGGTTGGCTCAGTTCCTCGTTTGGCGGCAACGACCAAGGAGTCGGATTCAACGAAGCGTTGCTGCTCTTCGATCTTCTCCCGATGGTAGATGAGGTCATGCTCATCAGGTCGTCGCTCAACCTTCCGAGGCCGACCAGGTCCCCGACCTGAACCAGGTTCAGCCACGACGTGCAGCGGTAGTAGCCGAGCAACTTCGTCGGCGGTGCTCCGTTCTTCTGCCATCACTGTCGCATGTCCAACGATAGATCCTTCGTTTCTCGGATGGCCAGTCCTACCCGAAGCGTCCATTTGATTCATGGGTGGGAGGCACCCCTGCCGGATTGCTCAGCGTGTTCGATAACTCTCGGCGGCTCATGCAGTTACGGCGATCGTCCGAGTTCAGGTCAGCTCCGGTGTAGAGGATTGTGGGGAACCAATCGCCCCAACGAACACATTCCACTTGTAGGCATTGGAGAAGCAATGGCTCAGATGAACATCTCGATCAGCGGGAACGAGGAAGCGGCCGTCACCACGGTTGCTAACCGTCATCGGTATGTCCCTCGCCACCGAGCGGCACGGGCTCTGATCAGGCTCGGGCTCCGACACTACGACCCCGCTCTCCTCGACGAGGAGCTAGCTCACATGGCCGAAGATGAGCAGGTGCGTCGAGGTCCGAAGTCATCGGAGGGGGTGACATGAACAACTTCACGGCGGCGTTGCAGGCGCTCAACCGGGTGCAGTACCGCGTGCCATGGGATTCTCGACTGGGTGCCTCGGAGGTGACCGACGCCATCCAGCGGGCCTGCGAAGTAGGCCAGGCCCACGCCGTGGCCCATTCGCGAATCGCGGCACGGTTGACGCTAACGGAGTTGCGGGCCCGCAGGCAGCCGGACGGCACTGTGGTCGGGTCGGTCCACCGAGGGGTCAGGGGTGACCGAGGGTACCGTGAGGCTTCTTTCGTCTGCCCTCGTTCGGAGCCTCCCCGACCGCCCCCACCACCTCCACAAACGATTTGGGAGCGACTGTCTGATGGCGAATGACTGGCAAGTTGTGACGCTACTCGTGGAGAAGTCCCTTGATTGACCTGGACGACATCCCGGACGAAGAAACCGTCCTGGCAGAAATGGAGGAGGAGGTCTTCGTTTCATTCGAGTCGGAGAAGACGTTCGAGCAGCAAGGCAAAGATTTCTGGAAATCTCGGGAGGGCGTCATCCCCCGAGACGTCCAAGACTACGCTCGGTCCATCTGCCGTCGCGATTGGTTGGCATTTCGGGTCCTCCAGCGGGCCGAGCGTGGGGTCTATCGACGACTGAGGTCACACAGCCAGGAGGCTCGGGCAGCACGCTGGGCCAAGAGGTGGCTTCCGGAGAATCAATGCGGGACCAAGAAGCGGCTCAAGAAGATCCGCAATCAGCTTCTTAATGAACATCACGTCGAGAATTCGGCCCGGCATTTCACGTTCACGACGAAACCACAGTGGCTACGGCGATGGCGACCGACACGAGACGACGTCTTGGTCATCGACGACCCCGTCTTGGTGAACCCCTCATTCGGCTCAACGGCCTTCCTTGAGCAGACGCCCCCGATTCTACTGGAATGGGTCTGGCAGACATGGATGCGGGCCGTGGTCCCCGAGCTTGTAGACGAGGGCGACATTGGTCTCGACTGGGAGCCACCCCGAATCTGGGATCTTACCGCTGGCTCTGGAACAGTTTCGGATTTCTTCGCTCTTCATCGGTGCCAGATCGCAGCATCTGATCTGACCGTTGTCCCCGGCCAGGGGGTTGCTTTGGGTGACGCCCGACAGGTCGGCAAGCTCTCGAAGCACCGCTCCAAGGGAAAGATCGGGTTCTCAGCGGCCACGGGCGTCATCACGAAGCCCGACCTCATCTTCTTCGATCCGCCGAGCATTGGGTGGCCCGCTCATGCCGCCCTCTACGGGGCCGACACTCCCGAGAGGATCGAAGACGACTTGGCCATCGTTGGTGCCAGAAATCGGGACGCCTACGTCCGGGCAATCTCCGAGATCGTCACCACGGCAGTTGGTCACTTGAGCGGGCAAGGGTTCGTGAGCCTGTTTCTCCGATGCGGTCGTCGGCTCGATCAAACTGTCGAGAGCGATTCCGAGCTTCGGACGGACGTTGCCGACGCTTTCGGCTCTGAGGTCGAGATCGTCAACGAGATGCCCAGCACGTTCAGGCATCGACACAACCAACGCTCGCTGGGCCAGGCTCGTGTCCCTGCAACGCACCTGTGGATTCGGAGGGCACGCTGATGGCCGCTCGTGCCGACAGGACCGAGAGGATGACCCTCCACAAGTTGGCCGACCCCAAGGCCATCAAAAAGCTCGTAGGCGGCAGGCGGCCCGACAAGCGCCTTGAGAAGGCGAGCTTGACCTTGGTCAGGTCCGACGGTCTTTGCACCGCGGACTGGTTCGAACGTTACTCCGCCAAGCAGCGGATCGAGTTCCTTCGAGGGGCACTCCTGTACCCGACCGAGTGGGAGACGTTGCTCAGATTCCACATCGTCAAACCAGGTTCGGACGAATCGCGTCCCATCGACGTTCCTACCTTCCGGGACGCCGCCCGTTTGTGCCCAATCCAGGACTGGCTCGGTCCCTACGCCGAGACGATTCTGAGCAAGCACGCCATGGCGTTCCGAAGGGGTCAGCCCATGAACCAGATGGTTCGACGGATAGCTCGGACTATCACCAAGAGGAACCTCCACTTCGGAGCGGTGATCGACATCCGAGACTTCTACGGATCACTTTCCTGGGACCGACTCGATGGAGTGATCGAGCGCCTTCCTGCGGACCACGACGTTCGACGCCTGCTCCGTGATCTCATTCGTGTCCGCGTTCAAGTCCGAAGCGGCAAGGCGATCCCGAGGAGGACGGGGATCTCTCAGGGTCTCTCGGTCTCCCCGATCCTAGCGAACATCTTTCTGAACGACTTCGACCGTGACGTGGCACGGGCCATCGCTCGTCTCGGAGCACTCGCCCCGAGATACTGCGACGACATCTGCCTGCTCGCCCCCTCCATGAAGGCACTTGAGCAGGCCGTCGCTATCGTGGCCCATCACATTCAGCAGCAAGGGCTCACCGTAAAAGAGGGCACAGGGACGCCCGTAGATCTCCGCGAACGACCCATCGCATGGCTCGGCCTCGGAATCGGCGGAAACGGCACCGTGAACGTTCCAGAATCTGTGATCTACAAGAAGGCCACGACCTACCAGGCCAAGCTCCAACAAGGGCTGTTGAGCCCGCTTGGCCTCGATGACGCCCTCACGGGGCTTCAAAAGCGCTACTCGACGGTCCTCTCCGACACGAAGGAGGCGGATCGCATCGTCAAAGCCATCAAAGGGAAGCTCGATCTTTCGAGTCTTCCCCCTCAGAGAAAGGAGATCGACACGCTCAGAAAGATAACAGGGATGGATGCTCAGAGACATCGGAGAAGAAGCTCGTACGCAGTGGGAGGTCTTCGATGATCCCCCCTCATGAGGACGACTTTCCCTTCGAGGCTGGACGAGCATCAGCAGGAAGGAACCGACCCACTCCAGGTAGGCCCGAAGGGCAGGTGGAGCCGGTCCCTTCCGTCGATACGAGGGCAGCGGGAAATACGGAGCAGCCCTCTCCCATCCTCTTACACCGCGATTTCCGACCTGCGACGGAAAAACTTCCGCAGGCCGGGGCCCAGGGCGATCCAGCAAGTTCATCGTCTTCGGTGCCGAAAAAAACAACTTGGGCGATCCGAGTGACCCCGTGGTCCACACAGGCGGCAGTCGTCCTGCTCGTGGGACCGGGCCGAGTCCGGAACTGGAGCATGGTGCGGAACGACGACGCCCAGAGCGTGCCGGAGACGGTGCTGCGAGCCTATTCGGACGGCCTCCGTCTCCTAGCCGACCTCGGGGCCACGGACGTGGTCCTCGTCGTGCTCGACCGAACGCTCGACGGATACCTACGACTCGGTTGGCGACCGCGGAGCCTTGCGATGCTCCGGGCTCTTCGAGGGCTCGTCCAGGCGCTGGAGCCGTTCGAGGTGCGTTGGAGCTACCGATGAGCGACGTCGCCCTCGAATCGTTCTGGGCCGACGTCGGCCACATCACCGCTCCCGACCCTAGCAGCGTCACCGCCCCCGCGTTCGACTACGACGTTGCCGACGTACCGGTCCAGGTTTCGTCCGCTGAGTGCCCGAATACGAGCGATGGTGAGCACGTCCTCAACCCCGAGTCGTCATGGGTGTTGCCAGGTGAGTCAGACACCGAGCACATCGACGTGCTGGTTCGCTGTTCTGCTTGCGGGAGAGGTGGACGAGCGGTTGTTGAGGTTGGGGAGTTCTCTTGGACGGCCGAGCGGTGACGCGGCGTCGGTGTATCCCCCATGGTGGAGCCCATCTCGGGCTGAAGCGCATCCGGGTGACCCGCCCCCGGCGATCCAATGGGCAAGCCATGCACGGCAGCAAGATTCAGTTGCGATTCGCACGGGACATGAAACGAGCCCGCATCAAACTCAGGGAATATCGCGGACGATGGTGGTACTTCGGGCTCGGCGTGACCGTCCCTTGGTCTGGGCTCCAGCGGGTTATGCGGGCAACAAGGGTCGGTCTCCAATGGGATGACATGGGCTTCGACGCCATCGTCTATCCACGGACGGGGGTAGCCGAGGGCGACATGGAAAAGCTGATGACGGCGCTGGAGGCGGAGGGGATCGAGGCACGGTCGAGTTGATACCCGAGTCGTCGGTTCAGCGCCTGGAGGGCTGCTGAAAGCGGCGCCGCATCGTTCTTGCCTGACCCTTGGTCCGAGCCTCGACCCCGACCTGACCGCCGCCAGGTCGAACATGACCGGCACGGGCCCGGCGCCATCGCTAAGCTCGACCCGGAATCCTCCCGACGCTAGGATCGGGTTCAACGTGGCCAACTCGACCGCACCGACTCCCCCACCGCCCCCGTGCCCCGACCGTCTCGGCTGCACATGGACGCAGCACGGCCGCAAGCACTTCCCGCACCCTGGACTAACGCGGGAGCACACGAAGAACGGCTACCCGGCCAAGTACCTTCCGGAGACGACCCCCGAGCAGATTCAAGCCATCGAAACGGCAACCGTCCGGACCCCCGATGAAGTGCTGGCGCTGCCACCGGGGAGGGCGGAGTACATTCGTCCGATGGACCGGGTTATCGGTTGGGATCGGGGCAAGGACGCGATGATCTCGTTCGCCGAGTGCAGCGGCGGGGCGACCGCTGGGCGCTCGTACCATGGGCGACCCATGGCACCGGACAACCACAAGCTAGGGGACACGGGCCAATGACGACCGAGGACTCTGCGGCGGAGTCCAACCTCGTTTGCATCGACCTAGTCGTTCCTGGTTCGAAGCAGAGGGGGCGGGCCTTCCTTCGTCTTGGCGTTCTCAAGAACCTCCACGTTGCCGAGTTGGCGCACGAACTCGGTCGTCAGTTTGTTGAGGAGGACGACACGGAGCGCCTGCCTTTGCTCAGGAGAGCGCTCGACCTTCCCACGGTAACATTCGAGACCTACCGAGGAGAGACGGCTCCCTACGAGTTGCACGCCTACATCAAAGCGGCCGAAGTGTCCGACGCCCCAATCTTCGCGACCGTTCTGGCCCCCATCCCGGTCGTCCGTCAGCTCGCGGCAATGCCACCGCACGTCGTATTGGAGACGGCCACTTTGCAGGTGATAACCGAGGAGCCCACCACAGCCGCTATCGTCTCGGCTTTGGAGTCATGGGCGAAGAGGATTTGGCCTGAGATTCGAGTTCCACGGATCGTCCTGAGCCCTTGGCCTGCTCCGACTGAATCCCGCGACGGAACCGTGGAGATTCTGCGCTTGTTCCCCGTGCCCGCGGAGGTGAGCGGGGTAGAATTTGCGAAAGCGGACACCCAAGTGGACTTCTCCCCGTCGCCGAATCTCGTTGCTGCCGAGTTCCGCCTCGGGGCGGAGGCCGCATGACAGGACCTCAGCCCTACGAGTTGGCGGTCCACCCGAGCGGGATGCTCACCGTTACGCTGACCTACCCAGACGGCCCACGAATCGTCAACGCCATCTCCTGCCGATACATCCCGACGACCGTGCAGATCCAAGGGCAGGCCCGTCGGGTCGTAGCCGTAGAGGTGCTGCACGACTCCATGAACCCGATGCCAGCGCAGCCGTACTACTGCAACCCGGCGTTGCTCGAAAAGATCGTCCTGCCGTCGCAGTCGCTCCAACTGGTGAGGCCCTACTGCACCTGACGCTGTGCTCCCTGTGAAGCCACCTCGCCATTGCCGGCCTATTGCCGGAACCCGCTCTCAACGTACCTGATCGAGCCCGAACGACATCCCGATAGGCCCACAACCGGCGAAGTCAGCCCGACTTCTTCGAGAACCCGGCCACCGCAGTCTTGCCCCTTTGGTCAACGTGGTCGGCGTACCGCATCGTCACATCGAGGCTGGCATGGCCAAGTAGCATCTGGACCGTTCGAGCGTCCGTTCCGAAACCGAAAAGGGCGGTCGCGAAGTAGTGGCGAAGAGCATGGTACCTGGAACCTTCGATCTCAAGCCGGTTGCAAGCTCGTCTCAACGCTTGCCGAAGGCCGCTGTCCCCCCAAGGTGTACCGTCCGTCTTCGGCGCAACGTACTCGGCTGGCTTGAGGCCTTGGCACCGCCGTTGGAGCAACGCCAACAGGGCGTCGGTAATATCGATCTCCCGCTGATGTCCGGACTTCGGAGGGGACTCCTCGCCATTGCATCTCGCCATCCGTACCGTGATTTTCCTACGCCTTAGATCTACGTCCCTCCGTCGCAACGCTCGAATCTCCGAAGAGCGAAGTCCGGAATAGGCCGCCAGTGCGAATGCCAAGCGTGCTGCCCGACGCTGAGCAGCCCTACGAGGTTGGCGACGGGCATCGTCCTGCTCGCTCAGGAGAAGTGCGACGTCGTCGGAGTGGGTGGCCGCGACAACGGTCCTGCCGACTGTTGGGAGTCGAGGAAACTTGGGAAGTACGTCGAGCATGACGCCAGGATTGCCGTCCTCGTCCGGCCCGACGCTCCGGAGAACGCTTCTCACGACAATGTGGTGGTTTCTCTCCGTACTGGGAGCCACCCGAACTTCGGCGAGATTGGCAGCCCACGCATCGATTGCCGTACAGGTGATCGATGCGAGGCGCTTGCCGCTCCACACGTTGCAATGAGGGCCGTCGAGCAGGGCATTGTAACCCTTCCTCGTGCTCGGTTTTCGCCGTGGAAGAACCACGGCCCGGAAATGCTCGACGGCGTCATCCCAGGTATACGCCCGGCTCTGGGGCGTGCGGATGACGGTAGGTCCGTTCCCTTTGCTAGGGGTTGAGTCCACGAGCGGCTTCACCGTGCCGTGGGCGACCCAATAGTCAATGATGCGTCGTTCCTCTGCCTCAGCTGCCGCCTTCGTTTGGACCTGTGCGGCCCGCCGATAGCGCTCGACGGCACCCTCAGCGGAACGGAACCGACGATCAATCACCCAACACCGACGACCCTTGACGACTCGACGAAAAACTCCCACGACGCTCACCTCGACCATTCATCCGACATGCGGATTTTCCAGTTGCGGCCGAGTTTTCGTGCCCGTATCCCGTCTATCTCTGCTTCTACGACGCCGTCGGATGCCAGGCGGGATCGCCGCTCCAGTTTTTTTCTCAAGCTCTCGGGGGACTCATCGAGGATCTTTGCTGCCCTGCCGAGGGAAACCCATGCAGCGAGTTGAAGATCGGCCATGGTCCTTCGGATACACCGGCAAAGCCCCTCGTCAGGAAATGAGTCCGTCGATCCTGGGAAACTAGTGGGAAACTGGAACCGATTGAGCAACCCGCAGCGGCGAGAGACCTCCTTGTTTCAGCTACTTGCAACATTTTCGGAACGGGTTTCCTAAACCGTAGGTCGGACGTTCGAATCGTCTCGGGGGTACTGCGGAGCGACCGTGTCGGTGAGCGCGGGCTTCGCCCGCCTAAACCGTAGGTCGGACGTTCGAATCGTCTCGGGGGTACTGCGGAGCGG
>JAJDAH010000316.1 GCA_029261965.1 Polyangiaceae bacterium
GGCCGCGAGCTCGTCGGCGCTGGGTACCCCCCGATCTGATCCTCAGATTGGTACGAGCTTCGATTCGGTTCTGATTTTCACGGTCCCGAGCCGCAGACGGTTGCCTTCGAGCACGAAGGGGACGGACTTCTTCGAGCCAGCGGCGGTCACCTCGACGGTGCCCCGTACTATTCCGGAGTTCGCCGAGGCTCGGGTGACCTCGATGACGTACTCGCCGTTCTTGCCGCCCCGAAGAGCGAGGGTTTCGGTGTTGGTGCTCAGGACGTCTCGGGCGCTGATGACGGAGCGGGTGGGCGCACCGAGCCAGGACACGCGATGGCCGTCCGGGTGCACCAAAGCAAGGTCGAGGTCGTGAAGCCCGCCGTCCCACGTCGCGACGACCTTGAGGTCGCCGCGGATTTCGTTGGGGTCCCGGGCGGGTTTGGCCAATCGGCGCTCGGCGCCCTGGCGAACGGCGTCCGGCGCCGCGGCCAGTAGCTCGTCGGCTGCGACCGCGTCCCCGGTGTCTCGAAGACAGCGCACGGCTTCGACCAAGAGCTTGGACTCGTTCGAGCGAATCTGTGCGACGGCCATCGAGAACCGGCAACCGAGCGCGGTCCGGCCTGCCCATCGGTGCAATCTCGCGAGCCGCCACTGGCTCTTGGTGTCGTCCGGACGGATGTCCACGACGCTGCCGAGAATGCGGATCGCGAGGTCGCGATCGCCGCTTCGTGCAGCGAGGTCGGCACGCGCGGTCAGCGCTTCGGGATCGAGAGGATCCTTCGCGGACCACCGCTCGGCCAGCGAGTGGGCCTTTTCGACGTCCCCGGCAAGCGTGAACAGTCGATGCAGCTCCATGAGCGCATTGCGGCTTTCGGGGTTTTGGCGGTGCGCCTCTTCCGCCGCGGCGATCTTCGTGAGATCTGCGGACTTCGGGACGCTCAGGCCCGCGGTAATCGAGCCCTTTCGCTCGAAGACCTTGCGCATCGGAATCATGCGTCGCCCACCACGCCAGCGGTTGGGAGGTGGCGCGTTGCTGCTGGAGCACCGCATGGCACACATCAGGTCATTCGGGCTGCAGTTGCACTGGTTCCGAGGGCGGCTCGCGCGTGGTTGCGCGGTGCTGTCGGTGGCGCCGGGCCAGCCACCGGTCGGCGGGCTCGAAGGCGGCGGTGGCGCGAAGTCGGGATCCGGGGCTTTTTCCTCGGCAGGTCTGTCGAAGGCCGGACGTTTGTCGACCGGGCCCGCTGCCACGCGTGGCGGTGATGCCGCCGGCGCCGGCTTGGGGCTTGGCGCGGGTCGTCGCCGCTCCTTCTTGCTCTTCTCGGCGCCGGCGCGGCCAAATCCGCCGCCGCCGCGGGCTACTCCGCTCGTTCCCACACCACGCGAGCCCGACGCGGCGCCGTCGAGATCTTCGTCGTCGAACAGATCGCGCAAGCCGTCGTCCTTGGACTCGTCCGCGAACGCCAGGGCACCAGCGCTTGCCGAGCTCTCGGCTCCGGATTCTCCGGTCCACCTCGGTGCGGCGCGTGTGTTGTCGAGCCCGAACGCCTTGAACATGGCTTCGCTCTCGAGCACGAGCAGCGACGTGTAGCGACTGGCGACGTTGAACGACGCGCTCAGCGTGATCGCTTCGCTCTTCGCCAACTGTCCAGGCGTTCGCTCGAGCTCGGCGATTCGTGCGGCGGCATAGAGTCGCGGTACGAAGGCGTTGCCCTTGGCCGTCGTGGCGACCATGTTCACGTCGTAGGTCTGCTTGAAGGGTTTGTCGCCGACTTGGCCGCTCAGCTCGAGCGCGCCGCTGACGTTCGGCCTCGTCATTCGAGCAACGACGATCGACTCGCCTCCCGCGGGGATCGTGTCGAGTCGCGACGGAGCAACCGCCACCAAACCATCAGGCAATCGCAACTCGGGCGACTTGAGCGCGTTACCGAGCGTGGCACCCAGAATCGCGAACGCGGCTTCGATGACGCGTTGGCCGGGTTGATACGGCAATACGACGCCGCCGCCTGCGCTGGCGACTGCCTCGAGAGCCGGCACGTCGCTATCGGCGCCAATCGCCACGGCCGTGACGCTGCCACTGCGAATGCCGAGCTTGCGAGCGAGCTCACGCTCGATGAACGCGGGGTGCACCGCGCCCACCGTCGGCGTGCCGTCACCGATGTAGACGACGCGCGCGACTCGCCCAGCGTCGGTGCCAGCCATACGATGACCCTCGATCACGGCCGCCGTGACGTCCGAGCCACCCTCGGGCGTCACGCCGTCGAGGAACTGCCGAGCTTCGATCGCCCCTTGGGCCGACGGCTCGCGCGCGCCTCCGGGCATCGCGCGACATACCGAATCGCACGCCAACACGGTGAAGCGATCGTTTCGATCCATCTCGGCCACGACTCGTGCGGTCAGCTCGGTGGCGCGTTTGTATCGCTCACCGATCATCGAACGGCTCGAGTCGACGACGATCGCGTAGGACCGCTGCGCGTTCTCCGTCCAGCGCGGGAGCTTTGGTCGGAGCGCAATCGCCACGTACGGCGAGCTGTCGTCGACTTGGCTTTCGGGCGTCACGGCGTCGGCCACGACGGCGGGTTTCTCGCTCTTTTTCGACGTCTTTTTCTCGTGGCGAGAGCGCTTGGCCGTGACCGCCTCGATGTCCTTCTGCTCCGGCTGATACGCCCACGTCGTGACTTCGTTTGCGCGCCCGGGCAACGCGTATTCGACGACGAGGTCGCCGGACGGAACGAAGCTCGTCCGCTTCAGGGTGAGCACCTCGTTGCCCGCGGCTTGGCTCTTCGCGAGCTCGTACCCCTGAGGCCGAACGCCGAGCGAGGGGTCGTGCCCTTTTACTTGAATGTCGACTTCGAACTCGTCGACCTTCGTCGAGCCACTGGGATCGTGCGCCAAAGGGTAGGTGTAGCGACGCACGCCACCGCTCGGCTTGATGGTCTGCGTGTACGCGATGACCACGCGCCGAGAGCCCTTTTTGGGAATCGGGTAGATCCGAAGCTCGAAACGACCGCCGCGCTGCCATTCGAGGAGCGCCGGGTCTTTCCAAGGGCCGGGAACCCAGACGATCTCCTCTTGGATTAGCTTCTTCGCCTTGGGCTCGGCGTTGACGATGGCGCCTCGCCAAATCGCGGCGGCACGGTCGCGGTCGACGAACGCTCCTTCTTCGAGCTTGCCGTCGACTTCGAGCGCCAGTCGTTCGATTTTTGCGTCCGGAGGCAACGGGAATCGGTAGATGCCCTCCAACACGTCCGCAGTCGTGTTCGTGAACGTTTCGTCCACCTCCGTGCGCGCGACGTTGTCGACGATGCGCACCTTCACCTTGTGCGACGCGAGTCTCACGGCGCCAATTCCGAGTTCCTGCTTGGCGCCGGGCTTTTTCGCCCGAAGCTCGCCCAAGCCGCGGACTTCGACTTCTTCCGATTGCAGGTCACTCGCGGCCTCGCTCCAGCTCATCGCGTCTCCGAGAGACGGCGCTGCCATCGCGTAGGGCGGAATGCCGGGGTAGAGGCGGCCCTCCTCGCCGGCGCGGACGGTGATCTTGCGGTCCTTTTCGTCGAACAGATCGACCGAGCCGCGGCTCACGTCGACGGCGACCGCCTCGTCGTCCACCCGAAGCGCGAGCTTCGTGCCGAGCACCTCGACACGCCCGCCCGGGATCCCGAAACCCGCGGTGCTCCCCTCCACCGGGCTCACTTCGGCGACGACGGCCCCCGATTCGAGCTTGGCCCAGCGATCCTTTTTGCCGACGAAGGTCAGTTTGGTTCCGCGGTCGAGCGCGACCTTCGTGCCGTCTTCGAGCTGGATGACAGCGCGGGTCTTTTCGTCGGTTTGCAGCAGCGAGCCCGCCGTGATGTTCGCGCCTTCGGCGAGCGCCGAACACTCCTCGCCCTTCCAGTTGCAACGCTGAATGTCGCCACCGCCGCCGGCCCGCGAAACTGCGGTGACGGTGCCTTGCCAGGGTCGTTTCGCTTCGTTCTCGTTCGCATCCGGTGTGGTGCGCATCACGAGAGCTGCGGCAGCCGCGGCAGCCAG
>JAJDAH010000317.1 GCA_029261965.1 Polyangiaceae bacterium
GTGCTCGGCGGCAGTCGCCGTGTTCCACATGATCTTCTTCGGCACACACCCGACGTTGACGCAGGTCCCTCCCATCCGACCCGACTCGACGACGGCGACTTTCGCGCCGTGGCCAGCGGCGCGGCGAGCAGAGGCGATGCCACCGCTACCTCCGCCAATCACGAGGTAGTCGAACTTATCCATGTCGGGCTCCAGAGGATCGTGGGTGAGAGGTCGAATGGCAGTCACGCCGATTTTCGACCCGAAAACCCTGAATAGTACCGCTTCTCGAGATTGGCGACCTCGGTTGACGCCCCAGGCCGCCGGCAGCCAAACTCGAAATACGATGATTGTCTGGGCAAACCGTAGGGCGCTCGCCCCCGTGCTAGAGACAAACATCGCGTTTGCTTGTGCTTTGGGGGGATGGGGTGTGACCCAATGAAACGAATTCTTGCGACTCTGGCGGTGGCCCTCCTCGGACTCGGCTGCTCCGGTGAGCCCCCAGAAACACTCAAAAACCTCCCCGATCCACCGAAAATCGGCGTGAAGCGGCAGGCGATCCTCACTGGGCAGTGCAACCCCGTCGCCGACGGCACGATGTTCCAGAACAACCCGACCTTCGGCGCGGGAGCGGACGACGACCTCTGGGTGTCCACGACCACCGGCACTTCTCCCCGGCGGGCCGTATTGAGATTCAACGTCGGCTCCGGCGGCTGCAACGTCCCAGCCGGGTCCACGATCACCAGCGTAACCCTGCGGCTGAATCTCAACCGAGGGCAGGTCACCGCGACGACGCTCGACGTGCGTCGGCTGACCGCAAGCTTCACCGAGGGCACCAGCAATCCGCTCGACAACGATGGCACGGCCGCCGAAGGCGGCGGATCGGGCATTGCCGCAACGGGTGGCGACGTGACCTGGAACAGCCGATCGCATTCGGGGAGCGCTTGGAGTTCGCCCGGTGGAGACTTCTCCGGCGTTTCGGCGTCCCTCAGCGTCAGCGGTGCGACGATCCCGTCGAACCACACCTGGGCCACGAACGGGAACCTGGTCAACGACGTTCAAGGTTGGCTCGATACACCGGCGACGAACTTCGGCTGGATCATCCGAGACAGCAACGAAGCTGTCGCGGGAAAGTCGAAGCGCTTTGGGTCGCGCTCGGACGGGGCCCCGCCGCTTCTGACGGTGGGGTACACGCTGCCGGCAGGCGCGACGGGGTGCGACAACGACAACGACTGCACGGGCAGCCTCGACTGCGTAAACACCGCGACCGGAGCGGCCTGCAGCGGCTGCGCGTCGGGCGTTTGCTGCTTTCCGAACACCTGCACGCCCGCCACGTGCATGGTCTTCGATGGCACCTGCGGCGGCGGAACCTGCGACTTCAGCAACGCGCCGAACGGCTCGGCTTGCCCGGACGGCACCGTCTGCAACGGCAACGAAACCTGCCAGAGCGGCTCGTGCACTGCGGGAACTGCACCGAACTGCGACGACACGAACGTGTGCACGACCGACTCCTGTGATCCCGTGCTCGGCTGCCAGAACAACGCCGTCGGAAACGGCACCCCCTGCCCCGATGGCACCGTGTGCAACGGCGACGAGACTTGCCAGAGCGGGACCTGCAGCGCCGGTCCACCCCTGGACTGCGACGACATGAATCCCTGCACGCAGAACAACTGCAATCCGGCGTCGGGTTGCCAGAATCCGATCGTCGGCAACGGCACGCCGTGTCCCGACGGCACCGTGTGCAACGGCGACGAAAGCTGCCAGGCGGGCACGTGCCAGGCGGGCACACCGCTGGTCTGCGACGACATGAACGAATGCACCGTCGACTCGTGCGATCCCGCCCTCGGTTGCCAGGTCGCCAACGAGCCCGACGGCACCGCGTGCACACCGGATTCGCTTTTCTGCTCCGACGACGTTTGCACCGGCGGCACCTGCACGCACCCCCCTGGGAGCGCCGGCGTTCAATGCCGAGCCCCGAGCTGCAGCGTGGACACGGCCATCCAGGCCGAGGTCTGCACCGGAAGCAGCACGACTTGCCCGGGCCCGACGATGGTCCCGTGCAACGGCAACGGCTGCAACGGGCCCATTTGCAACGAGTGCACTGTCGCGGCGGACTGCCTGCCCACGGAGTTCTGCCAGGCAGGCACCTGCACTCCCCGGTTGCCCAATGGGACGGTGTGCGGCGCTCCGGACAACTGCCTGAGCAACGAGTGCGTGGACGGGGTGTGCTGTGACGCTGCGTGCGGCAACTCGAACCCGAACGACTGCCAGGCGTGCAACCTGGGTGGCCCGATGCAGGGCATTTGCTCGCCTTTGCCCAACGCATCGGCTTGCGACGACAGCGATGCCTGCACCAATCCCGACCAGTGTAACGCCGGCGTGTGCGGCGGCGCCGTCGTCAACTGCGACGACTCGAACGACTGCACCACCGACGGTTGCGACACGATGACCGGCTGCACCAACATTCCGCGCGCGGACGGCAGCGCGTGCCTCGACGACGGGGAGCTCTGCACCCTCGACGAATGTAGCTCTGGCGTGTGCACGCATCCGGCCGGGAACGCCGGCACCGTGTGCCGAACCGCAGCGGGAACCTGTGACATCTCCGAGACGTGCAACGGCGCCCTACCGGCTTGCCCCGCGGACGTTTTTCTGCCCGCCGCTTCGCAGTGCCGGCCGCCTTCGTGCACCGCCGGCGTCGGCACGCTCGCCGCCAACTGCCCCGGAAGCGGGCCAGCCTGTCCCGGCGTCATGACCCAGAATTGCACGCCGTTCGTCTGCCAAGGCATGGCGTGCGGCACGACCTGCGTCCTCGACACCGACTGCGCCGCTGGAAGGTTCTGCAACGCCGGTAGCTGCGATGCTCAGCTGCCACTCGGCAGCCCGTGCACCGTTCCCAACGAGTGCTCGTCTGGCTTCTGCGCCGACGGTGTTTGCTGTAGCGCGGGTTGCGGCGGCCAGTGTGAGGCCTGCGACGATATCGGTAGTGTCGGCACCTGCGTGCCGGTCACCGGCGCGCCGCACGGAACACGCACGCCTTGTGCGGCGGATGGCAGCGCTTGCGACGGCTTCTGCGATGGCGCGAACGTCAACGCTTGCTCGCTGCCGGGAGCGGCGACCCAGTGCCGCGCTCCGTCTTGCACGGGTGCGCTAGCCACCCTCGAAGCGCTCTGCAACGGGACCGGAGCTTGCCCGGGGCTTCAGACGCAAGATTGCTCGCCGTTCGTGTGCGGTCCGACGCAGTGCGCCGGCAACTGCAGCGTGGACGCGGAGTGCACGGCCGGGAACTTCTGTCGCGCGGGAGTGTGTGTTCCGGCGCAGCCCAACGGGTCGATTTGTGCGAGCAATACCGAATGCCAGAGCGCAGCGTGCGTCGACGGTTTCTGCTGTGATTCGACCTGCAGCGGCCAGTGTGAGGCCTGCAATCAGACCGGGACTGAAGGAACTTGCTCGCCGGTCTTCGGCGCGCCGGTCGGGACCAGGTCAGCGTGCGCGACGGACGGATCGGTCTGCGGCGGGACTTGCGACGGAACGAATCCGGTCACTTGCGCCCTCCCCGGCGCCGGCACCGAATGCCGAGCGGCGAGCTGCACCGCGGACACGGCCACCTTACAAGCGTTCTGCGAAGGAACGGGCTCTTGCCCAACGGCGCAAACCCAGAGCTGCGGCGGACTCGGATGCACCGGCACGATCTGCGGCGGCGGCTGTCTGGGCGACGGGGACTGCGCGGCTTCCGAGTTCTGCTCCGGTGGCGTTTGCGTCCCGCGCCAGCCACTCGGGGCACCTTGCACGGCAGCCGCCCAATGCTCGTCCGGACTGTGTGCCGATGGCTTTTGTTGTGGGACTTCCTGCCTCGGGCAGTGTGAGGCCTGCGACGTGGCCGGAAACGAGGGCACTTGCGTGGCGGTCGCCGGGCCCCCGCATGGCTCGCGCCAACCCTGCGCGAGCGACGGCTCCGTCTGCGGCGGTGCTTGCGGTGGCACCGATCCTACGGCGTGCACGTTCCCCGATGGCGCGACCATTTGCCGAGCAGCGAGCTGCACGGCGGACATCGCCACCCTCGAGGCGGGCTGCAACGGCGCCGGCGCATGCCCGGCGGGGCAGCAGCAACCGTGCACTCCGAACATCTGCGCAGGAACCATCTGCGGCGGTGGATGCATCGTGAACGGTGACTGCACGGCGGCGGAATTCTGCGCCGGCGGCGTCTGCGTGCCGAAGCTCCCGAACGGCTCGCCTTGTGGCGCTCAATCTCAGTGTGTGAGCGCATTCTGCACGGACGGGGTCTGCTGTGACTCGGCTTGCGGGCAGCAATGCGAGGCGTGCGACATCGTCGGCAGCCAGGGCACTTGCACGCCGGTCGTCGGCGCTCCGCGAAGTGGTCGGGCAGCCTGCACCGGCGTCGGCGCCTGCGCGGCGACCTGCGACGGAACCAACGCGGCCGCGTGCACGTTCCCAGGCGCGACCGTAGCTTGCGGCACCGACGCTTGTGTCGGCGCGTCCGAGCTCGCGGCAGCCCCCGCGTGCAACGGCGCCGGCACGTGTCTGACGCCCACCAGGACTGATTGCACCCCGTTCGCTTGCGCGGGCAGCGCCTGCGTCACGACCTGCGTCGTCGACAACGAGTGCGCCGCGGGCCTGGTGTGCATGGGTGGCGCCTGCGTGCCGCCCACGATGCCAGATGCCGGCGCCGACGCCGGTGACGCCGGTGACGCCGCGACGGACGCTCCGGCGGATGCGCCGGGACCGATGGACGCGGGCTCGGACGCCGTCGTGATGACCGACGCCGGAGACGCCGCGGTACCTGTGGACGGCGGCATGGGTGGCGCTGCTCCGGTCGACGCGAGCACCGACGCGGCCACTGAGCTGTTCATCGACGGCGAAGACGTCGGCAGCTGCGCGTGCCGCTCCGCCGGAGGCGGTCACCGATCGTCGGGCGGAGCCCTCGTCGCGCTGGGCGCCCTTGCCTGGGTGGGCATGCGCCGGCGACGGCGCGGCATGGTTCGGACCCAGTGGTCTGTCTCAAAGTAACAATCGCAACCGCTGACGGCTCCTCGGGTGAAGGCCGCCAGCGGTTACGGGGCGCCACTGCTGTAGACGGACCCTTCCGCTGTTTCCTTGCGGTGCTTCGCACCACGAGCGCCGCATCTCCCGCCGAAATCCCGAGCTGTGCGAGAATCCGCGCCCGCGCGAATTCTCGTCGCGACTTTGGGACGCGGCGCTAGTCCCCGGATCTGTGACCACTTGCCAAACTCGGCGGCCCCTACGGGGCGAGTCCGCCAAGTTTCGCCGGCGACGAGCATGGGGCGGCGCGGGGTGGACGGCGGCGCGGGGTGGACGGCGGCGCGGCGTGGAC
>JAJDAH010000318.1 GCA_029261965.1 Polyangiaceae bacterium
ACCCGCCGAAGGCCGCCGCCCCCGCTTCGCCCGAGCAGGCGCCAGCCCCCCCGAAAGAGAAGGCGCCGCCCGCCAAGCGCAAGCTCGCGTCCACAGTCAACCTCGACGCCAACGAGCTACTGGCCGACGCCGCGCCACCGAGTTCGGTGCTCACCCGCACGATGACTCTCGAGGAACGCACGGCTCCGCGCTCGAGCTCGTTCGGCGGGATGGACGAGCTGTCCGCGCCCCGCTTGAAGATCCCGCCCGACGGCACGCTGCATCTCGAGGGCGAGTCCGAGGACGGCGCGCCGATGAGTAAGCGCGCGCCGCCGAAACCCCAATCGCTGGCCCCAGCCGCCCCCTCGAAGCCGGCACCCGCGAAAGCGGAAGGCGCCCCTCCGCAAGCCTCGCCTCCAGAAGCCAAACCCAAAGAAGATCTCGGTCAGACTCGTCGCTCGATCGAGGCCGCGCCGCTCAGCGTTCGCGCGCCGCCGAAGCCCGCCGCTCCCATCGAGCTCACGAGAACGAAGCCCCCGGTCGATCCGCGCCGAGAGCCCGACTCGGATCCGCCGGTCGAGCCAAGCTCTCGGCCCGAGACCGTTGTCGAGCCAGCAGCGGCCGAAGCCCGGCCGACGCCTGCTCGTCGCTCCTCCGTTCCTCCGGCCCCGACTTCGGAGCCTCCATCGAGCTCGCCCGGGGCGCTGCTCTTTCCACCGGTCACGGACAACGAGGAGGCGTTGCTTCGCGCCCTGGACAAGGGATCGATCGAAGCGGGGCGCGAGCTCGTTCGCCAGCTCGAGAACCGGCGCGATCGGGCCAACGATCTCGTGGCGACGTGTCGTCGGGTATCGGCTCTTCTGCCTGGCGATCGTTGGGCACTCGAGCAGCTCTACGCGGCGACGGTGGCCGATCACGACGTGCCCTACGCCCGGGCGGTCGAGCACGTCCTGCATGCGTTCGATCCGAGTGAGAGCCCGGTGGCTCCCCCGCCGCTCTGGGCACAGCGCGAGCAGCCGGACCGGGTCAACACGCTCTTGTTTCGCGATGTTGGCGCAGCGGCGACCGACGCTCTCGAGCTGGTTTGGGAAGGCGCCCAGCACGTGTTCCGCCGAGATCCGAGTACCTACGGCGTGACCGGGCTCGAGCGGGTGCCGCTCAACGCGCCGACCCCGGTCGCTCGCACTTTCGCCGCTGGCGCCCGGGTGCTCGGGCTCGGGCGGACCCCACTCTTTCAACGCCGAAGCGCCGGAGCCATCACCGTCAGCGTCGCTTTGCTCGCCCCGCCGGCGCTGATCATCTCGGGGGACGTTCGGCAGGAGACCGCCGAGCTCCGTTTTCACATCGGGGCGATGCTCGCGGGCACGATGCCCGAGTACGCGCTCGTGTTCGGCTCGCCGGAATCGCAGGCGCGCGGGATCCTCAAGGGGCTGCTCGCGGCGTTCGGCCCGCCCCAAGCCAATCGGAGCGGTCTCGCCTCCATCGCCACGCTCGCCGAGGTGCTGTGGGAAACGATTCCCGCGCGCGGTCAACGAATGCTGCGCGAGCTGTGCGACGATCCCGACGTCATCACCTACGAGTCGGCGCTCGCCCAAGCGCGCCAAGCCGTTCGCCGCGCCGGTCTGTTCACATCGGGCGATCTCGGCGTCGCGCTTCGAGAGACGTGCGCGGAAGAAGGCATCTCCACCAAAGCGCTCGAAGAACCCAACGGATTGGCCGCGCTCTGCGCCGCGAGTCCGGCGGTGGCCGACCTCGTCGTGCTCGCGACGAGCGCGGGTTACGCCGACGCGCGCTGGCAGCCCGAACGCACCGGTGGGGGGCGCACCAGCGGAGTTTGGGCTACGTTTTGATCGTGGCGAGGGTCATTGCCCAGAGGCTCGGTTCCTCGTTGGCTCCCTCGTCGAGGACCATTTCTCGGGCGCATCTCGTGGTCTGCGACCGACGGTCCGCGACAGCGGTGTCACACTCGATTTCGTCCACGGATCGCACTTTCAGGGGTTTTCTCCTCTTGGCACGCAAGTCGCTAATAGGAGGGCTGATGTCCCTCGCTTTGAGCGCCTGTTTGGCTCCGGGTCCCCCGGATTTCGAGCAACCCTCTCAGCTCGGGCCGTTCTTCTTGCTGAACGAGGCGCTACCGCCGATCAGCGAAATCCCCGAGATCGAGCCCCAGGAAACGATCACTTTCAGTGTGCCTTTCGTATCGGAAGACGCGGGAGAGTCGCTCGTCGGTGCGCGCCACCGTGATCTTGGCGACGACGGTGAATTTTTTCTGCGCATTACCAATCCGATCCCGGCGAGCACTCTGGATGACCCGGCGGAGCGAGTGTTCGTGTTCGCGTGGACGCCGAGGCCGGAGGTACGGGGGTGCCACACCATCACTCTGTTTCTCACCCATCGGTCCAACATGGATCAGGAGCTCGGCAAACCCATCAATGCCGCAGGAGTCGCTACCGCGACGTGGCGGGTGATCGTCGGTGATCCGGGGGAGAGGTTCCTCGTCGACCAATGCGGTCAGCTGAATCAGAGCCCGGCTGGGGGTAACCCGTGAAGCGCCTCCCGGCCGCTCGCTGGCTCGCCTCGCTGATGGCGCTCGGCGTGAGCGCGGGCTGCTCGGTTCCCGATCTCGCCGATCGCGCACAGATCGAAACCCCGACCAACTCGTGCGAGTCCGACGCGGAATGTGGCGACGGCAACGTCTGCGTGGGCGCCGGACTCTGCGTAGCTACCGAAGGCGCCTTCGACACGGTCTTGTTGACCGTCAGCCCGTCCGCCACGGCGAACACCGTGCCCGGTGTCAGCGGCGTGCGTTTCGTCTCGACCCAATCCGGCCTGTCCTTGGGTGGAGACATCATTCTCGACTTCCAGCCACCAACTCGGCTCACGGCGACCATCGATCCCCTGATGGCTTCTCCGATGGGTTGCACGCTTCCCGCCGAAGGTGGTACCGGCATCCCCTTCGTCCAGGCGGCGGTGACCTTCACACCCGCCGAACGGATCCTCGGTCTCCCGCTCAAGACGTACACCGCGAATCTGTGGCTGGGCCCGCCGGGCGAGCCGATCCCGCCGGAGGTGAACGAAGACGAGCTCAATCGGTTCTCCGTCGACCTGCCGGCGGGCAAGTACGAAGCCTCCGTGCAACCCGAAACGACCTCCGAAGCCTGCGCTCCGGTGCCGTACCTGCTCGAGGGCGTCACCGTCGGAACCCAGGGCGCGGTTTCGCTCGACCTGCCGGTTGTCGCTCCGCAACGACTCGTCGCGACTTTCCTGTGGCCCGCCAGCGCCGAGCACGATCTCGAAGGCTGGTCCGTCGACATGGTCGACTCGGCGACGGGGCACGTTCTATCTCAACCGAGAACCTTGCCCTCGGGTCCACCGTTTTCCACGGTGCACACCATCGGTACCGAGCCGGCGCTCGAGTACCGCGTGGAAATAGACTTTGCCGCCGAGGTCCCCGGACGCGAGAACTTCGTCGCCGGCGAAGAACTCTTGCGGCTTCGGCCCCCGAAGAACACCTCGGGGCCGACGATGGTTTGGGTGCGCACGGGCCTCGAAGCGCTGACGCCGGGTGAGGCGCTCATCGACATGTCCGACCTCGCGCAGACCGTCGAGCTCGAAGGCGTCGTCGAAATCTCGGAGACCGGCGTTTCGCAAGCGGCTTCGTTGATCTTCACCGCCAAGGCCGAAGAGCTGCTCGCCGAAGGAGATTTTTTCATCGGCAACACGTCGACCTATTCGGTTTCGGTCGAGACCGAAGAAGACGGGAGCTTTTCGGTGCCCCTTTTGCCGGGGACCTACACGGTGTTCGCCACCCCCGATCAGTCGTCGGGGCTCGCCGCGACGAAGATCGAAGGCTGGTCGGTCGCTCCGGAACCAGCCGTCCAAGCTGGCCGGCTCCTGTCCCTCGGTCAGAGCCGCAGCATCCGCGGGTTGACCACGTCGAGCACTCCCGCCGCGACCCCCATCGTGGGGGCGACCGTGCAGGCCGCCGCGTCCCCGGGCGCGCTCAACGTCGGGGCGTTCGTCGACGCTCGCGGTCAAAAACCCTTCGCACCGCGAGCAGGCAACTCCACCACGGACGGATCCGGCGCGTTCGAGTTCGTGGCGGATCCCGGCACGTACGACATCTCGGTTCGCCCGATGCAGGAAACGGGGTTTCCCTGGCTGGTCAGGCCCAACGTCGAGTTCACCGGCGAGGAGAACCGGCAGCTCGACTTGAAGATGCCATTGCCGGTCCTCCACGCGGGCGTCGCGCGACTCAACGTCGAAACCTCGAACGGCAGCTACGAGCCGAGCGCGCTGTCCGGCGCCTTGATTCGCGTCTACGTCTACGTCGACGCCGCCGGCGTCGTCAGCGATCCGTTCGAGGATGGCTCGGTCCGGACTCGCCCCGGCCTTGGTGTGCTTCAGGTCGCCGAGACCCGTGCGGACGATTCGGGGATTTTCGACCTCCTGCTCCCGGCCAGCCTCAACTGACCGTTCTCTCC
>JAJDAH010000319.1 GCA_029261965.1 Polyangiaceae bacterium
ATGGGCGAGGTATCGGGCTCATCGAGTTTTCGGTGCCGATTGCGGGTTTCGTAGACGGGGCGCGCCACGGACTGACACAGGTCGTTCTCGTCCCGCAGAGCCAGGGAGGCAGTTTTTCTGATTCGCTGGCCCTCTTCGAAAGCGCGTCGATCACCGCGAACGTGCGCGTCTCAGGCGATACATCGAACGGGGAAGTGGTGGCGTCTCAGACGTTCACGTTTCCGATCGAGATCTGCAAAGGGTGCCTCGTACGCTTGATACCGGAGGTGGATAACCCGGCGACCCCTGGGTATGAATGCAACGCGACGGGATCTGTGGGAGCGCCCCCCGTCGAGAATGTGTGCGCCTTAGGTCAGAACGACCCCGTCGATTGCCGCGTTTGCTGTGCATCGTTCGCGGGGAACCCGGACTACGACGCGGCTTGCGCCTGTCCGGGCTGATCGCCTGCCCGCCGCGCCGGCACTCGTCATCCCACGCTACGACGCCCGGCCCGCCGCGTGGGCAAGCCCGTCCGGTTCGAGGCTTCCGCCCAATCCGCTCGACGAGGTCGAGAAACGCGCCCTGGAAGGTCGCCGCTATCCCTTGGTGCGTGCCAGCAACGAGCGCGCCGGTACCAAGGCGCACTGGTCCTACGACACGGCGACCGCTTGATGGCCACCTCGTCGATGGCGACTCGCGGCACGTCGTTTCGAGCGGCGGAAAAATCGGGCCCCCGCTGGAGTGAACGTAGCGGAACTCGAGTTCTCCGCCGTACCGCCACCAGCGTATTTTGCATGAGATTTGTAACGTCAACATGAGTCAGGGTCAAAGGCTGCTATATTCCTCGCCCGCCGTGCGAACCCGCATTCCATGGGCCTTTGCACTCTCGCTGACCGTCGCCACGTCGCTGCTGCAGTGCAACCAGAGCGACCGGCAGCGCTGCCGCAACGAGGTGAAACGCATCGAGAAGTGCGGCGGGCAAGTGCAGGGTGTCTGCATGTCCGAGGCCGACTTCTGTGAAGCGGACTGCCACGCCGGCCTGTCCTGTGACGAGCTGTCGGCGAGTGAGCGGCCGACCGAGGTGCAGCAGTGCCTCAGGACCTGCCTCGACTCGTTCACCTGCGAAGACGACGGCAGCCGCATCGACGAGCGCTGGGTCTGCGATGGGGTCAACGACTGCGTGGACGGCTCGGACGAGCACGGCTGCGAGTACTTCCGCTGCGACGACGGAACGAAGATCGCGGCATGGCGCGAGTGCACCGGCACCGCGACCTGTGCAGACGAGTCCGACGAGATCGGGTGTGCGGAATGCAACGACGGGGAGGTGATCCCTCCCGACTGGCGCTGCGACGGGTACGCGGACTGCGCCGGTGGGGAGGACGAGCTGTCATGCAACTGAGCCGGAGCCACGGGCTGCGACTGACCCAGCTGCTTGCCGCGTTGCTCTGCGCTTGCGCCGACGACGACCCGACAGTGGCGCCGGCCGCATGCGGACAGACGCCGTGCAGTGCCATGTGTGACGCGTTGCAGACCGACTGCGACATCCTGGATGACGCCTGCCGTGCGCGCGTTTTCGCCGCAGTGGTCTGTGTCCGCGGCACTCCGGGCGAGCCGCCGGAGGTACGAGTCATCACGGAAGACGAGTACCGATCGCAACTCGAGGAGAACTTGCTCGGGGATGCTGGCTCGGCGATGGACGCTTCGAGCGACGTCGGCGCAGATGGCGGCGCGGCGCTGGACGCTTCGAGCGACGCCAGCGCAGACGCCGGCGGGGCCGAGCCCGACCCGACCACCACCTGGTCCGACGGCCTGCGTCTGCTCCGCCTGCTGGCCCCGGATACCTCGGTGCTCGAGGCGGCGATCGACGATCGAGTCACGACTACGGCTGGCTTCTACAGCGGTGCGGAACGGGCCATCACGCTGATAGACCGCGGCGCCGCGCAGGACAGCGCCAGCGCGCGCAATCTGCTCGCCCACGAGTTCGTCCACGCGTTGCAGGATCAGCAGTTCGGGCTCGAGGAACTGCGCCGCAGCACCGGCGGCACGATCGATGGAAGCACCGCGGTGCGCTGCCTCACCGAGGGGGAAGCCGACCACTACGCCGATCTGGCGTCGGGCCTGCTGGAGGGCTTCTCGGTCAATCCCGAGCTCATCATGATCTCAGCCAAGGCCGCGCTGAAGTTTTACCGAGACAGGGTGGCGCTCGACGAGAACCCCTACTACGGCGCCGACCGACTGGTCTATCCGGTGGGTCACGCCTTCGTCGCCGACGCGTGGCTGCTCGACGGCAACGCAGGCGTCCAGCGGCTGCTCGGCGCCCCGCCCGTATCCACCGTGCAGTTCATCCGAGGCTACGGCGAGTTCCGGGACGCGACCATCGCTCCTATCCAGCCGCTTTCCTGTGGCGATGCGCAAGGGCCGGGCGATGGCTACGAGCTCTACAGTAGCGCGACGCTGGGAGCCTTTCAGGTATTTGGCCTGCTCACCAAGGCGATGGTCGACGATGGAATACGGCCGAGCGAAGAGGCATGGCGGCACGCCAGCCGATGGAGCCAGGACCGGCTGGCCCTCTTCTCACACGAGAGCGGCGAGGTCGCGGTCTCCTGGCGCATGCGCTTCGTGCGCGAAGAGGTGGCGGGCCAGGTGGCCGACGCCTTCGAGCGGCGGATCGCCGATGACTGGTCCGACCTGCGCATTCGCCGGCGGGCCGCGGAGATCGAGCTGCTCGGCAGTACCGACCCGGAGCTGCGAGAGGCCTGGCAGGGCACGGACCCTGAGGCGTGCCCGTCCGACCAGCCCTGACGCCACCCGACTCGAAACTTGCCTCGAGTCCCCTACTGATACTCGTTCGGTGCGAGGGTGAGGCAGCCGCCATCCTCGTTGACCATGATGCCCACGCGCTGCGCTTCGGGCGGGCTCGTGTAGCCGAAGAGGAAACACATTTCGTTTTCACCGACGCCGAACCGCATCGAGTGGTCGGTGGTGTTGTTGAAATGGCATTGGAACTGGACGGCATCCATCCCGGGCGTCTCGATGACCGGAGAGTAGACTTCCACATCGCTGTCGGTGAGACCGGTACCCGCGCGGTCGTACGGTGTGAGCATGGTCTCGAACATGTCGATCTCGGGGGCGATGGTGCCGGGCATCGGGCCCGGGGCGGTCCCGAAGTTGGTCGTGAACTGCGTCGCCCATTGATGCGTGTGCGGCATGATCGCGAGCACGTCGCCTCCACCCCAGCCACAGTTGCCGTGCACGACCTTGGACGATCGCGCTGGGATCATGAATCCGAAGTGGATGTAGACGAACATCGCTGCGGGGTCGGTCACCTGATCCACGGGCATGGTGAAGAAGTCCCAGGCCGCCTCGGTGTGTAGCGTGTCCGGCGTCGTGTTCTGGAGATGTGTGCTGGTGGCTACTTCGAGGCCGACGGGTAGCTCGTAAGCGTAGCCGTTCGCGAGTGCGTAGCGCTCCGCGTCCACTCCAATGACCTGCGTCGAGCTGGCGAAAAGCACGGCAGGCGTGAACAGCTCGCTCGGGTCGGCGCCCGTGAGCAACCTGGAGATCTGTCCGAACACGAGAGCGTCGGCGCTCTGGCGGCATCGCGGATAGGGCTGAGCGCCCGCCTCGGCATCGATTTCCATCCCGTACAGGTTGGCGTGATGAAGACCCGGGGTCGTATGGATCTTGGCGGTGTAGACCCAGCGGTTCTCGACGTCGGGGATCGGCCAAGAGTTGCAAGGACTGACGTCGGCGAATCCCGAAGTGTCTCCAGACTCGGAGTCGTAGCCCGGCGGAATGTCCTGGGGCTCCATCACGAGTCGAAAACCACTCTTCGGCGGCGGCGGAAGATCGGTGAGCAACTCGAGCGGAAGCTCGGCGTCGTGGGCTAACATCTCACCATTGAAAACGACATTGAACTGGTCGGCCTGTTCTTCCGGCTCGAAGCGAAACGGGTCGAGCACGCACTCTCCATCCGTGTCGACCACGTCGCCCGCGGGGCAGACGATTTCGTTTTCGGGATCCGGCGATTGCTCGTCAGAACCGCTACAGGCTACGGCGAGCCCAACGCAAAAGAGACCGACTGAACTCGAGGCGACAGAGCGAATACGGTGCATGAGACGACCTCCGGGAAGCGACGAAAACGGACTGACCAGCTGGCCACTTTTGAGAATGTAGCTGGCGTTGCCTCGCCTCGCTAGGGGAAAAATTCTAACATATCAGTGTCTTATGAAATATCGACACTGATCGCTGCATGGATTTTCTCCCCCCGTCAGCCACGATGGTGCTCATTTCGGTGAGCAAAATTGAGGGGATGCCCACCATTTCCGCGAGCCCGACGGGAGTGACTTGGAGCGGCCGGATCACGCGGAACGAACGCCAGCGTCCGCTTTTCGGTTCAGCCTCCCGGTTGTTCGATGCCGCGTTCCTTGCAGATCGCTGCGCCTCGCTCGTCAGCTCGCTGGAGCGCCGGTCGCTTTTCGAGGCGCTCGACGTAGGCCGTGAATGCTGGTCGTTTTTCGAGCATGCCGAAACCGAGCATGAAGCGCACCGTGGCGCCGAAAATGATGTCGGCCATCGAGAAGCGGTCGCCGAGGATGAAGCCGTGAGAGACAGCGCTCTCCATGGCGATGAGCATCGAGTCGTGATCCCCCCAACCCGCCTGCGCTGCGCCGTACTCCCAGCCGCGCATCTTCGCCATCAAGCCAGGCTCGATCACCGCGGGCGCGAACATCGACCAGCGGAGGTAGGTGCCACGCCCCGGATCGTCCGGCGCGGGGGCGAGCTTGCCCGAAGAGTAGCGATCGGCGAGGTAGAGACCGATCGCGGCGGTCTCGGTCACGACGACGTCGCCGTCTTTCAGAATCGGGAGCTTGCCCATGGGGTTGAGCGAAATCATGTCGGGCTTCTTGTGCTCGCCGGCCATGAGGTCGACGAAGCGAAGCTCGTGTTCGACGCCGACTTCTTCGAGCATCCAGACGCAGGTGGCGGCTCGAGACAACGGGTGGTGGTAGAGAACGACAGCCATAGGCGGCACAATAGCACTCAAACGAGCGCCGGCGACGTTGGGGCTCTCGCCCGTGGGCCCGGGGGTCCAGCGCGATTCTCTTGTTGGCTTCGGCCATCGCCGCAGCCCCTGGTCGGGCGGAGGCCTGCTCGGTCCCTTGCAATCCAACCTATGCCACTCCGAGCTCAGGCACGGTGCCCCTGAATCGGACCTCGGCGAGATCGAAGTCGTCGACGACGAACGCGTCGAAGTCTCCTCGTTCGGGCTCTCGCCGTGCACACAAGTATTCTCAGCGGACGTGAAGGCAGTGAGCGTTGCGCTTTCCGAAGGCGCTGCGCCTTGGGCCGATGCGTTGCAGTTTTGGGTCACGGTGGACGGAAATATTTGGGCGGATCATAGGCGACAGCAGCCGTTCATGGCTCCCGTTCCGCCCGGGTACGGCGGCACCAATGTGTACAGGAACTGCGACCAGGATGTGTCGCTGAACCTGGAAGCAGGGTCGCACGAAGTCGTCATCCACGCATCGCTTCCCGGCACCGACCTGGAGCTATCGACACCGCCGGTCGAAATCGAGCTCGCCTGCGAACACGACGTGCGGAACGCGAACGGCGAGCCGGACCTGCCGGCCCCGAGTGAGACAGAGCCGGCGGGTCCGCTCATGGCGGGCTCCGGTTGCAGCACGAGCGGTCGACGCTCCGGCTTCTGTTGGCTGACCCTTCTATCTATCGCGGCCTCGGGACGATGGATGCGACGGGGCCGGTCGCATCGCTCGACCACGAGTGCGAAAGCTTCGCGGAGCGCGCCGTCTGGACAGGTTAGGCCGGCTGCGGCGCCAGACACTTGGGACATCGGGCCGAGCGTGAAGACCTTGGACCGCTAGTCCGAGCGCGCCAGATCGCGCCGGACGGCGGTGATGACAGCCGTCGGGTGTCGTAGCCTCAAGGTGGCCCGAATCGCATGAGCTCCCCGGCTGCTGTGAAGTAGTAGACGGCGTCCGCGTCGGTGGCGACCAGGGACGGTTTCGCCAGAGTGGCGAGCTCGGTCATCGAGCCGTCGGCGAGGCACATCGCGACGAGTTGTGATTCTTCGACGACGTAGACGTGCGTCGCGTCGACGGCCACGTTGCGAATCAGCCGGTCCGTGGCGTGAAGGGTCGTGGCGCCTCCGCCACCCCGCGGTACTTTGACGAGCCTCGATCCGAATTGCGGTGCGCCCCGACCGATGTAGACGTTGCTCGCGTCGATGGCGAGATGCTGGATCGCACCCAACCTGACCAATTCGACAGGTGTCTGGCTTCCCTCCGGGAGCGTCAAGACGGTGTTGCCGTCACTCCAGTATGGGCATCCGTCCGACCGGAGGGCGCGCCACGCCGTCAAGGCATCTCTCGGCGTCGACCGCGAGGCGACGCGAGTCAGGTCTCGAAGGTTGCCTTCCAGATCGACTCGCGATGCGTAAATCGTGTCCGTCAGCGGCGTGCCATCTATGACCAGGAAGTAGAGCGTCGAAGCGTCGCCTTCGACGCTCGCGGCCCGAACGCCTGTTGACTCGGACCTCCCCTCGGGTGGACCTCCCATTCGAAAGCGCTTGGAGCCTCCCGACCAAAAAAACAGATCCCCGATGAACAGATAGTCTCCGATCGCGCCTCCGTTGGCAGTTCCCAACTGGACCGGCGTGGCCACGACCTCGACCGTCCCGCCCGCGAGGGCCACGCGATGTAGACCGCTCGCGAGGCGGTTGGCGCTCGGGAAGCTCACGAACTCTCCGGCGGCCCAATGCACAAAACCGTTTCGAATCTGTAGGCGGGCGGAACCAAAGGTCAGATCAGGCATCGGCATGACGGTGGGTATCGTCGTGACGATGCGAGTCGTGCACTTTCTCGGATCCCGCGTGGGCTCGGCTTCGATGGGGAAGCGGCGTGTGCACGGGGTGAGTGGAAGCGTCCCATCGATTGGATCAGAACCAGAACCATCGCCCTCAGCGGTGGCGTCGTGGGGCACATCCGGTATCGATTCGCCCGCGGCATCGCGAGACATGGCGTCCGGGCCGCGGCTGTCCGACGTGGCGTCTTGATCGCTGATCCCGCATGCCGATACGGTCGCCATCGTGAGCGAAATCCAGAAGCACCGCCGGCCGTGCTTCCTTCGGCCGCCGCGCCACCAGCGGGTTGGCTCGCTCCGCGCGTCTACCACGCCCAACAAGCTACACGGCGCCGGTGGGTAGCGCACTCGCCCTCGTACGGGCCTAGCGGAAACGGGGCGAGGGGTATCTAGAGTGAGACTGCTTTCACGGCAGCCGGCAGTAGCCCAGCTCGCCGAGACCGCCGAGCGAGACGTCGAGGGACTCGCAGGTTCCTGCGGTGCAGTCGCTCGGCGAAGCGCCGATGATGCAGGGCTTCTGGCAGCGCGACGCGTCGGCTGCGTCGGGCAGACACATGAGCCCCGGGGCGCAGAACACGGTGCAAACATCGCCCTCCACCAAGCCCGGGTCCGCGACGGTGCAGTCGGTGATGCCCGGACCGCCTTCGACCGACCGCGTCTTGCACCCGACGCCCGCGGGACAACCGACGAAGGGAGCCGTCGTGTCGCTCGGGTCGAAAGGGTTGCACGGCGTCGAGCACACGGCGGCGCCAGGGACAGCCGGCGCCGGTGGCGCGTCGACGCGGATCGGACGACACTGGCCGCCTCCACAATCCGCGTGCACCGAGCAGAACGCTCGGCACAAACCCGTCGGTTGACCTACGCAAGTGTGACCCGAGCCGCAGTCCAGCGCCGCCGGATCACACCCACCGAGACTCGGGACGCTTCCCGCCGCGCGGCAGATGGTGCCGCCGGCCGCTAGCGACAGCGGATTGAGATCGCACGTCTCATCCGTCCCGCAGCCCGGGCAATCGGCGGGATGCACCGCGCAGGGGCCATCCCCAGGCACCAAACACCTCGCGGGCCACCCGCAGACATTGCCAGCGAAGGGGGAGCTGTCGGCGGCGAAGCAAAGCATGCCGTCCGGGCACTCCGCTTGCTCCATGGGCGACGTACACTGAAGCGCACAGATCCCGTTGGGATGCCCTCCCGGCGCTGGGGTCGGATCGCAGATCGGCTGGGCCGTGCCGGAAGGCGGAGGCGGGCAGGAGCCATCCGCCGAGCAACCGGGCACGCACGACAAGCCGTTGCCGCCGAGGAGAAAGCACCCCATCGGATCGCAGCTCTCGCAGTCGGAGTATGCCGCGCCGGCGTCCATCGCGGGTGGGGCCCCTCCCGAGCCTGCGACTCCACCGCCGCCGCCCACAGCTCCGGTTCCGCCGGACGCGTCCGCGCCAGCGTCGGCGCCCATCGCTCCGCCAGACCCGCCGCTCGAGCACGCAACGATGAACGACACGCCGGTCACGAGCACGAGATTGCGCATGTCAGCCTCCTAGCACTCGACAGATTTCAGCGGAAGAGGGTGAGCGTCATCTCTCTCCGCTTCAGCGGGAGCGCCGCTCGGGAACGAAAGCGTTCGTCTCCGCGATCCAGTCGTTGATCCTGTCGGCGACCCACGGGTCCTTGATCTCGGGATCGAAGCCCTTCCTGAAGTACTTTGCGACCGACTCGCGGTCGACGCCCCACTCGGTGTCGCCGAGCCCTTTCAGGAACATCCAGAGATGGGGCCAGAACCGCTTCCCATGGGCCCGGGCGTCCTTCCAGACAATCTCGGGGATCAGTGTGGTCACGAACAGGTGGGACATGATCTGTCCCTCCAGGAAGCCCCCGGCCTTCACCCAGTACGAGTCGTCGATGTGGTTGATGACCTTGAGCTTGATGAAGGAGTGCTCGAGCTCCTCTGCGATGTGCCACTTCCACAGCTTTGCCATTTCCTGCTGCATGCCGGAGGTGTCGAGCACCTGCCGATCGATGTGGCTCTTGAAGAAGCCGAAACCGACGAACTCGATGAAGCCGGCGGCCGCGACCGAAACGTAGACCGGCGTCCGCCGCTGGAGGAAGCGGGTGATCCGCTCCGTGACCTTGATCGTGGCGATCTCGTTCATCCCGATCCTGCGATTGGTGCGAACGTGTTGCCGAGTGTGCTCGGCTTCCTGGTGGACGAAGACGTCGATCAGCTCCCGCAGCCTCGGCTCGTCCGCCAGGCGCGGATCGTCGCGCACCGCCCGCAAGGCGCGGATCACGTAGCGCTCGAAGGTCGGGATGGCGGCGTTGAGGATGTTGTAGAAGATCCGATAGAAGTCGTCGTCGCACCATTCCGGCTCGATGCTCTCGACGTCGATTTCGATCCGCTTCGATTGGATGCCCGCTTCGTTCGAAGCCTTCGCGTGTGGCCGAGCGCTCATCGGCTCTCCTGCCCGTTCGCCCGCTCTCCAACAGTCGGATGGGAGACCAGGGTGATCGCCGCGGAGGCGATGATCGCGACGACGGCGACGATCGGATTGCCCACGGCCAGTCCCTCCGCCGAGAGCCCGTCCGGATCGACCGAGAAGTAGATGTCGAGCTTCGCCGCGTAGATGTAGACGTGGCCCATGAGCCACACGACCGGAAAGACCATCAGCAGTCGATCGCGTGGGGCACGGGGCCATCGAAAGTGCAGGACGAAAGCCAACCCGGCCAGCCCGAACGAGAACGCATGGAGCGTGGCGGCCTGGGCGAGCAAGCCGTTGTACGCCAGCACGTTGTAGGGGATGAACACCACGATCCCGACGACGCAGGTCACGAGCGGGAAGAGTACGACGCCGGCGGCGATCTGCTTGGGGCTCTTATGTTGCTCGACCCAATCCCAGCAGACGATTCGATTGATGTACGCGAAAATGGCCGTCCAGGAGAAAAACCAGAAATAGCTGGTGACCGGGACGGCGTTCAAGAAGGGCCAATTGGTCGGGTCGCTCCGATCCCAGATCCACCAGTTGAGCATGGGGCCGAGGTTGTCGAAGATCATGTACATCAGTCCACCGTAGAAGCCAGTGCTCAGGGCTTCGACGCCGCGCGGGAACTCGTACCGCCGGATCGTCATGCAGAAGTGGTAGATGAGGGTCGCGGCGAGAACGACGATGTAGAGCGGCAGCCGGTTGTAGACCAGCATGACCGAGAACTCACCGTGCCAGAAGCTCTCCACCGTGTAGTAGGAGACGATGTCGTTCAGCAGTCCGAAGATGAGGGCGCCGACGAAGGTCAGCAGCGCGGAGGCGTGGCCGTTCTCCTTGTAGTGCCGCCACGCGTGGAGCACCGCGCACACCACGCCCACGGCCAGGATGAACTCGATCGCGAGAAAGCTCCAATCCTTCAGCTCGCTGGGGGCGTTGAAGTTGAGCCAGCGGCCCACGGCGTCCGTGTTCCGCATCGCATACGAGATCGGCTCATCCATCGGGGTGGGGTCGCCGGGTGTTGTCTGCAAGAAAAGGGCACTCGCCGGCGCTACAACGCCCAACGCCCCTCTTCCACGCAGGCGCCACAGCTACCGTCGATGCAAGTGGCGCCGGGTACCCAGGCGTTGTCACAGCTTCCACAGTGCACGGTGCTCGTCTGCATGTCCACGCAGACGCCGCAAACCACCGCATCCCTCGTCGGGCGCAGGCCTCTCGCTCGTAGATTTCTCCACCGATCTGGACGACGTCGCAACCTCTTTCCCATGCGACGGCTTCTTCTACGATTGGCACCGAGTCATGCTTCGGTGGGCGACATTTTTTTCGCGGACCGATCTCATGGTGTGCCTTCGTCACACAGGTAGCGGCTGACCAGCCCGCCGCTCGCGGCGAAGGCCGTTCCGTCTCCGGCAGCGGCGAGCCCGAGAGTCCCCCGTAGTTCAGGAATCACCTCGGGCATTTGCCAACCAGTGGACGCCTCGTACCGCTGGGCGAGAGTGACGATTCCTCTGTCGTCCCAACCAACGAAGGCATTGCCGTTCGCGGCCATCGAAACGGCGGGGAAGCGCCCGTCCATGGCGAGCTCTCTCGCTTGTTGCCAGTTGGCACTCGAGCGATCGAGGCGCGCGGCCCAAATGTGACCGCGCTGCGCCACAAAGTCGGGGCTCTCTCGCCAGACGGCCATCGCTGCACCTTGCTCGGACACGCTCAGGCGGAGCTCCCAAACGGCTTGGCCGTCCTCGGCGTCGGCTACTTGCTCGGGCCCTCGCCAAGCACTCGCTCTCGCGTCCCAACGATTGCTCCAAACGGTGGACGCGTGATTGGGCTCGAAAGCGTTGGTCTGCTCGTGCCAGACGGCGACGCTGTTGCCGTTCGCGTCCGCCTCGAGTTGCGCGTTGCCCGAAAATCGCCCGGCGTGGCTGACACGCACCGCACTCCACGACTGTGACGCCGGGTCGAGGTGGTACGCGAACATGCCGTTCACTCCTCCAAACAACGCGATGGGCTCACTGGCGAACGCTACCGACGCGCGGCAGAACGGGTCGCCTTCACCACCGCCGTCGAAGAGCTGCTCGGTGCGCCATTCGCCGCCGACCGTCCAACTGATCCAGTAGTCGCTGCTGAAGATCCCGCTCCCGCTCTCGTCTCGGCGCCAAAGAACGACGGCTCGGTTTCCCGACACCGCAGCACCGCAAAGCGATTCGTGCCCGCCCACCGTCCGAGGTAGGAGATCCATCGATCCCCAAGTCCTGGTCGACGCCGCCAACTGCCACGCGACGAGCGGGGCCGCCACGGACCCGCGGGCGCCGCCGACGACGCCGTTGCCTCGCGAGTCGAAGTCCACGAACGCTCCACTCGTGCTCCCGAGCATGACGAAATTGCCCCAAAGCTCGGACCGGGCGTCGAACCGCGCGATGCTGATCGCCTGCACCAACAGGTAAGCGTTGCCTAGCGTATCGGCGAAGATGCGATTGCCCGAGGTGTGGACTCGCGTCGGTCGGGTCCACGTCGAGTCCGACGTGCACATTTGGGGCGGAGGTATGGCCCCATCGAAGCGGGGCGGAGGCGCTGTGGCGTCGACCTGCGGCGGAGGAACCGACGCGTCCAAAGACGGGCCGCCCGACCCGTCGAGCCCAGTTTGGCCGGGATCGGCGCGGCCAACGCCGCGGCTCTCCAGCAGCTCCGTACGCGTGCCGCACGCCGCCAGGAGGCCTGCCGCTGCAAGACCCACCCAGCGCCAGCCGGGCGCCCTGTGCATCCCCCCTCTATGTCCGGAGAGCCGAGAATCGATCACCAAAAAGGTTAGTCGCTCGAACCGGGGAAAGTGAGCGGGCTTGGCGTCTGTCTGCGGCCGGCATCACAGCTCCGGATCCACCACGCGCCTCGTATCGCTCACGTCTTGCTTCGCGCTTCGGTAGCCCCGGCCGTCGAACCGCAGCACGTCCGACGAAATCGCTGCTTCCGCTCCGCCGCAGACCATCCCGTTGCTTCCCATCTGGCAGCTTCGCTGCGTTTTCTCGACCGTCAGCTCGTAGTAGGCGCCCCTACCGCGGCGGGTCTCGATGCGAGTCAGCGTTTCGGTGGGGCTGCTCGCCGTGGCGTCGCGGTAGGACGTTTCTGTTCCCAAGATCAGCGTGAGCTTGGACTCGTGTAGGCGAAACAGGCTCAGCTCGCTCCAGCCGGGTCCGGTGCCGATCGCGTTGTTCGTGCGCACGGCGAGCAACGGCTCCTCGTCGGTCAGCTCGAACGACTTCGCGTCCACGCTCAGATCGTCTTCGCTTCCAATGCCGGCCACCAACGCCGAGTCCGTTTTCGACGTAATCGCGACACGCTCGAGGCGCCCGCCGCGCCGGCGGAGCAGCCCGACGTGCGCGAATTCTTGGCAGCCACCGCGAACGAACCCGAGCGACACGACCGACCCCGCATAGTGAATCACCACCAACAACTTCTCCCCGGAGGGACTCCAAACATGCAGCGCTGCTATCCGCACCATGCCACCGGCGGTTGCCGAGGTGTGCGTCGACGCAGCAATGGATCATCGTGCGGCTCTCGAACTCGACGACGCGATCCCGGAGCGCTCCTCTGCATCTCGCGCCGGCGGCCCAGCCAACGGCACTAGGCCAGGCTCATCTCCTCGTATGAAAGCGCCATCTTCTTGAGCGCCACGGCGAACGCGGCCGTCCTGAGGTCGGGGATTGCGTCGTTCGTCAGCATGGCTTCACGCATTGCAACGTATCCAGCGCGCATCGTGTCGTCGAGCCCCGATCGAACGAGGTGGAGCTCGTCAGTTGCCTCGAGCAGTGGACGAGCGAACTGCTCCGGCGCCGTCTTGCCCGTCATGTGCTCCACGAGGCCCACGATGTCGGCTCCCCGCTGCTCGTCTAGACGACGATTGAGCCGCCCGAATCTGATGTGAGATACGTTCTTGACCCACTCGAAGTAAGAGACCGCGACCCCGCCAGCATTGACGAGGATGTCCGGCAGGATGACCTTCCCGGCGCCGAGCAGGATCTCCTCAGCCTCGAACGTCACAGGCCCGTTGGCCGCCTCGACGATCAACGGCGCGGCGATGCGCGACGCGTTGTCCGCGTTGATCTGGCCTTCGAGTGCCGCGGGGATCAGTATGTCGCATTCGTTCTCGAGAGCTTTGCGGCCGTCCTGGACGAATTCTCCTCGCGGGAAGTGCTGAACGCCGCCCGTCTCGCGCAGGTGCGCCGCCAACGGCTCCACGGCCAACCCGCTATCTGACAGCAGGGCACCGTCGCGTTCGATGACACCAACGATGAGCGCGCCGTCCTCCTCGGACAAGAACTTGGCAGCGTGATAGCCGACATTACCGAATCCCTGCAGGATGATGCGCTTGCCTTCCAAACCTCCCGAGAGACCAGCTCGCGCTGCGTCCTCTGGGTGGCGGAAGAATTCTCGCAGCACGTACTGTACGCCACGGCCGGTCGCCTCGACCCGGCCCCGGATGCCTCCCTGCGTAGGAGGCTTGCCCGTGACGCAAGCAATGGCATTCAGGTCGCTGGGATAGAGCTTGCGATACTCGTCCGCCATCCACGCCATCTCGCGCTGACCGGTCCCCATGTCGGGGGCTGGAACATTGCGGCTCGGGCTGACGAACCCCGTATCCGCGAGCTCTTGCGTGAAGCGACGGGTGATCGCTTCGAGATCGCTCACGGAGTAGCGCTTCGGGTCGATGGCGAGCCCGCCTTTGGAACCGCCAAACGGGACGTCGACCAGCGCACATTTGTACGACATCAACGCAGCGAGGGCCTCGACTTCGTCCTGATCGACGACTGCTGCGTAGCGGATCCCTCCCTTCACAGGCAGCCGATGTTCGCTGTGAATGGCGCGCCAGCCCGAAAAAACCTGATACTTGCCGTCGATGCGCACCGGGAAGCGCAGCTGAATCACAGCGTTGCAGTCGCGGATCTGCTTCGCGACGTCGTCGCGCAACCGAACCGTTGCAGCGGCGCGATCGAACATCTTGTGAACACTCCCGAGAAACGCCCTTCCCTTCTTCGCCGCCACTGGGTCTCCCACGCTAAAGCGTGGCCATCCCGGCGTTGCTGAAGGATCGATCGTAGTACTTCATGTAGTGGACCTTGCGTTCGAGACTGTCGATGAGCGGATGCGCGAAGTTGACGTCGGTAAACTTCTGAGCGCTACCGAGACCTCCGGGGCTGAAGACGTTGATCTCCATCAACTTGTCTCCGACGATGTCCAGACCCACCAAGAACATGCCGTCTTCGACCAGCTTCGGTCGCACGATCTCGGCGATCTCGAAGTCCTTCTCCGTGAGCTCCGCCGCTCGCAACTTGCCCCCCGCGTGGATGTTGCTTCGCATGTCGCTTCCCGAGCGAACACGACGGAAGGCCGCGACCTTGCCCCGGTGGCGCAGCGGTTGGCCGTTCATCACGAACATTCGGGTGTCTCCCTCACTCGCAGCCGGCAAGTATTCCTGCGCAATGACGTAGCCGTCGCGCGTCAAGCTGTCGATCATCTGGTTCAGGTTCGATCCCGCACCCTCGTCCACGAGGAAGACACCTTGGCCGCCCGAACCTTGTAGGGGCTTGAGGACGATCTTTCCCCCCTGAGCCGCCGCGAACTCCTTGATCTCGTCACGGTCCATCGTGATGAGAGTCTTCGGTCGCACCTCGTCGGGGAAGAGCTGGAAGTAGGTCTTGTTCATCGCCTTCGCCAGCCCGTTCGGGTCGTTGAGCACGACTACGCCGTGCCGCATCGCGATGCGGCCAAAGTTGATTCCGACCGTCTGTGCCCAGGATCGCAGTCCGGTATCCGTCGACGGATCGTTGCGGAGCATCAGTACGTCGAGGTCGTCGACCGTGATGCGCTCGACTTTCGCCTTCTTGCCCTTGAGGTCCTCGACGTAGGTGTCGGAGGACTTGTACTTGGCGTTTGGTGCGGAGCGTGCTCGGGCGCGAATCTTCTCGTCGGGATCATAGGCGAAGGACTGGGCGTCCATTATCCAAGCCTCGTGCCCACGATTGATCGCAGCCATGGCAAGGCGGGTTGTCGTGTACCCGGGCTCCTCAGTCTTGATGTCGTTAACAAAAAATCCGATTCTCATGGCGTTGTCCTCTTCCTGGTTGTTGCGCGATCGATGATCTAGACGCCCGGCGAGTGCGTCCCGAGAGCGCTAGCGTTTCGGGCGGGGGAGCCGCACCGGCGGCGGCGTCCCTTTGGTGGGTTGCTCGGTTGCCGGCGGTGGCTTCGCGGGCACGCCGGGTTTTTCTGGCCGACCTGGCGGCTTCGGTTCTGGCGAGCTCTTCGGAGGTCGAGCGGGTGGATCCGTGTTGGTCACGACCTGTACTTAGGCAAGTCCCATGCCGACACGACCGCTGTTCCCACGGCGTAACCACACGCAACGAATCACAGATGGATTCGTCTCGGGCCGGTGTTGTCGGTCGGCGGAGGTGTCGGGTGACCGGAGGCGGCGCCTCCGCTTGACCGGAGAAACCTCCTGTCTCGAATGCTGGCCAAACCAGAATTCAGACTGGAGCTATCGCCGGTATCGCACGGCCTGACGGCAGTTTCGGCGCTCGATCATGCCAGCGCTGCGAAGCTGACTCGTGGCGCCCTCACGGTTTTCGACCCGACGCCGGACGGAATTGCTCTTTCGAAATCCCGTGCTTTCTCATTTTCTCCGCGAACGAGCGGGGTGCCATGCCGGCTCGTTCTGCCGCCTTGCGGATTTTTCCTCCTGACTCGCCCAGGACCTCTGACAAGTAGCGCCGCTCCGTTTCGTCGAGCACACGTTGACGAACCGTGCGCCAAGGCAAGCGCGACCACTCCGATGGTAACGAGGAGACCGCGTTCGGATCGGAGTAGCCCTGGACGGCGAGCGGGAGATCTACGACCTGCACCTCGGCATGCGTGCCCATGATGACTGCGCGTTCAACGACGTTTGCGAGCTCTCGGATGTTGCCCGGCCAGGGGTATGCCGTGAGACAACGCATGGCTGCCTTCGAAATCGAGGTGACGTCGGAGCGGGCCGCAGCTCGGTAGTGATCGACGTAGCTCTGCGCGATCTCGGGGATGTCTTCCTGACGCTCCCGGAGAGATGGGATCTGCAGCCTCATGACGGCTACGCGGTAGTACAGGTCCTCTCGAAAACGCCCGTTGGCCACCTCTTTCTCGAGGTCCCGGTTCGTAGCGGCCATGAATCGAACGTCCACCGTCACGCGTTCCTCCGATCCAAGCGGCTGAACCTCACGTTCCTCTAGAACGGCCAGGAGCTTCGCTTGCAGGTGGATTGGAAGCTCACCGATCTCGTCGAGGAAAAGCGTGCCCCGATGAGCGAGCTCGAAGTATCCGCGTCGATCACGATTCGCGCCCGTGTACGCCCCCTTCTCGTGGCCGAACAGCTGGCTCTCGACCAAAGTCGGGGTCAGAGCCGCACAACTGACAGGGACGAACGGGCCCCCGCGAGAGCTTTCGTTGTGAAGCGAGCGTGCCAGGAGGCCCTTTCCGACGCCGGTTTCGCCGACGACGAGAATGGTCGAGTCGCCCATCGCGGCCCGCCGCGCGCTTCGGAGGAACTTCCTCATCCGAGGGCTAGCCGTCGCGTATTCGGCTAGGGTGTAGTCGGTATCGGGGACTTCTCGCAGACTCGCGTTCGCCTCGGTCAGGTGCCGTTCTGCCACTGCGAGAAAGCAGTTGTGGAAGGCCTCTTCATCGACGGAGCTCGGGATAACTGCAAGACAACCCGCGGCGACGAGCGCTACGCGACGTTGATGATCGCTTTCTAGACCGGTCACGACGACGCTTGGCGGGTCTGCACGGCCGCGAAGCGCTTTGATGACGTCATCGCTGGCGCCGGGCAAGAGCGATTCATCGAGAACGACGAGATCGAGAGACCTTCGGTCGAGAAGCTCCAACACGGCATCGACAGAGGGGAGATTCGTCGAGATGCTCTCCACATCGTTGAGGGCAGAGCCGATGCGGCGGCGAGTCTCTCCAGGTTCAGCGACTACCGCGGTCCGGAGGAACATCATTCACCTGGGGAAAAACCAGCTCGTCGGACGCGCCCGCTCATGGCCCGGGACGATCGGCCGTCAGGCCCTGGTGACCATGCTTTCGCTTCACGCTGTAAGCGTCCCCTCGCCCCTCGACGGGGCGGGCATGATGCCAGGAAAGCGGAGGCAACGCCTCCTCTTTCTCGATGGCGCAGGTCCCTCGAGTGGCGGGCGAAACCCGTTGCGAGTCATTGGTTTATGGGTCCTCACCCGCAAGTTGCTGAAGCGGGCATGTCCGTCCGTCGCCGGACAGGAATGCGGACGTTCCCGATGCCGCCGCCGCGCTGCTCGCCGGAAAAAGCAATGGAAGAACTAGACGGGCGGGAGAGCGAGCGATCGTGGCTGAGCGCTCGCGCAATCGCGCGGCTCGCGAAACGGAGCCACCGGCGTCACGGTGGAGGCAGCACCTCCTGTTTCGCGGGTCCGTGCAGTTTTGAAGTTGCCACCGGAACGCAGTTTCGCGGGCGAGTTCAAGCTGTTCAGCCACTGACTCCCTCCCGAAAGTCGCGGCACGATGTTTGCTTGAATGCGGGGCGTCCGTCACCAAATCCGAAGGGTGACCAGGAGCGTCGTGCCCTCATCTCGAGCGGGCCCGTCTCGTCACAACGTCCCCCGAACAACCGGCGAATTCGAAAAGAGTCAGGACTGCTACCGATGATCAACGAGTTTTTTTCCATCGTCCTAGGGGACGATCAGATCGTCGCCACTGCTATTCACGATGGCCATGAGCTTCGCGACGATGTCGCCGCGCTCACGGCGCTCTCGGATGACGAACGTTTACGAGAGGAAGATCCATACACCGCCGAGTGGGCGAAGGTGGCTTCCACCCGGCTAGTCGCCCGACACTCCCGCTTCGAGGTGGATCTCAATCGAGCCCGCGACAAGGCCGTTTACATCGAGCCGGCTGACGCCTGGGGTTTGAACCTCTGGAAGGACCCACCTTCTGCCGCCTTCCGCAGCCGCTCGCTCGAACAGTACGATGCGTTCTACGAGAAGCTCTCTCACGTCCTGAACGAGCGGATCGAGCGTTTCGGTGCGGTCGTCGTATTGGACCTGCACAGCTACAACCACCGTCGCGAAGGCCCGAGCGGTCCGGAAGCCGACCCCGCCCAGAATCCCGAGGTGAATCTCGGGACCGGTACTCTCGATCGCGAGCGCTGGGCTCCCGTGATCGACGGGTTCATCTCGGATCTCAGTTCCTACGACTTCCGGGGTCGGTCTCTCGATGTGCGTGAGAACGTGAAGTTTCGGGGTGGGAACATGTCCCGCTGGATCAACGAGAAGTTCCCGAACAACGCCTGCTCGCTGGCCGTCGAGCTGAAGAAGTTCTTCATGGACGAGTGGACTGGCCAGGTAGATCAGAAGGTTTACGACGAGATCACGCCTGCGTTGCGCTCTACGCTCCCGGGCATCCGCAGAGAGCTGGAGCGCATGCGTTCACGGGCATCGTGAAGACATCCCGAGGCAAACAGAAGGTGGCGGCGACCTCCGATGTGCTCGGCGTGGATCTCGAGGAGGTTGTCAGCAAACTTCGGGTGGGCAAGGGTGTCCGGCGCACTCTGCGCCCCGGCGGCCGGCTGCACATCGACAGACCGCTGCCCTTCTTGTTCGTCTACCGTCAGCCGTCGAGTTCAGCCCATCCGGGGACCGAAGCGCTCATTACGACACAAGCGTCTTACCTCTGGATATCGGGCGAGCGAGCCGACGAGGCACGCGTCGCGCAACTGATCCGCGCGATCGTTTGCGTCATGGTCGACGCCTTCAAAGCGTGCCTGGTCCTGGAGGTCTCGGTCGCAAACGCCGCCGACGCTAGCGCGCCCGACGCGCCGTTCTTCCGAATCGTGGCCACTCCCGACGGCGAGCCGGCGGAAACAGTTGCAGACCTGGAGGCAGAGCTGAGCCAGGTCTCGCAGGACAACGAGACCCGAGTCGAAGTCGAGCGTCGTGCTGTGCCATCGGCGGCAGGCGTCGCCCCCCTACTGGATACCAAGAACCGACCAGCGGGCTGCTTTGTCATGGGTCTCGAGATCCAGCCACCAACTGCGGACGCCTCCAGCTGGCAGCTCCCACAAGCTCATCGTCAGCTGCGCCGAACCCTCGCGCGTGCGTTGAAGCATGCTGCATTTCACTTTTCTACGCGACGCACGACGCAGCGGCCGAGCCATTTCCTCGCACTCGGCCGAGGGCGGTTCTTGAAGGCGGTCTCGGAAGCGGATCGACAGCTTGCCGAGCTGAGCAATCGCTTCGACTTTCTCTTGCTGTCTACGCCGCGCAACACGAGCGAGGCCTGGGCGGAGTTTCGACGGAGTCGATTCTCGAAAGAGCCATCGTTCTCCTATCCACCGCTTCCTTTCGACCCAGCGCTCATGAAGAGGAAGTTGTACGAAATCCAGCTCGAGGACATCGAGGACCCAGCGATGGAGGACCTCTTCCTCGAGCAGCAGGACGGGCTCGACCGTAGGATCACGATGCTCTCGGATCGCAATACGCCTCGCTTTAGGTACGGGAGTCTTCAGGTGTTCGGCACAGTCGACGACCCGCTTCTGGCTGAAGCGCAGACGTTGCTCGATCGGATCCCGTCACGAAGTCGTGAAGGCTCCAAAGGTGACGCGTTGGATGCACGAGCATTCGCCAAGCGGGCACGGCAGGAGCTCGACCGGTTGCGTACAAGGTGGGGCCGCCTCCCTGCGGAAGTACGGATCCGCACCGATATTGCCGGGCTGATGGTTTCACGCGGTCACTTGCTGGTGCCATCGAAAGCGACGATCCCGGCTTCGCGAGTGGATGCACTGCTGCAGCACGAGATCGGTACGCACATCGTCACGTACTACAATGGTGCGGCTCAGCCTTTCCGCCAGCTTCGGAATGGCCTGCCCGGTTACGACGAGCTTCAGGAGGGGCTGGCTGTTTTGGCTGAGTACTTGGTCGGTGGTCTCAGCCGGGCTCGGCTCCGCATCTTGGCAGCGCGCGTCGTGGCCGTTCGCCGCATGATCGATGGCGCGTCCTTTGTCGACGTGTTCCGTGAGCTCGATCGTGACTACGACTTTGCCCAGCGTACGGCGTACTCCGTCACAGTGCGTGTTTTTCGTGGAGGGGGCCAGGCGAAAGATGCCGTCTACTTGCGCGGGCTCACGGCGCTGCTCAGCTACTTGGGTGAAGGCGGAAGCCTCGACCCGTTGTTGGTCGGCAAGATCGCGCTGAAACATCTGCCGGTCCTTCACGACCTGCGGCTGCGAGAGGTGCTCGTGGCGCCACCTTTTCGGCCGAGCTACCTCGATCTCCCGGACGCCGTCGCGCGTCTCGAATCGTTGCGGAAAGGTGCCCAGGTCATCGACCTGGCGAAGACATAACTGAGGAGCGGTGTTGTCTTGGTTGTTTCAGTTTCCTGGGGCGGGCGCAACTGATGGTCAGCGCGCCTAGGGGCAGCCCGGGGAGCTCTCAGGCGATGGAGGCCTCGGAGCACGCGATCGGGATTTCGAACTGGATGCTTCGCCTCGGTGGAATGACCGAGGAGCACAGCCACGAAGCGGTCCCCACGTGACCGGCGCGAGGCTAACGGACTTGGCTCGACCGCCGCTGTTCATTCCGGTACTTACGTCGCTGGTCGAATTCACCGCCACCCTTCAACGTGCTGGAGTTCATGTTGCGGTGGTCATCGACGAGCACGGGTCGACCTTGGGGCTCGGGTTTCTAGAGGACGCGATCGAAGAGGTCATGGGGCCGATCGTGGACGAATTCGACGAGCCCCACCTCCAGGTCGAGAAGCGTCACGATCCCGCCTCCTCTTTGTGGCTTCGGCTGAGCGCTGGAGTCGGGCCGTAGCGACGCCCCGCAAGATCTCAACTAGGAGGTGCCCGTGCGGTTTTTCAACTACATCAAGTCATTGCTGGAGCGATATCTAGTCCGCGGCGCGCACTTTCAGATACTCGCGGTCGCCGCGCTCATCGGGCTGGTTTCAGTGGTGGGCGGCAGTCTTCTGCGGCTCGGAGGGGACGCCACCGAGTCGTGGGGCGAAGCAGTCTGGTGGGCATTTTTGCGCCTATCGGACCCCGGGTACCTCGGCGACGACGTCGGCATCCTGCGCCGTTTGATCTCCACGATTGTCACCGTGCTTGGCTACGTTCTGTTCATGGGTTCTTTGGTGGCGATCATGAGCCAGTGGCTCAACGCGACCATTCGCCGTCTCGAAGCCGGGCACACCCCGCTCGTACGCAAGGATCACGTATTGGTTCTTGGGTGGGTTGCCCGTACGTCGATCGTCATCCGCGATCTGCTGGTGTCGCAAGGACGAGCGCGGCGGTTTCTGGCCCGACGCGGTGCTAGAAAGCTACATGTCGTCCTGCTCGCCGAGGAAGTTTCCGCGGAGCTACAGAACGAGCTCGCAACGCGCACGGGTGATGTGTGGGACCCAGCCGCGGTTACGCTCCGCTCGGGTACACCCCTGCGCGGTGACCACCTCGAGCGCGTCGACTTTCTTCGCGCGGCCGCCATTGTCCTGCCCGCACGTGAGTTCGGCCCCGCGGGGGCACGCAGCGCCGATACGCACACGATCAAGACCCTCCTGTCGCTGAGCAACCACCCCATCGTGGACGATCCTCGTGATCTGCCGCTCGTGGTGGCCGAGATCCTGGATTCTCGCAAGACCGACGTGGCGCAGAGTGCCTACGCCGGACCGATTGAGGTGCTACCAAGCGATGCGATCGTCAGCCGGCTCATCATGCAAGCGATCCAGCACCCTGGCTTGTCGAGCGTGTACGAAGAGCTGCTCGTGCAGGCCGGAGGTAGCGAGCTATATGTCCGTGAGGTTCCCGAACTCGACGGGCAGCCCTTCGAGGCACTCGCCCCCCGTTTCGCGAGGGCCGTTTGCATCGGCGTCGTACGCGGTGCCGAGGAGGCCGCCCGCACGCACCTGAACCCCCCGGCCGGTTTCGAAGTCGAGAGTGGCGACAAGCTCATCTTCATCGCTGGAAGCTACGAAGACGCGGCACCGAGTCCGGGTGCTCCCACCCCTCTCGAACGCCGGCGTGTGGAAAAACGACAGCCGAAGCCGAAGGCAACGGTGCGCGTGCTCCTGCTCGGGTGGAGCCACAAGATCCCAGCGCTGATATCCGAGCTCAGAACCTACGAGACGAGCTACGACGTGACCGTGGCGTCGGCCGTATCGACGGACCAACGCGCCGCGATGCTCCGCCACGTCGCAGACGTACCGAACCTGAGCATCAAGCACATTCAAGCGGACTATTCGGTGCCGTCGGAGCTGGAGCGTCTCGAGCCGTCGACGTTCGACCACGTCGTCATGATGGGTGCAGACTGGCTCGGTTCGGGTGAGGAGTCGGATGCTCGCACCTTGGAAGGATACTTGCTGTTGAGCCGGCACCTCGAGAAGACGTCTGCCGAGCCGGAAGTCGTCGTGGAGTTGCTCGATGCAACGAACGTCGGCCTGCTCGGTGAACGGCCAGCTGCCGTACTCGTGAGCCCTGTAGTTCTCAGTCATATGGTCGCGCAGGTTGCACTACGTCGCGAGCTGAACGTGGTCTTTCGCGAACTGTTCACGTCTGGAGGTCCGGAGCTCATCTTCTGCGTCGCCTCTGAGCTCGGTCTCGAAGGGACCGTCACGTTCGCGGAAATCCAGGCGGCCGCACACCTTCGGGGAGAAACCGCCATCGGTCTCCGACTGGGGGGTCGACGAGGTTCGATACGACTCAATCCGCCTCGAGACGAACCCGTGCGCTTGGAGGCCGACGACGAAGTCATCGTGCTTTCCACCTACGACTAACCAATTCCGCCTTCCACAACCGTTCGAGGAGAACTGAGAATGAACTGGAAAGACATCGCAAAAAACGCTGGCCAGGTCCTGGACACGAAGCTCCTCGATATCGGCGGCACAACATTGACCGTCGGCACGCTCCTGACCGCAGTGCTGATCGTCATCGCGTCGTTCGTGTTGTCGTGGATGTTGCAACGAGCAATCCAGCGAGGGCTCGATCGGCGCGGCGTAGATACGGAGCGCGGCGCCGGCGTCGTGGGGCGATTGCTCCACTACTTGCTCGTGGTCGTCGGCCTGGGCGTGGCCCTGCAGACGGCCGGCATTCGTTTGGGCGCGCTCTTCGCTGCGGGTGCGGTGTTTGCCGTCGGGATCGGCTTCGCAATGCAGAACATCACGCAGAACTTCGTTTCCGGCGTGATTTTGCTTGTCGAGCGTTCAATCAAGCCCGGCGACATCCTCCAGATCGAGGGCGAAATGGTGAGAATCGTCGACATGGGGATTCGCTCGACTCTCGTGCGGACCCTCAACGAGGAAAACATGATCGTCCCGAACGCGACCATCGTGCAAAGCACGGTCAAGAACTACACGGCCCGCGATCCACTTTACCGTCTGCGGGTCGTCGTCGGCGTAACCTACTCGTCCGACATGTCACAGGTCCGTCGAGTGCTCGAGGCCGTGGCCGCTCAGCTCGAGTGGCGCGAGACGAGCAAGGACCCGAGGATCTTGCTCACCGAGTTCGGTAGCTCGTCGGTCGATTGGGAAGTCTCAGTGTGGATCATGAACCCATGGGACAACCGCCAGTGTCGCTCGCTGGCTCGCGAAGCGATCTGGAATGCTTTCAAAGCCGAGGGCATCGTGATCGCGTTCCCGCAGCTCGACGTTCACTTCGATGCGCCGATCGAACAGTCATTCGAGAAACTCGCCAAGGTCGCCTGACCGTTGGCTACGTGGTCGACCGTCCGCTGCAATCCCTGCGCCGTCGACCCGCCGGATGGCCGCGAAGCTCTGGGGCGCGTAAGAAGCGCCGCGCCTCCTCCGCATCGAAAGCGCCATCTTCGGCGAGCACATCCGCGACCGCCCGCCCTTCGACCCGACTCACCCACCGCATGGATGACCACCACGTTGGCATGCCTCAGCCGCGCCGCCGCGCGGGCTTCCCGCACAAGGCGCTCGCGCCGCTCGGCGCTGTCGGTGAGCTCGGCGGGTAGCACCTTGATGGCCACTTCGCGCGACAGCTCGCTGTCGTAGGCGCGGTACACCTCCCCCATGCCCCCGCCCCGAGCTTTTCTCGGATCTCGAAGTGTTCGAGCTGCTTCGAGGGCCGCCCATGGTGGACGACCATAGTTCCGCTTGGTTCGTCGCTCAAAAAGTATCTGAGCACGTAGGCAAGATGAGTAGCCGTTGATGGATGCGTGTTGCGTGGTTTCCCCGAAACGCAGGCGCACGATCTGTAGCGAACGACACAACCCGCGCCCTAAGTCCTCGAGCCGCTTTTTAGCCCCGTCGGCCGCTCGAATTCGCCCGGCGACTCAAGCGCCGACTTGTTGAAGCAGGTGCAAGACCTCGCCCGGCGTCGTGTGGCCCTGACCGACCGCTACGCCGGCGTACCGAGCCAGTGGCAAGAGCGCGCCCGAGCCCGCCGCGCGGGCGATTGTCGGTGCGTCGGCTCCCGCCGAGATGGCAGCTCGTACCTGGTCGTTGACGCCGAGCAGCTCGTAGAGCGCAAGGCGGCCCTTGTAGCCGGTGCCTCCGCATCTCTCGCAGCCCTTGCCGTGCTTGAGAACCGGACGGTCCTTCTGGCGGAACGCGCCGACTCGGTAGAGCCGGTCGACGATGGGCTTCGGGTACTCGAACGGTTCGGCGCAGCTCGGGCACATTCGACGCACGAGCCGCTGGTGCAGAACGCCAAGCAGTGAATTGGCGACGGCGTAGCGTTCGACATCGAGCTCGCCGAGGCGAACCACGGCGTCGACGGCGCTGTTGCTGTGCACCGAGGTCATCACGAGATGGCCGGTCATCGACGCCTCGACCGCCATTTTCGCGGTTTCGGCGTCTCGTGTTTCTCCGACGAGCACGACGTCGGGGTCTTGGCGTAGCAATGCGCGCAGCACGGCGGCGAAGGTCGTTCCGATCTCGGCTTGCACCTGAACTTGCGTGATGCCGTCGAGGTGGTACTCGATGGGATCTTCGACCGTGACGAGGTTGAGTTCGGGCCGCCGCCTCGCCATGAGCGAGCTGTAGAGTGTCGTCGTCTTCCCCGAGCCCGTCGGGCCCGTGGCCATCACGAGCCCGTGAGGGCGAAAGACGAGCTCGGCGTAGAGCTGGCGGACGCCATCGACGACAAAAAGGCTCTTGAGATCGGTGACGTTCGCCTCGGCGTCGAGGATTCGCAGGACGACCTTTTCTCCGAGCTTCGCCGGAATCGTCGAGACGCGTAGATCGATGACGCGCTGGCCGGCTTGCACGGTCATCCGTCCATCTTGGGGATGGCGTGTGTCGGTGATGTCCATGCCGCTCAGAAGCTTGATTCGGCTGAGGAGCGCGCGGCCCATCTCCGATGGGATCGGTTGGGTCCGAGACCGCAGGGAGCCTTCGACTCGGTAGCGCACTCCGATGCCCTGTCGCTCGTGCTCGATGTGGATGTCGCTGGCTCCGAGGGCGAGGCCAGTGCCGACGATTTCGTCGGCAAGCTCGACGACTTGGGTTCCTGCAACGGCCTGCGCCGAAGGATTTGCTCGAGACTCGGTCGGATCGGCAAACACGACGTGGGGTCGTTGGCCCGCTGGCACGTCGGCTTGGGCGGACTGAGTGCTCGCTTGGTGTCGCTGGGCGACGAAGCGCTCGTAGTCGTCGTGGCTCACCGCCACGACTTCGAGAGTCATGCCCGGAATCGCTTGCCTCAGGGCGTTGAGCGCCGCTCCGTCCCGGGGGTCGACCATTCCGACCGTCAGCGTCCGGCCATCGAGCGAAATCGGGGCGAGCCGGTTGCCTCGGAGGATCTGCTCGGGCGCCAGCGCCCACAGTCGCCGGTCGAGCTGTCGCTCGGTCAGGCTCATCCACGGGATCTCGCGCGCTTTGGTGATTTGGCTCAGCCGGGTCGCGAGGCTTCGGGCGATGCCGAGCGCGAGCCCTGGGGTTTGCTGCACGATGGCGTCGAAAACGTCTTTGCCGAGACGGTGCACGACGGTCGCTCCGATCGCTTCGCAGCTCGCCGACCGGGCCTCGCCGGTCACGAGCGCCATTTCACCGAACGCCTCGGGTGCTTCGAGGGTGGCAACCTTGTGCAACATCCCCAGGCGTGCGTCCTCGGTCGAGACACCGACTGTGCCCGACTCGATCAGAAACATCGCGTCCCCAGGCCCCCCTTGAGCGACGATCGTCGTCCCGGGCTGGTACTCGAGTCGCGTGAAGTGCGGCATCAGCTGTTGCAGATGCTGTTGCGGAAGGCTCCCGAAGGTCGGGCTTCTCGATATCAGTTCGGCGAGCATGCTCGCCAGATTACGCCACTTGCTCGGCGGGGCGTATCCCCCATTGCCCGCGCGCGGTCGCCCGCGACTCGATCAGCAGGCCGAGCAGGACGCGATGCTCAGCTAGCGCCACGCTGGCCACGACCGCCAAGCTCTACCTGGGTGACCGAGATCGGAAAGTTCGTCCACCGCGTAGGCAGGATGAGTAGATTCGTTGTGATCACAGACCACCGCCCTCCGCGCCGGGGTTTCCCCGCTGCTCTCCGGGGGCGGGCGCCTGGTATGGTCATTGATTATGAAAAACCTCGGAAAGCTCTCGGTACTCGGTTTGTTGACGCTGGTTCTGGCCGCCGGCTGCGGCAGCGATGACGGTGACGACGGCGGCGGCGGTAGCGGGTCGTTCAACGCCTGCTTCGCCCAGTGCTCCGTGGGCAACGTCGGGTGCACCTCGTTCCCCGGTCTGACCGAAGCCGAGTGCAATGAGATGGCGCAGCTCGATTGCGGCGGTCCTGCGATGGAAATCGTCTACGAGCGCGGCTGCGACTGCAGCGACGCCGGCGAGCCGCTCGCCTGTCAGAACATCCCGTCCTGGGCGCCCTGATCTCCTCACCGTCGCAGCCGACGTGCGCGACCGGCAACTTTTTGTGCGCTCATCCGTATGATGACGCGATGGGTCGGGAACTCGAAGGCTACACCGTCGTTCTTTGGGCGTTTCTGACGAGCTGCCAACCCTCGGCGGGTCCGCTGGGGCCGCAGCAGCGCGCGCCGAGCCAACCTCCTCCGTCCCATGATGCCAACACCCCAGAGGTGGAGACCGACGGCGCGCCAACTCCCAGCGCCGCGATGGACGCCAGCGTCAGCGCCCCGCAGCCTCCGCTCACGCCGACAGTCCTGGTCACCGGTGTGCACGAGATCTTCGGAATCGCCCTTTCCGACGACTTTGTCTATTTCACGCGCCACGACGACGACACCGTCCAGCGCGTTGCTCTGAACGGCGGCACGCCTCGAGTTCTCGCGTCCGGCCAGGACAACCCGCACGCGGTCGCTGTTTCCGACGGCACGGTGTTTTGGACCAATGTCGGGAAGTGGCCCGGCAGCTCGGTGGCTGCGGACGGCTCTCTCATGAAGCTCGAGCCCCGAGCGTCGAGCCCGGTGACGCTGGCGAAGCTTCTCGAGCGGCCTATCGCACTCACAGTCGATGCCACACACGTCTACGTCGCCCTCACAGCTGGTACGATCGCCAAGGTGCCGCGCTCTGGTGGGCGCCTCGTGGTGCTGGCACGTCGCCAGGCGTCTCCGGTCGGGATCGCGGTTGACGCGCACCGAGTTTACTGGACCAGCCTCGGCCGCGCCGCGGACCGGGACAAACGTCATCTCCTCCCCCGCAGCGGTAGCGTGCGTTCCGTCCTCAAGCACGGTGGGACGGTGAGTGTCATCGCTACGAAGCAACCCGAGCCGACCGCCATCGCGCTCGAATCGACGCACGTCTACTGGTCGGCAGCAGGGACGATTGCGCGCGCGCCGAAAGTGGGAGGTCGTGTGGAGACCATGGGTGGTGGCGCCAGCGACCGCCGGCAGAGCATCGTGCTTCATGACGGTCAACTCATCTACACCATTCGTGGCATCATTCGCGCAATGCCCACGGCTACCTCGGTCGTGCAGCTTTCGATGGAGACCCGAACCGCGCGTACCCGATTCGCCAACGCGTTCGACCAGGGCGTGGCGGAAGTGCGATTGGAGGGTTGCTTTGATCCAGGGCCGCTTGCCGCTGGATCCGACGCGCTCGTGATCGCTGATGTCGGCTGCGGACGGCTTCTTCGAGCCGACCTCTGAATCTGAGCCCGCGCACACACGAACGTCAGGCGCAGTGAAACTGCCTACGACGACTTGCGCGACTTCGACTTACGCGGCGTAGAAGGTCGTGATTGTTCTGCCAACCACGGGCGCCGAGTCCATCGTGCTGAGCCGCGCTGGCTGTTTCTTGTCGAGGTACGCCGACGTCCGATCCCGCGGCTGAGCTCGGCGATGCCGGGGTGGGCAGCAGCTCGAGGGAGAGCCTTGTCGGCTCGTCGATCTGACCGGCCTACCGACGAAACGTGCGCACCCGGGCTTTCTTGCGAAGCTTCGAATCCCACCGCGCCGACGCAACGTCGGTGCGGCGTGGCGCCACCGCCTTGCTCCGAGTGCAACGGCATCACATGCCAGACCGAATGTGCGTGGCCGTTCCCCGCGTCACCACAACGCCAAACCACGGTCGTTTCCAAGAGCCGGCAGTGGGTCGTGGCTTAGCGGGTTGCATACTCTGGGCGATCAAGCTCTGCTCAGGAACCGTCGTTCCCATCGCACGGACCAACGTCGAGGGGCACGAAGTGGGCTGCCGTTTGCTCGATCTCGACGACAAATTCGACCGTGGGTGGCCCTGCGCAGGTGCTCGGGCCGAGCGATTTGCTGCGACCGGTCAAGGAGAAGCGTCGTAGGTAGTCCTTGCTGACCGTTCGCGGAAAGGACGCCTCCGTTCCCGTCGTCGCCTCGACCGTGAGCGTCACGTCGACCGGCAGGTCGGAAACGGGGCAGCTGCCGCTCGTGCGGAGCTTCCCGACCCTGGTCACCCTCTGGCCGGATACCTCGTACTTCCTGGGGTCGTCGAGATTCACAGTAACGTAAATCGACTCGAGCACGTCATTCGGACCAACGAACCCACAGCTGAAGTTGAACCAAAGCCCGGGGAACGGATCATCGGGGCCGAAGAGAGTGTACGAGTCGGCGTGCGTGGTGCAGGGGCCCGTCGCGGAATCGCCGGTCGGACTCCACTCCACGATCTCGTCTGTTCCGGACTCGCCGGACAGGCTCCACGTTGCCTGCCCCGACACGTCGTAGTTGCCCGCGGTGGGTATGACACGCGTGCCACACTTCGCAGGGGAACTCGAGCATGCGCTTACGCCGGACGAGAGCAACGCGCAGCCGACAATCAGGGCGTTTTGCAGGCGCCGGCCACCGACTCGCACCGTGTCAGTCAGTGTCGCGTTCGTCATGGGCGTAGCGCCGATGCAGGCGCTGTGCCAAGGCCCTCTCGTCGACGTGACCGAAAGCCCGAGAGCCCCGCAGCGCTCGTTGCTCAGCGCGACAGGCTCTTTGCAGAAAGAGTCAGGGCGCGCTCCGAGCCGTGTCGAGCGGGTGCAGCTCTGTCACGGCGCTCCTTCGAGCTCGCATTCGAGTTCGATCTGCACATCGCACGAGCGGGATGCGACCGCGAGCGTCGGCGAAGGTCGCTCCGGGCGTGTTCTGCGACGAGCTCACGAATCTGTGAAGATTCGGCCGCTCCTCAGTAGTTGCCCGCGAGCTGGTTCACCCATTTGCGGATCGAAGAAACGAGAAACCTGGCTTCACGTACATCGAGCTCACTTCTTGCGTGTGAGCTCCCATCGTCCTTTGACGGTGCCGGTCGCTGCGTCGAGGTCAACGAGCCGCGCGTCGTAGCGGCCAAAGCCACCGGCGGAGCTGTAGCCGCCGGAGCTTTCGTAGATATCCCCTTCGACGACCGTGTGAACGGTGTCGCCGGCGATCCACGCCCACGCCACGCGAAACGCCGGCTTCCCATCGAGCTTCGTTTCTCCGATGAGGGCCTCGGTGTTCGCGGTCCACGCTATTTCGCCCGTGGAGGAAACTCGACTCAGCCGGTGGTTGCCGCCCGTGCCGACGATGTCGACGCTGAGCGCCAAGAATCCACTCGGCGCCGCGAACATCTGCGCATCGTGTGTCTCGGGGTTGATGACGACTTTCGGGTCGACGAGATCGAGCTTGTCGAAATCGAAACGCTTCCCGTCGATGTGCGAAACGCTCTTTACTCCGACCGGGTCGTAGTCCAGAAATTGTTTCGAATGATGCGCAAGTGCTGAGTATTTGGAGTCCTTCGGTAGCTGCTCGATCGGACGCGAGACATCGACGGCGTACAAACGACGGTCTTTCCCCTGGACCACCAGTCGCTTCTCCAGCATGCCGACGACGGAATATCCACGCGCCAGCACGCCGTGCTCTTTCGCCGACGCGATGACGGTCACGGCTTGGATATCGCTGGTGTTGCGCACGTGCAGACCGCGGCTGGAGTTCTCGAGCCACGCTCCCTCGGGTGCACGCCCGTAGTACATCGTGTCTCTCCCGCCCTCGTCGACAACTTCGTCGAGCACGTTGCCTTGCGGTCCGACGAGCATGACCCTGGACCAGTTTCGCTCGCTCTTCGCGTTCCCCGTTCGCTGGATGAACAGACGGTTCCCGTCGTCGAGCGCGACGACGCGACGCACCTGGAACGTCTCGTCGCGGTCACTCAACGATTTGACGAACAGGTAGATGGGGAACAAGGACATGACCCCGATGATGGCGAGACCGATCAAAACCTTGGCGAGCACCGAGCTCGCGCCCTTTTTCGGGCGCGCGGGTTGCGCTGCCTGAGCCGCCGGTGGCTGAGCCTGATGAAAGCCCGGAGCAGCCTGCGGTTGCAGGGCTTGCGGTGCGGACGGCTGCACCGACGCGCCGCACGAAGTGCAGAACACCACTCCCGGGTGAACAGCAGCACCACATTGCGGGCACCCGTGCGCTCCAGCTTGCGCGGGCTGCGGCTGTGCCGCTGGTTGATACGCTCCCGTCGGAGCGGCCATTGGCGGTGCCGGAGCGGCCGCGGCCGGCACCGAGGCTCCGCACGAAGTGCAAAACGCCATGCCTGCGGGCACCGCCGCTTGGCACTGGGGGCATGCTTGCGCGTTCACGCTGGGTGCAAGTAGACCCTGCGCTCTAAGAGCATGCAAGGGCAGGTCCCCGCCGTTCCGACACCAATCGCCTCGAGGGAGCCGCAACCCGAGACCGTGAGCCGCAGCTCCCTCCGGTAGCGACACCTCGAAATGTTTTCCACCAGCTCGCGCTAGCGCGCGCTTTCGTGTCGCTCGAGAGTCGGAACGGTTCGCTCGAGCACCTCGGCGGGGCTCGCACTGGGACTCGAAAGAGAAGTGTCCACATGAAGAATCGGCGACGTGACGAGCACGCTTTCGACCTGAGCACGAGTCGCCCTTGGGCCGAGCAAGACGAGTTGCCTGAGGCCACGTGTTGGGTCGGCTCGCGATGAAGTCGAGCAGTTGCTCGTCCTTCAGCTCGGCGAACACGTCGGTTTCGCTTCTCAGCCGTTTCGCCTGGGCGAAGAGCGGAGCCGACTGCGATTCGCATCCGACGAACTCGATATCGTCGATCCAAACTTCAGCTTCGTCGCTCCGGAGGCTGAACGAGATGGATACGAGTTGGCGGCGGCGAGCCCCCGCACGCCGCGATGAAAACAATCAAGATCGGAAGCGACTGTCTCGACATGGCTCGGCAACTCAGCAACTTGGTCCTAGCCTCACTCGCGCAAGACACGAATCGCATCGGCGTTCAGATCGAACCCGGCCGCCGTCGCGACGGTCCCAGGACCCGCTCCCTTCGCCTCGGTGATCTTCGTCGCCAACCACATGGTCGACAGCGCTTCCACCCGGGTCTTGGGAGCGCGCCGCACGGCCCCGTCCTTCAAGTGCGGAGCGAATACCACGCGTCCCTTCACCAAGTCCTTGCGTTCGGCGATGCGGGTTCGCCAAACGTGGGCCGTCAGAACGATCTCGCCGTCCGTGGTTCGGACGAACCGACCCTCACCGCCCGACAGAGGCTCCCCGGGCTTCGCCGCGAACGCCGGATGCACGAAGTTGAACCGCTTGTCTGGCAGAGGCCCCGCGCCGACGAACCAATGCTCGTCAGCAAGAAAATGTTTATCCTCGATGCCCTGCTTGCCCGGGCGCGGCGAATCGTCCCCGTCCAGCAGGCGCAGGCCCGCGGGTGCGGCGCGAGTCCCGGCGGCTAGCAGCACGTGGCCGTCGGCTAGCGAGCGTGCGTCGACCAACCGCGAAATCCACCAAAGTGATTCGTGTGCTTCGGTCGCAGATGCCGGGCTGCCGTAGCTGCCGTCTCGACCCTTCTTGTTCACCGTAGCCACGAGCACCCCGGGCACCAAATCAGCCGGCGCCGCCGCCCGAGTCTTCCAGTAGTGACGCGTCTCGAAGGGCCTCTTTCTGCTGAAGTCCCACACGGTCGCCAAGCGCTCCGCATCGGACGGCGGCGACGTGACCACTCCGACCCGGGCACCGAGGATGCGACGCACATACGGTCCGGTACTGGCGAGCACCACGTCGGCGCCGAGAAAATGATTCGACGCGGCCCCGTCGGTCGGCATCGCGGGTGGCTCGCTCGCGTCCGGCGTGACGGACTGGGTCGGTGGCGGCGCCGCCGTCGGTGAGGTCATGGCGGGCCCCGGGGCTGTCCCGGGCTCCGGCGGCTGGCTCGCTCCGCAGCCGCAAAGACACGAAACGAAGGTCGCGGTTGCCATGAGCATTTCGAACCGCATCAGCATTGGTGAGTCTTGCCGTTTCTCTAGTGATTCGTCAGTGCCGAGCGGCCGCCCCCCCCTTCTTCAACCCGGACGTGAGCGTACGGCGCTCGGCTGATTCGACGATCCGTCGACGCGCAGCATAACACGAGCCCCGGTGAGTTGCCTCAGCGTCGAGCGCCGGCTTCCAGTGCGGGTGGGCTCGTCATCCGCGAAAACTCCGTGGACGCGTCTGAACCGCAGCCCTCATGGGGCGGACGACCGAGTCAAGCACGCTGGCAAGGCGAGCTCGAGCACTTCACCGGTCACCGATCCGATTGTCTCGAGCACGGAGATGGAACCATGGCGTCTGTCTGGTTCTCCGTTTCGACCTCACGCCGCCAGGCGAGGACCAGGACCAGGTGCGGTGCCTTGCGTCGATGGGCCGAAGCCCCGTCGCTCGCTGCCGTCGCCACCGCCGCAGCCGACCGCGGTCGCAGCGGCAGGCAGGAGACCAACGAAGTGGAGAACGGTGGTGCGGATCGAAGAGGCCAAGACCGAAGGCTAGTCCGAATTCCATGGGACTGGCCAGCCGGCCAAATTTGCGGTCCGGCATTTGCCCGTCATTTCACGATGTTTCGTTGGGTTCGATGCCGACGTCCGGTCCCCGGCGATGCCATCGCCGCGGGCGTGCAGAGGTAGCCCTGTCCGGTCTAAGGCATCCGCTCGACCATTCGGCTGTATCGAAACTCTTCGGGGGCACTGAGCGAGGAAGACGCCGGCCGATTGCTCCAGTTGGTCAGAGCGTCGGAGTAGCCGGACACCGTTTCACGACCCTCGATATTGACGTCCACTCTGCCGATGGTCGCCGGGGCAACAGCTGCGACTTCCGGGTTGTCGGTGGGCAGTTCGACCGAGGTGACGGTCGGCGGCGCCCAGATGGTCCAGAGGACGGAATTGGTCGAGTCCTCGATGATCTGGATGAACACTCGGTCTGCTTCGCTCCCGCCGAGGCCGGTCCATGACAGCGTGCGACCTGCGACGGCCACCGCGGACGGAATGGGAAACAGATCCGCGAACGTTGCGGTCTGAGTCAATGACAACGGGTGCCCCATGTTCTCCACTCGGCGGGTGACGGCATCGTCTTGTGTCGCCGCGGCTTCCTCCCAAATGTTGATCTCGCGAGTCCAATAAGTGCCCGCATTCGCCAGGAAGGTGAAGAGCGCTGCGGCCGCACTGCCGTCCATCTGACGCTGGAGCGAAATGAGCCCACCCTGGTTGTTGCGCGCGCCGCGCCAGGACGATGTCGAAAGACTCCCTTGGAGCCCCATGGGGAACTGGTCGAGGGTGAAGCTTCCGGTCGGGAGGGTGGTCGTCCAAGCCGGGATGGTGACGGTCAGCGGCGGCTGACTCGCGTCGCCGACGGCGATGTCAGGAATGTGCAGGCGCGCGTTCTGACTCGTGTTCATCGGATCGTACGCGCTCACGATGACTTCGGCCATGCCGTTTTCAACGCAAGTTTCGTCGAGCACGAGCGTCTGCGCCACGCCGTAGGTGGCCTCGACGAGCTCGCAACCCGTCCAAATGTCCGCGCGCGTGTTCGGCATCCATTCGGGCACGGTGATGTTCAACGACTGGAGCTGCTGCGCCGGTGGCGGCCGTGGCTGCTCGAAACGAATGGTCGCGTCCGTTGGCACGTCGAAGAGCGTCGTCGGCACGGTATCGATGACGGTCACCATGCCGCCCGAGGGCAGATCGAACTCGTCGGGGCCGGCACGGCGCGCGAGGGTCGCTCCGGTGGCTGACTGGAACAGGATCTCGTGGTTGACCTCGACGCAGACGACGTCTGCAGCGCCAGTGCAGCCGGGACCTATGCCGGCGACACCGCCGCCCCCGGCCATCCCGCCACCCGAACCGCTCGTGCCACCGCCACCTGCGGCGCCGCCCGTGCTCGAGGCACCGCTTCCACCGGCAGCTCCGCCAACACCACCGGTCGCTCCGCCCGTCCCCGAACCGCCCGCCCCGGAAGATCCTCCAGAGCTCGAGCCGCTGGCCCCGGCGGCGCCCCCGTCAGTGGAGGAGCTGTCGCCACAGCCGCCCAGCGTCGCCACGAGCAGCACCATCGTCGACGAGATCGAGAATCGAACCACGAACACCTCCTGCGAGGTGCTTTATCACGCGGTTGCCGGACGCGCCGTAGCGGCTCAGGAAAATCAACCAGTGTGGTGGTCCAACCATCCGGACGACGCCGCGGCGCTTGCTACCGCCTTGGCTCTCTCGCTCTTCGAGCGATGCTTCGTGTGTGCTGCCAAATAACCCAGAAACCCGCAGAAAGCGCCGCTCCGCTTGTCGAGGTTTCATGAGCGAGCGACACCCCAGATCGTGTCGTCGCTCCTCCTCAGAACGCTCGAGCTGACCTTCTACCACCTGGTGATCCGTTTCGTAGATCGACTGAGCCGCCTGCCGCGCAGCAGCGTGCCGCCTGACGTGATGCGGCTCTACCGAGAGAATCTTGCCCTCAAGGTTCAGGTGGACGCGCTCGCTGCCGAGCTCATCAACAGCGGAGGCAAGAAGGCTCACATGTCGCTACGAACACGAACTGCGCAGGTCTGAGCGTACCTCGTCACGAACGGCAATAGGCCGTTTCAGAAGTACAACTTGTCCGCTTCGGTCAGGACGATTCGTCGATGGGCAACGAGATTTCGGCAAGGTCCTTGGCGGCGATCGCAGCCAGAAAACCGTGGAGGGCGCCCGCCGACACCGGCCGAGTTCGTCGAACTGGTGCTCACGTTGAAGCGAGAAAATCCTGGCTGGTGTCAGAAGAAAATTTCCCAAACTCTCCGTGCGATGGGTACCCCCATCAGCGCGCCAACCGTGCAGAAAATCCTCGAGAACAACGGGTTCGGTCCGCCTGACGGTTCGACCAGAACGTGGGCGCGGTACACCTCATCGGCGAAGGATGCGCTGTGGGCCATCGATTTCTTCGTTGTCCGCACGCTCGGTGGCGAGCTACTGCAAGTGCTGCTCGTCATCGACGTCCACACGCGCGAGCTACTCGAGGTCCGCGCCTACGACGGCTGGGACGTGGATTCCGTTTGGACGATGCGCACGCTGGCGGAAGCAATGCACCGACTGAGCCGCCAGCCCATCGCGATGCTGCATGACCGCGGGTTCGTGTTTCTCGGCCAAGTCGCGCGTCAGCTCCGCGTGCTCGAGATCGAGCAAGTGCGCACCCCTCCACGGCTCCCTGCCATCAACGGCATCGCTGAGAGAACCGTGAAGTCCGTGCGCTTCGAGTTACTCAACCATGTGCGAGTCGCCGATGTCGATCAACTTCAGTGGTACCTCGATGAATATCGAGCCCATTGGAATGGCGAGCGGTGCCATCAGGGCATCGAGGGTCGAACGCCCGATGAGCGAGCTGATGATGCGCCCGTTGCC
>JAJDAH010000320.1 GCA_029261965.1 Polyangiaceae bacterium
CGGCGCGGTCATCACCTCGCCGCCCTACGCCAACCGCATGAGCTACATCCGCGAGCTCCGTCCCTACATGTACTGGCTCGGCTACCTACGAGATCGCCGATCGGCAGGTGAGCTCGACTGGAAGGCGATCGGTGGAACGTGGGGGGCGGCGACGAGCAACGTCGCGCGTTGGGAGCCCGACCGACGGATCGATTTTGGCTACCCGAAGCTCGACGCGATCCTGCGTGGCATCGCCAAACGAAGCGACGTGTTGAGTCGCTACGTCGAAAAGTATTTCTACGACATGCACGAACACGCGTGCGCTCTCCGGCGGGTCACCGCGCGCGGCGGACAACTCTCGTATGTCGTCGGAAATTCGAAGTTTTATGACGTTTTATTGCCTGCCCAAGACATCCTCTGCGCCGTGTTCGAGTCCGCCGGGTTCCGCGACGCCAAGGTGACGACGCTTCGAAAACGAACGAGCAAGCGCGAACTCTACGAGTACTTGGTGGTCGCTCGCCGCGCGTAGCCATCTCCCGCGGCGCCGCACGGCCGCCGGTCAGGACGTCGCCGGCACGTAGTCCACGATGAAGTGAATGCGCGCCTGATCGCCGCCGTTCGTGACCGAATGCGGTCTCCAGTTGTTCACCTCGAACGCCTCCCCTTCGATCGCATCGATGGTGGATCGGCCCACGCGGAACTCGACTTCTGGGTTGGTGACGATCGGGACGTGGATGCGATGGGCATGCTGGAACAGCGCACCGGTGTCCCGGTGCTGGGCGATGCTGCCGCCAGGCGCCAAGCGGGTAAAAAATGCGTTGGCGATGGTGCCGCCGTCAGGATGGCGCTCGAGCATGCCTTCGATGACGGGGGCGGCCACGGCGTGCAATGGCTCCCAGCCTGACAACCTCTGCGGTTGGAAATCCGGCCATCCTTTGCTGGTGGTCAGGTAGACGTGCTGCGTCGGCCGCCCCGGCGCCTTGCGTTCTTTCACGTCGAAATCGACGATCCACAACGACTCGGGCTGCGAGAGCAGCGCGTCGCGCAACGCCGCGACGTCGACCCGGCCCAGCGGACGCCACTCGACACCGATGTCCATCGCGACCAGGATACCAGGGGGAACCGAGAGGCTCGTCAGCGATGATCATCGTCACGGGAACGCGACGCTCCGGCACCTCCATGTGGATGCAGATCCTGCTCGCTGCGGGGTACGAAGTGATTGGAGAGCCGTTCCCGAAGAACTGGGCGCGAACTCTGCGAGACGCAAACACCGGGGGATTCTGGGAGTCGAATCTACGCCACGGCGTCTACTACCGAACCAATCCGGATCCTCATTCTGGGCAATACATGAGACCCGATCAGGTGCGTCGCCACGCGGTCAAAGTGTTCGTCCCGGGCCTGCTCCGGACGGACCTCGCGTACATCGATCGAGTCATCGCGACCATCCGACCCTGGCGCGAGTACGAGGCGTCGCTCCGCCGCATGTATGCGCTCGAAGATGAGGCGCGGCGGGACGCGGGCAACGACCGACCGCCGCCACCTCGCATGCCGCCGGCTCTCGAGTGGTGGGACGAGAACTACGGCCTGATCACCGACATCGCTCTCAGGCAGTACCCGTGTCACGTCCAGTCTTACGGGGGCATCCTCGCGAGCCCGCGGAGGGTCATCGAACGCGCTCTCGAATGGCTCGGAGAGGGCAACCGCGACGCCGCCGTCGCGGCGGTGACCGCTTCGTCCCGTCACTTCGACTCGCCAGATTCGTCGAGCGTCTCTCCGGAAATCGCGGCGGTGTTCGATGAGCTCTACGACACCATCGACCAATGGAAAGAGCTCGAAAAACCCTTGATAGAGCGACTAGCCGCCACGCACGAAGAGCTCGGCCCGAAGATCCTCGAGCACCGTGAAGCGACCGCGCAACGACCCGGCGCCGATCCGATGTCGGGGACACGCGACGCGTCAGACGGACCCTTCGCGACGTTGGACTAGAGGCGAACGGCGTTGGTCGACAGCCGCCAGCTCGGGCTTCAGTAGCCGGGCGGTCGCGGGTAGCCCGGCGGTTGCGGGTAGCCCGGCGGTTGCGGGTAGCCCGGCGGTCGCGGGTAGCCGGGCGGTTGCGGGTAGCCGGGCGGTTGCGGGTAGCCGGGCGGTTGCGGGTAGCCGGGCGGTTGCGGGTAGCCCGGCGGTCGCGGGCAGCGCGCTCAGGCGGCCTGAACGACGATGCCGAAGGCTGCGACGCCTTCGGAACGGAGCGCGCTTTGGATGTCGTCGGCGGCGTCGGGCCGGGCTGCCAGCGCCGCAACGACCTCCGCGGCCCAGCGATCGAGCGTATTGGCGCACGCGCCCATGTCGTCGCTGTCGCCGCGCAGCACCTTTCGCCACGCCGTGGCGGTGACCCTGAAGGCGTCTGAGGGCTCGATGTGGCCGCTTTCGTCGGAAGCGTGCCCAGCCCCGACCAGGGCCTGGCGGGCCTCCTCGTCGAGGCTGGCGGCCTCGAATCGGCATTCCTCGAGCAAAGCGGGAACGGCGGCTGCAGCGCGGGTGGCCCCGAGCTCGAGAGTGACCTTCTGGACGGCCTGAACGAAAACGGCGAAGTCGTCGATCTCGGGCTCGCTCTCCGCCGGGGCGGCGGTCAGCTCGGGGGCGGCGGTCAGCTCGGCGACTTCGGTCAGCTCGGCGACTTCGGTCAGCTCGTCGGTTTCGGTCAGCTCCGCGGCTGCAGTCAGCTCCGCGGCATCGATCGACTCACCGGCGTCCAGCGACTCGGCGCTTTCGGTCGACGCCAGCGCCGGAGCGGTTGGCTCGACTTCGAGGTCGGGCACCAGCTCGAGAGTCGGTCCGGCTACGGGTGCCTGCGTGGGCAATTCTTCGGCGGGCTCCGCTTCTGCAGCGGAGTCGAACAGCTCCGCAGCCAGTGGGTCGAAGAGCACGGCGTGGTCCTCGTGGCGGTCGGCCCGGGCGAGGTGCCACGAGGCGATGGCGTCGCCGAGCTCCTCGGCGATGACGGCCGTCCATTCGACCTGCAGGGGAGTCGGCTCCGCGGTTGCCCGTGTGCAGAGCGTCGCGAGAGCGTCGCCGAGCGCTTCGGCGAAGCTCGCCTGTTCTTGCGTCGACGGCGCGCAAAGAATCGCGAGCGACGCGCCGAGTGCGGACGCCAGCTCGGCCTGCTGCCGCGGCGACGGCGTGAGAAGCGCGTGGAGGGACGCACCGACGATGTCGGCCATCTTGGCCTGGGTTCGCTTGGACGGGGCACAGAGCCGCCGGAGCGCGGTGCCGAGGGTCTCGGCGAGCTCTCCCTGTTGCTCGCGCAGCAAGGTGCAGAGCAGCTCGAGTGAGGCCCCGATGACGCTGGCGATTTCGGCTTGGCGCTCGCGCGACGGTGCCGACAGAACGCGCATGGCTTCGCCGGCGGCGTGTGCGGCTTTGGACATGGTCTTTGGGCTCGGCTTTGAAACGGCGCTGAGGCCGCGGGACATCTGGCCGGCGATGGCCGACAGCCACGCATCGAAGTCGATCATCGGCTCGCTGGCTTCGGCCGGGTCCAGCAGATCGTAGGCTTCGGTCATGGCCGGATCGGGAAGCGCGGAGCTGTCTTCGAGGAGCGCGCTCGTGTCGAAACCGTCCGTCGGCCAGACTTCGAGCACAGGCGATTCGAGCTCGGCCGAGAGCTCGAGATCCGCCAGAGTCGGCTCGCTCAGTGGGGGCGCGTTCAGAGGCGGGATGTCGACCTCGCCGACGCGGCGGACGGCGCACTCGTCGTCGAGCTCGAACTCGGGGATCGGAGGCGGCGCGGGAATCGTTTGCGCGGCGTCGGTTTCTGGGGGCGGCGGCCGTTGCGATTCTCGGACGGCGCGTTCGGCGACGTCGTGTGCGCGCGCTATCCACTCGGGCACCACCCGAATCACTTCGGGGCGCGCTGAGCGAAGCACCGGTCGAGGCGCGCTCGTCGGCGACAAACAAACCCAGGCGGCCCCAAGATGGAGGTCGGGGTTATCATTCGGAAACTCGCAGGCGAGTGCGCGCATGGGCCGTCGGATAGTCACCGTTCGTACGTATGCGGATCCGCGAATTCGGCCAAAAAATAGGGCCCGCATAAGTCTTTGCGTGAGTCTCTTGGCGGGCGCGGTGGTTTTGGGGGGCGCCGCGTTGGCTTTGGGGGGCGCTGCGATGGTGCTCGGAGGGTGCGCACCGACTACCGGTGAAGCGCCTCGATCCGGCGGGCAGACGCCGGATCCGGGGCCAGCGCCGGCCGTCGCCGAGCGAGCGGATGGGCGCGACTTGGTGGTCGTCGTGTCCGACGGACGACGCGTCGACATCGATAAGCACCGCGTCGCGGGGAAGATCACGGTGATCGATTTCTACGCCGACTGGTGCGAGGCGTGTCGCCATGTCGACGCTTGGCTCGCGCTTCAACAAGCGCGGCACGACGACATCGCGCTCAGGAAGATCAACGTCGTCGATTGGGAATCACCGGTGGCCAAGCAGTACCTGCGCGGACGCGTTCCGGAGCTTCCGTATCTGCGCGTGTACGACGCCGACGGAGAGTTGGTGGACGCGGTGTACGGCGGTCGCATCAGCTTGCTTCGACGCGCGTTCGAGCGGGCACGCCAGGGCAGCAACGCATCGCCGAGCCCGCCGCCCAGCGAATGACCGAAGACCAGGTGACCTCCGGTAATTGTTGGATTTAAGCCCAATATTGACCGACCGGCCAGCCGGCCTGTTCCACTTCGTGGTATCTCAAGGCTCGAACAAGGAGTCGATCCCCATGAACAAAGAAGTCCACCCGCTAGTCGCCAACCACGAACTCGTGGTCGTGCCCGGAGTGTACGACGTGCTCAGCGCGAAGATGGCGGAGCGCTGCGGTTTTCATTCGGCGGTGCTCACCGGCTACGGGTTTGCCGCAGCTCATCTCGGCGAGCCGGACTTTGGATTTTTCAGCGCGAACGAGATTCTGGATTGCGCGCGGCGGATCATCTCGGCGGTCGACATCGGCATCGTCGTCGACTGCGACACGGGGCACGGCGGGCCGCTCAACGTCCAAAAGATCGTGCGCGAGCTCGTGACGATGGGCGCGCGCGGAATGATTCTCGAAGACCAAACCTGGCCCAAGCGATGCGGTCACATGCGCGGAAAAAGTGTCATCGACGCCGAGGAGCACGCGCAGAAAATCCGCGCTGCCAAGGAGGCCCGCGGCGACAACATGCTCATCATCACGGGGCGTACGGACGCGCTCGAAACGCACGGAATCGAAGAGGCGATTCGGCGCGCGCGGCTCTACAAGGAGGCCGGCGCCGACGTCTTGTTCGTCGAAGGGCCGCGCACGCGCGAGGAGCTCGCCATCGTGGGCAAAGAGCTGCCGGCGCCTTTGGCGGTCAACTTGATCGAAGACGGAAGGACCCCGCTCTTGCCGCTGGAGGAGCTTCAGGAGATGGGTTTTTTCAGCGTCGGTTTCGTGCTGAGCGGGCTCTACGCGGTGGCGCGGGCTCTCGAGAGTGTCTACTCGGAGATCCGCGCCAAAGGCACGACCAAGGGCATCGAGGACCAGCTCATGCCGTTCAGCGAGTTCGGCGACTTCATCGGCTACGAAAAGCGGTTCGCGGAAGACGAGCGCTTCAAAGTCGACTGAGGCTGGGCCACCCGGGGGGAACAGGGTCGCTCCGGGGGAACAGGGTCGCTCCGGGGGCCAGTCGCGCTATCATTGGTGGGATGACACGATTTTTTCTCGGTGTCGTTGCGCTGGGCGCGATGTTGTTTTCCACCGCGTGCACGTCGATGCCGCCTCCCCGCTGGGAGGAGGGCGGCGCGCCGCTCTTCATCGAAGCCTCGCGTTGGGAGCGTGACGGCGATCCCATCGAGATCACCGCGGACGGCAAGATCCTCGAAGACGGCGACCACATCATGAGCGTCGATCGCGCCGGACGTGTGGTCGACGAGGACAACGAGCCGGTCGCGATCCTGCTGCCGACTGGTCAAGTCGCGGGTCCCGACGACACGGCGCTCGGTCACGTCGGCGTCACGAACGCGTCGCCACCTGGGTCGGGCACCGCTTGGCTTTCGATCATGCCGAACGGCACCGTCGTGCGATTCGACGCCGACGGAGATCGCGAATCCGACGGGCAGTGGTTCGGCTGCCGGGGGCCGGCCATGCGAACGTGCACGCTCATCACGCACGTGATCGCCGTTCGCTACTATCGCCAGCAGCCGCGAACGAGCGTCGGGGTGGGCATCGGCATCGGGTTCTGATCGCCGCAGGGACCTTGCGAATGAAGGACGACTACGCCCCGCCGACCCGCGAGGAAATCGCGCAGTTGCCCAAAAATCCCCTCAAACTTCTGATGAGTGGGTGCCTGGCGGGCCTGCCATGCGGCACAGACGGCACGGACTACGGCGAAGGCAAAAACTTCGCCTGGCTGCTCGGTCTTTCCAACGTGCAGGTGACGACGTTCTGCCCCGAGGAGTTTTCATTCGGCACGCCGCGCGACGTCCCGAACTGCGTCGGGGGCAACGGCTTCGACGTGCTCGACGGACGCGCCCGGGTCGTCACCCACGGGGGCGAAGACTTCACCGACGGCATGCTCCGGGCCGCAGAAAAGATGCGCCGCTTGGCTCTGGAAAAGAAGGTCGATCTGGCGTTCATGCAGAACGTCAGCGCGGCGTGCGGCACGTCGATCGTGTACGACGGACACCGTGACCAAAAGAAGCTCCTGAAGGGCCCCGGCGTGGCTTCTGCAGCCCTTCTCCGCGCGGGCGTCCGACTCGTGGGCGAGCAGGACCGCCGCGCGCTCGAATACCTCCACCAGCACTTGGACCCGGGCCACGTCGTCGATACCGAAGCGCGGAACAACGAAGAAACCGACTGGTATCAGAGCTACTTCGAGAGCTGATCTGGGCTAGCCTCCCCGGGCCATGCTCGACGCCCGCTACGTCGCCGAACACCTCGAAGAAGTCCGTCAGGCGCTGACGCGCCGAAGCGCCGCGGCGGCCGAATCGCTCGACGCGATCGCGCAGGTGTCCGCTCGCCGGCGCGAGCTCATCGTTCGGACCGAGGAGCTTCAAGCGCGTCGAAACACCGCCAACCAGGAGATGAGCCAGCTCGCCAAAGGCGGCGACAAGGAGGCTTTCGCGGCGAGGCGCGACGAGCTGAAGACGCTGTCTGGGGAAATCAAGGAGCTCGAAACGAAGCTGCACGCCGTCGCCGAAGAGATGAACGAGCTGTTGCTGCCGGTGCCCAACACCCCGCTCGCGTCGGTCCCCGACGGCAAGGGTGAAGAGGACAATCCCGAGATTAGGGTCTGGGGCCAAAAACCGGACTTCGACTTCACGCCCCAATCCCATGATGAGCTTGGAGAAGCGCTCGGGATCCTGGATTTCGAGCGCGCGGCGAAGCTTTCGGGGTCGCGTTTTTCCGTGCTGTACGGGCTCGGATCGCGGCTCGAGCGGGCGCTGAGCGCGTTCATGCTCGACCTGCACACCGGCGAGCACGGCTACCGCGAGGTGCATCCGCCCTACCTCGTCAACTCGAAGACGATGACCGGCACGGGCCAGCTTCCGAAGTTCGAGCACGACGCGTTCAAGACCGCGCGCACCGACGACCCGGACGACCAGGGGGCGCTCTATCTCATTCCGACGGCCGAGGTGCCGCTGACGAATTTGCACGCCGACGAGATCCTCGATGTCGCCGACCTGCCCGTCGCGTACACCGCCTACACGCCTTGTTTTCGCAGCGAAGCGGGTTCTTACGGCAAAGACGTGCGCGGTCTCATCCGGCAGCATCAGTTCGACAAGGTGGAGCTCGTGAGGTTCTGTGCGCCGGAAGATTCGCTCGCCGAGCTCGAGCTCCTGACCGGTCACGCCGAGCAGGTGCTGCAACGGCTCGGCCTGCACTACCGCGTCGTCGAGCTCTGCGCGGGCGATCTCGGGGGCTCGGCGGCGAAGACGTACGACCTCGAAGTGTGGCTGCCGTCGCAAAATGCCTACCGAGAGATTTCGAGTTGCTCCACGTTCGTCGACTACCAAGCTCGGCGCGCGAAAATCCGCTACCGACCCGAAGGCAAGAAGGCGAAGCCGCGGCTGGTGCACACCCTGAATGGGTCGGCGCTCGCCGTCGGGCGGACTTTTGTAGCCATTTTGGAGCAGTTTCAGCAAAAAGACGGATCCGTCTCAATACCTGAGGTGCTCCGAACCTTCGTCGGCGCCGACCGGATTTCCCACCCCGGCTGACGCGCGACCGGGCGCCTTCGCGTGAGGACGCGAGTTCCGCCCGTGCGCTCGCTTAGACTCGACGCCGTGCCTCGTGGCTCGCCCTATCGATCGCGCTCGCGTGCCGTCAGCATCCCTCGCAGCCTGAGCTTCTTTCACGGGCGGCTGTTGCTGCTGACGGCGATCGCGACGCCGGTCTTTGGGCTCTGCCTCTGGTTCATCACCACCCCGCGGGCGGTGAGCCTCGACTGCGAACCCACCGAAGCGCCGGGGATCCGCTGCCAAACGCGGGTCGAATCGATCTGGGGCACCGACGTCGACCGCGTGACGGTGAAGGTCCGGCGACCTCGACCGCCGTCGACGTTCTCGTCGCTAACGGCGCCGAGCCCGCTCGAGAACCTCGAAATCGAAACCGACTACACCCGGCGGCAGCGCACCGAAACGCACTCTCGCATCATCGCGCGGAACGAGATCGGAACGCCGGTCCCACTGACGCCGCTCTTGCCGGACTCGGCCGACCGAAAAACCGCGGCCGAAGTCGTGGAGCTCGGCGCAAGCCTTCGCCGAGGAGAGGCTGGGCGCGTCGAATACCGAACCCGGTGGGGCGGCCTCGTATCGTCGGTGGGGCTGGCGTTCTTGATGGCCGCGTTCGTGTGGATCCGTTCGGGTCGAACGAGGGTGCGCGTCGCCCCGGAGAGCAACCGCGTCGAGGTCGAAACGCGGTCGTTTTGGCTCACCAAACCGTCACGACGGGAGCTCGCCCGACACGACATCGCCCGGGTCGTGGTGGCGAAGCTGCCGGGATATCGCCGCGGCCATGTCTACTTGCCGGCCTTAGAGCTGCACGACGGCGAAGTCGTGCACCTGGGCGAAGAAGGGCTCGGCACGCCAGCCCGAGCGGAGCATTTCGTGAAGCTACTCGGGGAGCGCCTCGAGCTGGAAAACGGCAACGCGTCGTGAAGCGCCGGGTGCGCGAGCTGACCCGCTGCTCGAACAGCGAGCTCGACGCGTTCAGGGATCGACACCGAGGGCATGAGTCGATTTGAGGCGCCAAGTCGTCAAGAGAGAGGCGAGCAGAAGCACGAACCCGACGCCCACGGTGAGCACTCCCCATTGAGCTACCGACGCTGGCGACGTGACGGTCTCGGTTTGAACGGCGAGATGCAGGTACAGCCCGCCGAGTGGACCGAGCGCTGACCAGCTACGCAGCCTCCAGGCGACGACGAGCAGCCCCAGAGTCGCGAGCGCGTCGAGCGCAAAGACGTGCTCCGGCCAAGCGCCGCCGGTCCAACCGCTCGTCCAAAGCGCCAACAAAAACGCCAGTCCCGAGCCAACGAGAAGACGGGAGATTGCCGCGGGGCTCGCAAACACGAACACCTGGTGAGGCTCTTTCCGCGCCGGATTTTCCGGCGGTGGCGAAGAAGCCGTGCGGTACGGCGCGCGCGGTCCCGACGCCTCGTCGCTCGCCGCCTCTCGCTCAGGGACTCGGAACGCGCGGAGCGCGAAGACAGCCGCCGCCACGAGGGCCGAGACGGAGAAAAACGTCGGCAAGAACAGACCGACGGCGAGCAAAGCGCCGAGCACGGTGGCCCACACACCGGCCTCGGATCGCATCCACCGAGTCGTGAGAAGGAGCGCGACCGGCAGGAGCACGGTCGGGTCGAAGCCAAGCTCGTTCGACCAAAAGCGCAGGTGCCAGAGCACGAGCACGGTCCACAGGATCCAAGCCGCGCGGGTGGCGCGACGAAGCACCGTGGCCGCCCAACCGTCGAGTCTCGCGGCGCTTCGCACACCGCGCGTCGTCCAAAGAGCCAACGCAAAAAGCGCGAACACCCAAAGGCCCACGAGCTCGCTGCCCGCGCGCGTGCCGACGTTCAGGACGACGTGAGGCAGGACGACGAGCCCGAACGCGCCGAGCGCGGCCACGGCGAGGGCCGAACGCGAAAGTGTGAGCCTCATTGCCCACGCGAGGGCATGGAGCTTGGCGATAAACGAGAGCCACCACAGAGCCCCCGCGGTGAGGCCGACGTGTCCGAGGTACGCGCAAGTCTCGGTATGAAGAGTCAAATCTCCCTGATAGAGCGCAGCGAGCAGCGCGAGCATCACGGCTGGACGGCGCAAACCGAGCCGGGTCAGCAGCGCAGCACCGCCGATGAGGGCGAACGCGTAGACGTCCGCGATCGCCGCCACCGCCACCTGCATGAAGACGCCGTCCTCGTACGCGAGGCCGCGGGAGATGAGTGTCACCCCGGCAAGAACACACGCAGCGCTGACGAGGTAGAGCGGGTTGAACTCGATGAACCATCGATGAAGAAGCTTCTGCCAAAAGGCGGGGGCCGACTTGTTTTTGGGGTGCTCGGGCGCCTGAAAAGATGCGGCCTCGGCTGCTGACATCGATGCTCCGTTCTCGCGGCCCTCGCGGTCCGCGGATGACCGTCGATCGGTTTGCAAATCCGGTGCCCAGCGCAGTGCTCACGCTGCCAACGCGCATTCGTGGGCGACGGCGCGAACGTGATCGGCCGAGCGAGTGCCAAGGTGACAAGGCCGCGCCGCTCGTCGTGCCGAAAAATCAAACACGGACGGCGAGTCGGCTAAACTCGGGACGCATGCTCGCTCGCTACCGCGTCGTTCGAGGCAAACGTCCTCCGGGGGAGCCGCTACCTCGCGGGGTGCGCATCGACGTGCGCAAACACACGCGGCACTTTCTTCGACCGGACTCGGTGGAGGTAGACGCGTTGCTGGCCGACCCAACCGAGGCGGCGTTTCGGCGGTTTCGAAAGGCGTACCGAGAGCTTCTGGCCGAGCGGTTTCGAACGGACCGCGAGCCGTTCGACCGGCTGGCGGAGCAGGCGCGGCAGAAGAAGGTGTACATCGGCTGCAATTGCCCGACGAAGAAGCAGGCGCTCGAGGAGCGATGCCACACGGTGTTGGCGCTCGAGTTCATGGCGAAGAAATACCCCGATCTGGATGTCGAGCTGCCGGGCTAGGGCGCTGCGGGGCTAGGGCGCTGCGGGGCTAGGGCGCTGCGGGGCTAGGGCGCTGCGGGGCTAGGGCGCTGCGGGGCTAGGGCGCTGCGGGGCTAGGGCGCTGCG
>JAJDAH010000033.1 GCA_029261965.1 Polyangiaceae bacterium
CGCGCGGCGTGCACCCCGGAATTCTACCTGTTCGACGGCGACGCGAAGCTCGTCTATCGGGGCCAGTTCGACGACAGCCGCCCGAGCAATGGCAAGCCCGTCACCGGAGCGGATTTGCGAGCCGCCGTCGACGCGGTCGTCGACGGCAAACCCGTTTCAGAGGACCAGAGTCCGAGCATCGGCTGCAACATCAAGTGGAAGCCGGGCAACGAACCAGACTACTCGGGTTGATCCGTGCCCAAGGCTCAGCTGATCGAGGCGGCTTTGGCCAAGCTGGAGGCGGAGCTCGAGACGATGCGTCGTTCCGCGGACACCACTCGCGCCGGCGCGGTGCACGAGGAGAGCCGGCCGGAGAACGACAAGGATACGCGCGGGCTCGAGGCCTCGTACCTGGCCCGGGGCCAGGCGGAGCGCGTCGAGGAGTTGACCGAAAGTGTGCGCCTGCTCGAGAACTTGGTCCCGCGGAAGTTTTCGTCAGACGAGCGGGTCGCGTTGTCCGCACTGGTCACGGTCGAAGCTGCCGGGGACACGAAGTTTTTTCTCGTGGTTCCGAGCGGCGGGGGAATCGAGGTCGAGACGGCGACAGGCGAGCCGGTTCTTCTCGTCACCCCCACCGCGCCGATCGTTCGTGCGATGTTGGGTAAAGAGATCGGAGACGTATTTTCGATTCGTGTGCAGGGCGCGAGTCGAGAGTACGAGATCACTGATCTCGTGTGACCGTCTCGAGCCGGGCGCGAGCAGCCAACTTGATCGGCTCTGTGGCAGTGCCGCCGACAATCTGCCGCAAAAGTGAAGCGTCGGTCAGTCGTTCGATTGCCGTGGCTCGCACTTGTGTCGAGTCGTCCCACTGCGCCCTATTGGCGAGCAACACCTGGTCCGTCGAGCGCCTGACTGCAGCGAGCCGGACCGACCATTCGTCGTCGTTTCGGCCGCGATTGCTCAACACCGCTTGATCGTGCACGCGCTCGATCGCGACGCGACGGACGCGCCAAGATTTATCCCACTCCGCGACGCTCCGGAGCGTCGGTTGGTCCCGAACGCGCCGCGAGGCGGCCTCGCGGACCTGCCAGGCGTCGTCGTTCTTGGCGACCCGTGCGAGCAGCTGTCGATTCTTGATGCGCCGAACGACCTCCCGTCGCACTTCCCAAGCGTCGTCCTTCTCCAGAATACTTTCGAAGAGTTCTTGGCTGTCGAGGGCGCGAATCACGACGGCCCGAACGAGGCCCGAAGGGTCCTCGGTGACGATGCGAGTGAGTACCGTAGCGCTCTTGACCGAGCGAGCCGCCAGGGCGCGTGTTTCGGGATCCGTGGCCTCGCGCGCAACCTGAGCGATCAGCCGTGGGCTCCGGAGCAGAGCGAGGGCCGCCTCCCGCACGCCCGGGTCGGCGTCGGATTTTGCTGCCCGGACGATGAGCGCGCCGTCTTCTAGTCGGCAGACGGCCTTTTTTCGAACGAGCGGAGACGTTGCTTCGGCCGCCACTTTGGCCAGCAGGGCCGGCGTGTCGATCTTCTCGAGGGCCGTCGAGCAGACGGTTTCGTCGGTAGGGCTACATGCGATTTGCGCGAGCGCGTTTTGGTCGGTGGTCTTGCTGAGCGCGACGGCCTTGACCGCGTCGCTCGGCTCGTGTTTCAGAACGTCGCTGAGGAGACTTTGGTCGTCGAGTCGCTTGATCGCGCTCTTGCAAATGAGCGGGTCCGCGTCGCTCTGTGCGATTTCGGCGAGCAGCTTTTGGTCGACGAGCTTCTTGACGGCGTTTTTGGCGACGACGAGGTCACGCGCTTCGCGCGCTATTCGCGCCAACGTTGGCTGGTCGCCGATCTTGCCCACGGCGATCTGAGCGATGGCGCGGAGCGCTGCTTTGGTCGCGATCGCCGACAACAGCTCGGGGTCGTCCAGCTTGCGTATCGCGGATTTGGCGACCTCCGGATCGGTGCCGACCGTGGCGATGCGTGCGAGCATCTCGACCGAGCCGATCCGCTTGACCGCCTTCTGTCGCGCGCCCTGGTCTTCGTCGGCCATGGCGATCTCGGCGAGGGCGGCGTCTTCGCTCACACCGCCATTCTAGAGCGCTTCGACCGGGAAGGTGTGCCCGGCGATTCGTTCGTCGCCGCGCCGCCACTCCCCGCCACTCCCCGCCGCTCCCCCCGTGGCGCCGTTCGTTCAGTCGTGTCAGGCTCCGCCTGGATACGGGAGGACTCGATAGATGCGAGCGGCTTTCTTGGGTGTCGTGGCCATCCTCGGTGGGACGGTCATTCTGGGATGCGGTAGCTCCGGCTCCGAACGATCCGGGTTTGGAACCGGCGGCGGCGGGGGGCTTGGAGTAGGCGGAACCGGCGGCTCGATCGGCATTGGCGGCAACGTCACCGGCGACCCGAACGCCGACACGGATTTGGACGGGTTCACCGGAGCTGACGGCGACTGCAACGACGGCGTGGCGCAGATCAACCCCGGAGCTTACGACTTTCCTGGCAACGGCATCGACGAGGATTGCAACGGCGCCATCGACGACGAGGCCGCGGGGTGCGATGGGGCTATCGACCTCGCCGACAACGACCCCGTAAACGGCGCGCGCGCGGTGGGTGTCTGCCGGCTTCAGCAAGGGGCGAGTTGGGGGCTGGTCAGCGCGAGCTACGTCAAGGCCGACGGTACCCCTGGCATGAACGACCTGTCCCACGGCGTTCTCCCTGACTTCGGTCTGAACGTCCCGGCGCGCGAAGGCGCAAACATGCTCGTGCTCTCGAGCGGGACGGCGAGGCGACCGGGCAACGTCGGGTGGCAGTCGCCCGAGGGCGCAGACATGGCCACGACGGGTTCGACTCCCGCGGGGTACCCCGTGGCTGCGCCGGCGTGTCCGGGTGTGCTTCAGACCTCCACGGTCGCCAACGATCCCGCCGCCCTCGAAATGGTCATCCGGACTCCGACGAACGCCAACGCGATCCGGTTCGAGTTCAATTTCTACACGTACGAGTTCCCGTTTTACATTTGTAGCGACTTCAACGACTTCTTCGTGGCGCTCGTCGACCCCGCGCCAGCGCAAAGCTTGTCCGGCAACGTGAGCTTCGACAATCAGGGCAATCCGGTGAGCGTGAACAACGCTTTCCTCGAAGTGTGTGAAGCTCAAAACGCTGGAGGGCTCGGTCTCGGTGGAATGAAATTTTTCCCGTGCCCTCAAGGCACTGCGCTACTCGAGGGGTCCGGTTTCGAGAGCGGGGGTTTTGGTGGCCCCCCGATCCCGCTGCCGCCGCCCTTCGACACGATCTTCAACATGTTCAACGGGCCGCACGCCGCCACCGGATGGTTGGCGACCGAGGCACCCGTACCGGCCGGGCAGGACATCACAGTTCGTTTCGCCGTTTGGGACGCTGGCGACCATGTGCTCGACTCCACGGTGCTGATCGACAACTTCAGCTTCGTTTTGACCGACACCGACGGCCCCGTGACGCTGCCCGTCCCGCGCTGACCGAGCGCGCCGCTATTCGTCTGGCGCAAGGAGGTCGCGCCAGTCGCTGCCCCCACTGACTAGCGCCGCAGCCCAGTCGGAGACGCTGACACCGTCGACGACCGCTTGATCGGGCCACTTGCCCGTGACGACGTGGTCGCTGCTCGGGATCATGAATCTCTTGTACCGATCCGGGTACTTGGTGTTCAGCTTCCCGGTTTCTTGCAGCAGTAGCGTCTTGTACGCCGCGCCGCCGAGTCGAAGGAAAGCGCCACCGATGACGCCGTCCTGATAGTGGCTGAGAAGCCCCACTTTCAGCGAAGGGTCGTTCTCGAGCATCCACGCGACGAACTCCGTCAGCTGGCCGCGCCCGTTATCGCAAGCGGTACAAGATGCCGGGATCACTTCGGCGAACTTCCATTCGTCGACGCGGTAGCCCACGTTCGTGGTGTCCGAGATGTCCTGCACGCCGGGTCCCGAGTCGTTGTAAACGAAGATGTCTGCTTCGGGGTAGACGAGACGCACGAGCGCAGTCGCCGCGATCGTGCCGTAGCCGCCCGCGCTCAGACCGGACAGAAAGATGCGCTTCGGTGTCGTCAGCCGTTCGAGGGCGACGTCGAGGGCGGCACTGAAGTTCTGCCGCCCGTGGTGGTATCGCTTTCCGTCGGGGAAGGTCGGGTCGCTGTCGTCGACCTCGTTGTTGCCGCTGAACACCGACCCGTCGCAGTAGGGCACGTAGAGCACGTTCCAGTCACGAAACGGGTTGTCGGCGATGGCGTCGTCCATGTAGGCGAGCGGCAGCAGCACCTGTTCGGCTTCGAGCGTGCAGAGCGGGAATCCCGTCCAGCACGCGCCGCCGCCCTGCAGGTAGATGATGAGATCCTCGCTCCCCTTGTCTCGGATGTGGGTGGTGAAAGGAGTCCCTGTCACGCAGATCGGCCCCGAGGAAGGTTCGAATGTGATGGCTGTTTCGTCCTCGACGGTGGTCTCGCTCATGATTTCGGCGACGCCGAGAAATTCGTCTGCCCCAGCGGCGAGTAGGTCGTCGCGCGCGGCGCTGTTCAGCCGCTCGCCGGAGCTGGGTGGTGCGCCCGCGGCACCGGCGGAGCCCGGAGAGCCTGCGGAGCCATCTGCAGTCGAGCCGTCACCGCTGCCGCAGCCGAAACCCGCCATCGTCAACGAAGAGAAGAACAGGAGCGAGCCGAGCGAATGAGAGAGTGCCATGAAGCGCAATCTAGCTTTTCGGTGGGGATTTAGCCATCCGCCGAGGGTGTTGCCTTGAATGGAGCGCGCCCGGCGACCGTCGGAAAGGGCGGGTCGTCGGTGGGAGCGGCGAAGGGTATCGGAGTCGGGCCACCGGCCGCTTAGCCGGTGGCCATGGCGATAGTGGCGATGCCAAGATCACGGGTCGCGAAGGAGGATCGGACAATGGTGTGTTTTCTGGGTGCGAGATCGACTGCGGTGCGGGCGGCTGCGGCGATCACCCTCGCTGCCGCCGCGTCGGCTTGCTCGTCGGGCGGCGCCTCGGCGGATGGAGACACTGACGGCTCGACCGACGGCGGCACCAGTCCTCCGGGTCAAATGTGTCGTCAGGCGTTGAGCGAGGCGAACGTGAGCTTCGACGCAATGAGTGCGACGATGACCTGTACGTTCGATTCCTCGAGCCTGACGCTGACGTGTGAGGTCCCGTTCGGAAGCGATATTTTTCGCGTCGGTAGGACCTACGCCTCCTTGTCGGACTTCATTTCCGAGGGCGACGTCATGGGGAAGAATCTTGCGACGAGCGAGTTTACGGACGAGCCGGGGACCTCGCGAAAGACGACTACCTACACGTACGACGCGGAGCGCCGGCTCACGCTCTCGGTGGAAGAGCGCGCCGAGGGGACCATCACGACGACCTACGCCGATCACGACGACGACGGACGCCCGCGGCAAGGCGACCGGAGTTGGTTCGACTGCGAAAGCCTGCCGATGGCGATCAGCTACGACGACGTGGCGCGCACCGTGACCACGTCGTTTCAGCCCTCCCAAGGCACCAACTGCAGCTTCGACGAGCGCGACGACACGGACACCTACGACGAGCACGGTAACCGCATCAAAGTCGAAGAAGGTGGAACGAGCCCGCGGGTCGTCTTCGAGGCCACCGTGACGCAGACCACGAACGTCTGCGAATAGACACGCCAGCGCGTTCGGTGCTCGAGGCG
>JAJDAH010000321.1 GCA_029261965.1 Polyangiaceae bacterium
ACGAGCCGATGGGCGATGCGACGGTAGAGCAACTCGTCGATCGGGTGACGGTCGAGCTACGTCGCGGGTTGCTCGATGCGGTCGAGCCGTCGGGACGAGGGATCCCCGTGGCTTACGGCGAAGGTGCCGACGTGCTCGCCGCGGTGTGGGGGGCCGTCGCGCGCGTTCGCGAGCTTGTCACGATGAGATCGAACGGCGACGTGCGTTTCGAGCGCACGGGCCCCGAGGGTGCGATTCCGCTTGCGCCGTGGACCGCGTCGGAGCGCCCATCGGGGGAACGGCGCGGCGAGCACCGCGCGGTGGACGACGTGAATCTCGCCGGCCGACGAATCATCGTCGTCGACGACGATCCGGCCGTTGCTTGGTTTCTGAGCGGTCTACTGAGTGCGACCGGCGCGGAAGTCGTGGAATCGCACGACGGCGACGCCGCGCTGCAGCGGGTTTACGAGAAGTGGCCCGAGCTAGTGCTGAGCGACACGCTGATGCCAGGGTTAGACGGCTTTGCGCTCTGCCGCGAGATGAAGCGCGACGTCGTGGTTCGTGACGTGCCGGTGATTCTTCTTTCCTGGAAGGAAGATTTGCTCCAGCGCATGCGCGAGCTCGGGGCCGACGCCGATGGCTACTTGCGCAAGGAGGCGGCGGCCTCGACCGTCGTTCGGAGGGTGCGCGAAGTCATGCTTCCGCGCGCTCGCGTCGAAGCACGCCTCGATTCAGGTGGTGAAGTCCGCGGTCGCCTCGACGGTTTGACGCCGCGCCTGGTGATGCAGCTGGCGTGTGATCGGGTGGAAAATTGCCGGGTCTCGATTCGCGACGCGGTGTTCCTGTACGAGGTCGAGATCCGAGATGGCCGGCCGATGTGCATGACGCGCACCGGAATCGACGGGATCTTCGAGCGCGGAAAGCCCGTGCTGACGGCGCTCCTCGGCGTGAGCGCCGGTCGTTTCGTCGTGGCGCCCGACAACTCGAAGTGTCGCCAGGAGCTCGACGGTACCCTGGAAGAGGTGCTGCGCGATCCGATCGAGCGCGCGCGGGCGGCGCAGCGGGTGCTGAAGTCGGAGCGCCTGCTCGACGTGCATGCGGTCGACATCGATGGCGATGCGATGGAGGCGTACGTGGCGGCGACGCCGGGACCGCTCAGAAACATTGCGCTCAGGTTGATCGAGGGCGGCTCGCCGCGAGACATGCTTTTGGCGCAAGAAGTGTCGCCCGGGTCGCTCGAAGCCATCCTCGGCGACTTTGCGATTCGTGGTGCCGTTCGTGGTGTCGCCGACGAGATGGGGCACGATCTGCAAGAGCAGGCACTGAAGGAAATGGCCAGCGAGCGGCTTCCGTCCGCACTGCCCGCCGGGGCGCCGGACATGCCGACGCCGTCGCCGATGTTCAACTTCGAGATGGCCGCCGCGGTTTCCGAGAAACCGGTGGTGGTCGAGTCCGCGCCGTCGCCCGCGGTTTCGATGCCCGCCGAGGACGAGGCGCCGGATTCGTTCGCGATGCCCGAATCCCTCGCGCTTCCGGAATCGCACCCCGAGTTTCACGCCCCCTCAGACCTCCCTCAGGCAGTGCCAGCGTCGGTCGCGACGGCGTCTCCGCCATCGGAGCGGATCGAGCCGGTCGCGGCGCCGCTCGAGCCGTCGCCGGCAGCGCCGCCGCCCGCCGTCGTGGCACCACCGGTTCAGCCGGAGCCGCCGCTCGAGTCGGAGCCACCCGCTCCGGTGGTCTCCGTGGCGGAGTCGCAAGCCCCGCGATCCGCGAGTGTGCTCGAGGTCGCCAACGAGGCCTCGACTCTGCCGGGCACTGGCCCGCAGAAGGACGGACCGCCTCCGGTCGATCCGAAGACGCCGGTGCCCGCGCCGCCGACGGGCTTTGCGCCGGTCCCCGCCTCCGCTGGCTTTCCGCCGGTCGCGGAGCCCGCACCGACTCCGCGGCCCAAGGCCGTCGCAGCGGACGGACCTCATCGCCCACCCACGAATCCGGCTATGCCCGCGGCGATCCGAAGCACGCCGCCGCGCGCGCCGGATCCGCCTCCGGTCACCGCGCCTTCGCCCGCAGCGCCAGCTCCAGCGCCTGTGAACAAGCAGCTGGTCACCGAACCGTTGCCCGTCACGAAGACCGCCACACCGGTGCCGGCCAAGACGGCGACGCCGCTGCCAGCCAAGAGCGCGACGCCGCCTCCGGCCAAGAGCGCGACGCCGCCTCCAGCCAAGAGCGCGACGCCGCCTCCAGCCAAGAGCGCGACGCCGCCTCCGGCAAGAACCGCGACGCGTGCGCCAGCCAAGAGCGCGACGCCCGCGCCGGCAGACGCGAGCGCCAGAAGCCCGGAGGTCAAATCCGAGCTCGAGTTTCCCAAGTCGGAACGCAGCATCGAATTTCCCAAGTCTGACGAGGCCGCCAAGAGCTCGTCGAAGCCGCCCCCTCGCAAGCGCGCCGATTCGGTCGACACGGGCTGGGAGGACGACTCGAGCGCGCTGGCCTCGGCGCTCGCGGACGACGACGACTCGCCTGCTCGACCCGTGAAGAAACGGTCGAGCGCCAAGCCAGCCGCGAAGAAAGCTGCGCCTGCCATCGAACCGATCCCCGTGCGGCGCGTCGCCGCCCCCCCGAAGGCCAAGACGGGTCCGGCTCGCACGCCGTCGCGTCCGAAGGCGCCGATGTTCGAATTCGGCCCGGACCGAGCCGATTCGAGCCCGCCAGCACCCGCCGCGGCAAAGCCCAAGGAGCCACCGAAGCCGCCGAAGGCCGAAGAACCGGGCAAGAAGACCTCCGACGACGAAGGCCTCGACCTCGGTGAAGTGCTCTCGGAAGTGTTCGCTTCCGATGACGAAGAAGATTCGCTCGACTTGGAATCGCGCTCGACCAAGGGCGGTGACCGCCCAGCGAAGAGCTCCAAGCCGCCCTTGGCGCGCTCCAGTCTGAAGAAAACTCTCCCCTTGGAGGCTGCGCCGGCCGCCGTCGACAAACCCGCCAAACCCGCGACCCCCGTGCCGCCCAAGGTGCAATCGCCGGCCGCGCCCGAGGCCAAGAGCGCCAAGCCACCGGAGGCGGCGTCGGCAAAACCTCCCCGGAGTAAAACACACACGCTCAAGTCCGCTTCGGAGGCCGTCCCGTTCACCAGCGACGTCATCGAAGCGATGGAGAAAGCCGCGAAGCGAAAGTCGGACGGTGTGCAAGGGCGTCCCATCATCGACGTCGGCAACGACGGGCAAACCCCGATCCCGTTGACCCGCCGATCGAACCCCGATCTGACGAAGGTGGTGGAAGAGGAAGAGAAGGCGCTGGCCGCGGCCGCTTCGGAGCGCAACACCGATCCTCCGCCGAGCTCAGCCAAGAGCGAGAGCAAGAAACCACCCGTGGCGAAACGCTCGGCGCCTCCCCCAGAAGTGGAAGACGACGACCCAGAACCCGTGGTGGAAGAGCCGGACGCGTTGGACGACGAGTCGTCGAAAGCCGTGGAGGCCAAACCCGCAGGTCTGCCGCTCATCGCCCAGGTCGGGGTGGCTCTCGGTGTCGCGGCGGTGACCTATGTCGGGTTCAACGCGCTCTGGTCGCGTGGCGAGGACGGCGGCACCTCCACCGAGGTGGCCGAGACCGAGCAGACGGAAACGGCGGTCGAGGCGCCTGTGGCCGCCAAGTCGGTAGCGGCGGCACAGCTGGCGCCCAAAGCAGCCCCCACCGTCCCAGAGCCCACGCGCGAAGATCTGGTGCTACCTCCGGGTGCCCCCATCGCCGACACCAAGGGCATGCTCGAAATCCTCTCGGACGGCAAAAGCTTCCTCACCGTCGACGGAGTCATGACCGGCCGCGCCGCCCTCAAGCGGGTCACGCTCGACCCCGGCGGACACGAGGTACGAGCCAAGCGTGACGGCGAGGAGAAGACCTACGCCGTGCAAATCACGAAGGGTCGACGCCTCCGGTTGGATTTGCGAAGCCCGCCGCAGTAGTCGAAGGGCTCGATGTCCCTCACGTCACGGTCGCGTGTCTACGTCGGCGCGCTGGCGTTGCTCTCGTGCCTAGTCGTCGCCTGCGACGATGAGCCAGGCGATGGACCCGCCGCGGGCGGCTCGGCTTCGTCCGCCCCGGTCCCGCGCGCCGTGAGTCCGGGCGCGCCGGTAGCGTGGGATTTCATCGACAACCTGCATGGTTGCGACATCAACCATCGGGGGCTCTCGCTCGATCTCGGGACCCGTGGCGCCCTCGTTCATCGCTCCTACGCGGTCGGGCCGTTCGACGACATGGTTCCCGTCCAGCGCGAAGGCGCGACCTTCGACCGACTCTTCACTCGTCGGGTCACGTTCGACTTCTGGCTGGATGCTCCGCGAGACTCCGTGTTCGTCTCGAGTCGCCTGCGGGGCGTCGCGGCGAGCCGCGTCGGAGTTTACATCGACGGCCGTCGGGTTGGGCTAACGAAGCTCGGGCGCAACGAGCTCGTCGTGACCAAGACCCGCGAGATCTCCCGGACGCTCGAAGCCGGCCGTCACACGGTGGGCTTGCGGTTCAACGGTCGCCCCGGCTCGCCCCCAGAGCCTTACGCGGAGGTGGATTGGATTCGCATCGGCACGCCGGACAACCTCGGCAACACCTACGCCGCCCCGACCCTCGACAGCGTGGTCGTCGACATTCCTATTGCCGAAAAGCCACAACGGTCGTTGGCTCTGCGCGCGCCAGCTGCGGTGCGGTGCACTCTCAGGGTGACACGCGGATCTCGTTTCCGGGCGAACTTGGGCTTTTGGGGCACTGGCCATGGCGCAGCGGAGATCCGCCTGCTGCGCGACAACCAACCGCCGGTCACCCTCGAGACTCGCAAGGTCAAGGGAGGCACAGACGCCGCGTGGAGCCCGGTGTTCGTCGACTTGCAGCCGCACGCCGACGAGTTGGTCGCCCTCGAGCTCCGGGCGACGGAAACCGTCGGCGGCGGGCGCGTGGTCGTCGGCGAGCCGAGGATTGAGACGGGCGAAAAAATCGAATCGATTCCCGAGGCGAAGACGGTGCTGATCGTGCTCCTGGCGGGTGTCGACCGCCGGCTGATTCCGCCCTGGGGCGGCGTCGGCGAGCTTTCCGCGTTCAGCGAGCTGGCCCGAAAGGGAGCGGCCTTCACGATGTTTCGTGCGCCGACGACGGTGGCTTCGGGGGTATTCGCGTCCCTCTTGACCGGCCTGTCGCCGCGCGCCCACGCCGTCGAAGATCCGAGCGCCAAGCTGCCGGCCGCTTTGGCAACGGTTTCGGAGATCGTCAAGCAGGCGAGCGCCCACACCGCCATGTTCACGAGTGTGCCGACGAGCTTTCGAGGCTTCGGCTTCAACCGAGGTTGGGACGTCTTCGAGGAGTACTCGCCGGTCAGCGACATCTCGGCCACCCAGCCTTTCGATCGCGCCGCCGAGTGGCTCGGCAAGGATCTGGCAGACGAATCCGGTCGCAGGTTCGTCATCATTTACGCCCGCGGCGCGCATCCACCGTGGGACATCACTCCCGAGAAGGCCATTGCCCTGCCACCGGAAGACTACGGCGGTACGATCGACGTTCGTCGTGGCGCGATGCGACTGGCAAAGATTAGGCAGCGGCGATACCGGCGGCATCGACGGATTCGTGACGACGATTGGCAGCGCGTTCACGCGCTCCAGAGCGCCGCCTTGGTGGATCAGAGCGCCGCCTTCGCTCGGGTCGTCGAGGTGCTCGAACGCCACAACGCCTGGAAAGACGCGCTCGTTCTGTTGGCCGGCGACGTCGGGCCTGGGGAACCGCCCGGGGTGCCGTACGATCCGGCCGGCGCCCTTCACGAAGATCGCTTGCTCGTCCCGCTCGTCGTCAAGTTTCCGGAGCGCCGATTCGCGGCGAAGACGGTCGACACGGCGGCGACGACGGTCGACATCGCACGGACGGTTTTGGCTTCGCTCAGACTGGATGCTGCGCGGGGAATGAACGGCGTGGACCTGTTCGAGCTCGCTGCCGGCGCGGAGCCACTGGCGGGACGGCCGCTTCTGGCGACGCTTGGCAACGGCTATTCGACGCGGTGGGGAGAGTGGCTGTTGTACGGTGAGTACCGAGCCAGGCCCAAGCTCTGTCAGATGAGCATCGACCCGGCGTGCGTAGACAACGTGCTGGAGAAGTTCCCCATCGTGGCGAGAGCCGCGTGGCAACGAACCTACGACGCCGAGTTCGAAGCGCGCCTGCAGGCCGGCGGAGATTCGAAGCGAGTCCCGGCCACCATCGAACCCGACACCGCCGCCGCGCTCCAAGTCTGGGGGTTCGCGTCCGCTCCCTGATCGGCGGACGGGGGCGTCGTCGGCCCCCAGCGGGGTGTGGGCCGGCGCGTCTCCCATAATAGCGCGGGGCTGGGGGGGGCGCGCGGGTTTT
>JAJDAH010000322.1 GCA_029261965.1 Polyangiaceae bacterium
CGAAGACGCGCTCGCCGCCTACGAAGCAGCCTACGAGCTCCAACAAGATCCGGCCCTGCTCTACAACTTCGGCCGTGCGCGCGAAGCTCTCGGACAGTACGCCCGGGCGGTCGACGACCTCGTCCGCTTCACCGAAGAAGCCTCTCCGGCGACACTGAAGCGCGCGCCGAACGTCGAGAAGCTGATCGACGACCTCAAACGTCGGTTTGCTACCGTCACCGTGTTCTCGAAGGTCGATGGCGTGACAGTGACGCTTCGGGGAGTCGTCGTGGGGAAGACACCGATTTCCGAGCCGCTGAGACTGACGGCTGGATCTGCCGACATCGTCGCCACCAAGCCCGGCTACGAGCGGTTCGAGCGCTCGGTCGAGCTGCCCGGCGGAGGATCGCTGAACGTGGACGTCGTGCTGAAGAAGATAGACCGCTCGGGCGTGCTCGTCATCGGCGCCAACATGCCGGGTGCGGTGGCGTACGCTGGCGGCCGCCGTCTCGGTAGTGTGCCCGCCGAGGTATCGCTGGAAGCCGGAACTCATCAAATCGAGGTGCGGCACCTCGACGCGAAAGCGCCGGCTCGCACCACCGTGGTCCTCGCCGCGGGCGGTCGTCGTCGTGTCGATCTCACCCTCGAACGAGTCGAGCCTGCGGGCATGACGAAAAAATGGTGGTTCTGGACGGCGATCGGCGTAGCGGTCGTCGGGGCCGGCGTCGCTGTTGGATTCACTCTCGGTGGCTCGGATTCGGGACTCGACCGAGGAAGCATCGAGCCTGGGGTGGCGCAGATCCCGCTCGCCCGATTCTGAAAGGAAGCTCAGAGATGAAGCGGGTGCTCGTCATCCCCGTTGTCGGATTTCCGTGATGGTGGGCTGGCGCGAGATGGGCCGACGGGGACGGGGCGTGGGGCAGGTAGGGAGGGGGACACGCTGGGGCTCGCGGGCGCGGCGCTCGCAGTTGTCGGTGGGACTTTGGGGGGCTGCTCGGTGGGCGCCGAGGTCGCCACTGAATCGATGGCCGGGGTGTTCGCGGACGACGCCGCGGCGGGGGCCATGGCGGGTGGCTGCGAAGAGGAAGGAGTTTCGAGCGCGTCGCCCGAGCGACTGGTCATCGACGACCAACCCCACACGAGCGCGCCCACGAGCAATAGCGCGCCGATGACCACGGCCGAGGCGGGCAGTGCTCGGCGATCATCGGTTCGTGTTGGTGCGACCCCCGGCGAAGTCTCCGCCATGGGGTCGATGACCTGCGTCGGAGCTGAAGCCCCTGCGATCGGAGCGCCCTTCATGTCGATGATCTCGGTCGGAACGGCGTCCTGCCGGCTTGATGGGATGGCGTCGAGCGCGGGAGCATCGTCAGTAGGGGGAGGGGGCCAGCTCATCGTGGACCCAAACGGCGCCAGCGCTCGACCGAGCTCCTGCATGCTCGCGTAGCGCTGATCGGGATCCTTCGAGAGCGTTTTCTGAATCACCGCCCAAAGACTCTCCGGCACGCGCTTGGCGGACTCGCGAATCGGCACCGGCTCGTCCACCGTGATGGCGACGATGACAGCGGAGGGGTTTTCGCCACGAAAAGGGCGCTGCCCGGAGAGAAGCTCGTAGAGCACGACGCCGAGAGACCAAACATCCGTGCGAGCGTCGACGTTTTTCGCCGATCGGATTTGCTCCGGCGACATGTACACCGGCGTGCCCAGAACGGCGTAGGTCGACGTCATCGCGTCGTCTGCCTCGACGGGTACCTTCGAGATGCCGAAGTCGAGCAGCTTCACCAGCCGCTTGTGCCCTTCGCTGGCGAGGAACAGGTTGTGCGGCTTCACGTCGCGGTGGACGACGCCACTTTCGTGCGCGGTGGCGAGTGCGGAGCAAGCCTGCAGCACGTAGTCCACCGCTTCGCGGATCGGGATCTGACCGCGCTCTTTGCGCTCGGCGGCGAGATCACGACCGACCAGAAACTCCATGACGAGGTAGGGCGACCCGCTCGGCAACGCGTCGACATCGAACACCTTGGCGATGTAGGGGCTGGAGAGGTTCGCGGCGGCCTGTGCCTCGCGCTCGAACCGGATCGCGAACTCCTGGTTCTCCGCCTTCAACCGGTTGAGCACCTTCACCGCCACCCGAGAGCCGAGCTTCTGGTGAACCGCCTCGTAAACGAGTCCCATCCCGCCCCGACCGAGAACTCGAACGATCTCGTATTTTCCAGCGAGCAAGTCGCCGGGTTCGAGCGGGTCCGTTTCGGAGTGGGCCACGAACGCCCGAGTATACTCGGGCCGCGTGCAGATGTTGGCTGCAGCACGAGGTGGCGTCTGCGCGGCGTCGCCCTCTTCGGGGCAGCCACCGATCGATGCACTTCATCCTGACGCGGACCCGCGCGAGCTTCCGGGCGGCGGCGGCCGCCGGCGCCACCCCCGCGGCGGCAGACGCGTTGGAGTTGGCTGGTCACTCGACAACAACGGCGCGATACTCTCGATAGTGGTGGGGCGGTACACGAGCACCGGAGGGGCGCCGTCCTGGTTGCGCGACGAGCGTCGCCAGGCATTGGGATCGCGCCGAGCTCTGCCAGCCGCATCGTTGCTCGGGGGCCTCTTGTTGTGCCTCGACGGCTGCACCGTCACCAAGCCACCCAGTCCCGTCCACGATGTCGCCCGAACGCCACCGCCGACGTGGAAGCACTACCCCGCATGCACGAGCGCCCCCACGTTGGCCAAACTCGTGCAGGCTCTGAGCGCGATCGCCAACGGCCGCGAAGCGTTCGACGGTGGCAACTACGGCAGGGCGATCGAGCACTGGGAGGACGCCTACGGGGTCGATTGCACCGCCGACGATCTCCTGCCGATTCTCGCCACCGCTTACGAGCTCGATGGGAACATCCCTCAGGCGATTGTCGCGCTCGAGACGTACACCGGGCGCCAGCCGAGCGCGCGCGTCGCTCCGCAGCTCGAGAGAAAAGTCGCCCGGCTGAGGAAACGGGCCGGACGGACGGCGCCACCTCGCCCGAAATCGACGCCTCGGCGAGTCGGTTCGCTGGCTCCCGGTTCTGCCGCGGCGAAACCGCGCAAGTCCGTCGACCAGAAGGGCTTCGAGGAGCGCTACGCCCGTTTTCGAGAAGAACCCAGGAACGAAGAATGGGCGACTGCCACCGAACAGTGGATTCACCAATCGTTGCCGCAGGCGATAGCGACTGTGCGGCAGCTTGGGCCATCGGGGCCAAGCTACGACGCGAACATCGGCGCGCCTGAATGCCAAAGCACCACCTGCGTGCTCGAAGTTCGCGGGGACCGTGGCGAGGTCGCGTCGGTTTTCGAGGTTCTCCGCGCCCTCGCTCGTGACGCTCCGAGACCCGGCCCGAACCACCGGCACGACTTCGACGTCGACGGTGGGTACCTACCCGACGGTGGATTCGGCTACCGCGCGTATCTCGAGTTCGCCACGACTGATTGCGGAAACCTTCGGGTCGAGCCGGGCGAAGAATGCGACGGCCTCGCCAGGCAGACCTGCGCCGAAGCCACTGACGGCCGGCTCACTTCGGGACACGTGCTCTGCAGGGAGTGCAAGATCAACGTGTCTCGTTGCTATCCGTGAGTTTCTCGAACGCGAACCGCGCCGTCGTACACCCGTCGCGATAGTCTTCGCCGCTGGCGGACTTGCCAGTCGCCCCGATCTGAAGCGGGAGGAGCGAACCGTTCGGACCGGGTACGTGTTAGGTGCGGGCCTAGATTAGTCGCAGGTCAATGAATGGAAGCGCGACCACGCTGAGCACTTTCTGCCAGGTTACGTCCGCGGAATCACTGAGTACCCCCGAGACGATTCGAACGTCCGACCTACGGTTTAGGCGGGCGAAGCCCGCGCTCACCGACACGGTCGCTCCGCAGTACCCCCGAGACGATTCGAACGTCCGACCTACGGTTT
>JAJDAH010000323.1 GCA_029261965.1 Polyangiaceae bacterium
CCGAGCGGCGCGATGACATCGAAGCGATCGTGGTGCCGGAGTCCGACCATCGCCGCACCTCCGCCACCCATCGAGACTCCGATGACGGCTCGGTGGGTGAGCCGCCGCTGCCGCCGCACCGTGCCGGCGTCGCTCTTGACGACGGCCTGGTAGGTGCCGAGCCACGGGGCCAGGAAGGTCAACTTGTAACCCGCCCCGTCCGGCACGATTCTCGGGTCGGCGATACCCACGACCCGAGGCGTCTGCACCCTAGGCCCGGTGTAGGAGACCGTCACGTGGCGCATGCGAGCCCCGTCGGGCATGGCTGCAGGGTTCACCGGAACGCTGAACGGAATCTCGCGCTGGAAACCGAGCGTGGCCGGGCCGAAAGAAATCGCCGGACCTATCGCGGTGAAACCGGACGGAACTTGGTCGGTGCCGCAGTCGATCGTCGCGTCGAAGGGATCCGCGTGCCAGAGGAAGCTACCGGAATTCGGTTTGGTAGCTCCAGTTTGCAAGCCGACGGACGCCAGATCGAGCGTCAAGCTCCCTCCGTCGTCTACGCGGCCCGAAGCCGTGCCTGTGCAACCCGGTAGCTCGGGACCACGAACGTCGATCGGCAACGTTGCGGTCGCGTCGGTTCCGTCCCCTCTCGGCACGCTCGCGGTCAACGTCGCTCGACCGACGGCGCCGCCGAGGACATCGACGTAGACGCGTGGCGTGACCAGATCGATCCGCTGTGCCGCAGGCGCTGTGAAGATGCTCTCGTCATCCGAAGAAAACGACACCATCGTCGGCTCGCAAAAGTCCGGGTCCACGATGACTTCGACTCGCCGGGTCTGACCGGGAGTGAGCACCGTGAGCGCAGGGTTCATGCGCACACGAATCGCGGACGGATCGGAGTCGAAGCACGACTCGCCCGGTCCGGGTTGCGGGTTCGGTCCCGCATCCACACCGCCACCCGCCGTACCCGCAGATCCGGCCGCCCCAGCCGCGCCGCCGGTACCATCGTCGTTGGCTTTCTTCGAGCCCGAGCCGCAGCTCGATACCCCCACCGAGCTCGAGAGAAGCGTGATAGCGGCCCAGCCCACTAACCGTGGACGATCGAAAGGTTTCAAAAAGACCTCCTGCTCGCGCTGAAAAGAAAGCGAAGCGTTCCCGCAAGAGTAGCGAGGAAGAGGAGGGATGTCACAACCCGGGCTTGGGCCAGCCGGCCGGAGCCGTCCGCCGGGCGGAAATCGAGCCCTGGCCGCCCCCCCCTCGGCGGCGAGCCGCGACAAACCTGACACCGCGAGCAAGGGTGCCGTCGTCGGGTGAGTGGCACGTCGACATTGCCCATCACGAGCTGGCCGGTGAACGACGGCTGCCATCCGATCGACGAAAGGACGTTCTCGAACTCACGCGTCGGTGACCGCAAACGGATTCGACGGACTGCGCATGATCGGTTTCGGCACCCATCGCAACGAGTCATGTCACGTCGTGGCGGCGAGCAAGGTCGCGGCGCACCCCGACGACCGTGGCAGATCACAAACTAAGTGTCCGCGCAGAGGGGCCGGGGGGGGACAGCCTCGCTCCACGCGGACGATGCGTGAGGTAGCAGGCGGAGTTCCAAATTGCAAACAAGCGCAAGAGCGATCACGCGCCAATTTGGAGACGCGACGAGGTCGTCGTGGCGTGCACGCGTGCATGTCGGAGTGCGCTCGACACCGACGACCGATCCCTCGACATGGACGACCGATCCTCGGCCGTGCGAACCAGGAAACGCGACGTTGCGAACGCCACGACGACACGACGACGCGCGGTTGGTTTCAAGATTGCAATCGGCACCCGCCCCGCGCGCTCCAGCCAAGGGATAAAAATGCAGAGCCCCTCGAGGCGCACGCCTTGCACCTGAGGGGACGAAAGTGCGACGAAGGAAAAAGCGTGCGACGAAGAAAAACGCGCGACGAAAGAAAAACGCAGAAAATCGTCCGCGCGCCCGCGACGGAGAATCGCGACCGTCTTGACGATTGACTGATTTCAGTGCGACGGTTTGCTGGGCGAATTTATCGCGCGCAACGAAAACCCGAACGCTGACGCGTGCCGACCAAGGTCAACGGTGTCGTCGCTTCCCCCGAGGGCGGCCATTCGCTGCCGGGCACGCGCGCCGCCTTCGGAATGTCGGCGCTTGCGCGCGCGGTCATCGCCTCGACGCACACTCCGAGCGGCGTCGCGAGCAGGCGAACCCGCTCGTCGTCGACCCGAACCTTCTCGGCGCCTCCGACGAGCTCGATGTGCGGCGCGACGTGGGGGGATCCGGCGAGCAGCCAGCCATCGTCGGAAACACCGCACACTGGAGGTGTCCTGCCGAGGGTTTCGGCGGACAGGTGCATCGGTGTGTCGACAACTCCCGACTCGAGGTCGATGGGGAACACGTACCAGCTCGACGCAGTCGCGCGCGTCTTTTCCTCCGTCACCCAAATCCCCACACTGTTGCCCCGCGCGTTGCGTACGAGCGTTGGCACGCCGCGCCCGGAGCGGGAGAGGGCTGGGTAGGTGCCGACTTTGGAAACTTGGTCACCTCGGATCTTCGCCACCACGAACGCGTGGCTGCCATTCATCGCGCCGACGTACCAAGCGTCCCCGACTTTGACGACGCCGCTGAGCGCATTCCGCCCGAGCAAGCCGTTGGGCACGTCCGCCTTGATGATCGACCGTGATTTTTCAAAGACGAACATCTCGGTCATCGACCGCGTCGCGATCGAGAGCACGCCTCCGGAACCGCCGGGCTCGAGAGACGCCGACCAACTCGAGTTCATCGAAAAACTCGGGTCGTGACCGAAGCGCTGCGCACCGACGACGAGATCGGCCCATGGCGCCGGGGTCGCGGTGGTCGACCACACCGAGTTCGTCACGGCGAAAGCATCGATGGCACGGAGCTGCCACCGCGCTTGCCTCGCCCACGCCGCGCCCTCGGGTCCCCACAAGTAACCGCGAAGTTGAACGTCGCGGCTGCTTATGCCCAGATCGATCGCGAGGTCCGTCGGCGCCCGCGCGGGAGGCGCGACACCGAAAAACGCCGGCCACGACGTGCTCTCGATGGCCGCAGCGCTCAATAGTCTCCCGAGTGAGCGGCGACGGAACGTGCGACCCGACGATCGACGCGGGGGCGGAGACGTGTTGATGGATTTCACGACTTCCCCCGTTGGCGCGCAATGAAACAGCCACCGGCCACCGCGGCTGCGCTCGAACCGAGTCGAGGCGGGCTCAGGGGCCGTCGGCAGATCATCGTCGCGGTCGCCCTTTCCGCGCCATCCCACGCGTAGCCAATGGCCGAAAGCGCACCCGACGGGCGAGCAGCCACGTTCGAGCGCCGCCTCCCCACGCTTCGGCATCCCCACGCCGAGTCCACCGACTTGAACTGGAACGTCGAGCTCTCGCCACGTGAAGCCCCCGTCGGTCGACTCCACCATCGTTCCCATCCGGCCGATCGAGAGACCGAAGGGGCCCGACAAGAGCGTACGGTCGAGCCCCTCTTTGGCGATTTCTCCCACGGTGACGGTGCCGTCGAGCTTCACCTTCACGCCCACGAAAGGGCCGGCCGCCGTGACCCAGCCGCGGAGCTCGCCCTTCTTGTATTCGACGAAGCCATCGAGCCAGAGCCCCGCTTTCAAGAGCGCGACGGTGGACTTGTCCGCCTTGGGCAGCTTCATCCGAACGTTCTTGGCCTGCCCTTCGGCATCGACCAGCGTCAACATACCGTTGGCGCCGTGGCGCGGCGGCACGAGCACCGCGGCCCTTCCATCGCGCAGGGCCACGACGCGCTCGGCGCCGAGATCGCCGCGAATCCGGATCTCTCGCACCTCACCCCCTCGGGTCACCACGCAATAGGCGCTGCTCGCGTCGGTGGGGTCTTGCTCGCGGTCACACGAGCTTCGGATCACGAGCGCTCCGTTGCCGCTCGACGCGACGTAGCGCGGACCATCGAACTCGAGCACCGGTTTGAGAGTCAGCGGAGGGTGGAAGCTGTAGATGATGGTCTGGCCGCGGTCCACGCCGCACACGAACCCGAACGACTTCCCAAGCCGCACTCCGTCGCATCCCGCTCCCGCCGGTAACGCTCTGGGCTCGATCGCCAAGACCTCCCCGTCGTCGAGGGAAATCCTCGCGAGCGCACCGCCATGGGCGACGATCGCGGTCTTCTTCGAGTCCGGCCAGCCATGCAGAAGCGCCGCCCTGAGCGGGACCCGGCCCAGCGGTCCAACGTGACGTCGGTTCTTGTCGTCCTTGGGGGGTTGGACAAAGCGCGACGAGGCGGCGAGACGTGAGAACAACCCGTCGGCGGTTCCGGCGTAGCCCTGCTGCCGGAGCACACCATTGGGATCCACGGCGAGTCGCCCGGAGGAGCTGTGGACGAGCAGTTTTCCGTTTTCGAAGGACACGTGCGGCGACGTGGTTCGAAAACCCGCCGGGCGCCAGCTCGCTCCGGCGTCGAAGGTCACGAGTACACCGCGATACTCGGCGAAGACCGCTCCCTGCCACGCGTCAGCAAACGCCATCGCGCCGAACGTCGGGCTCACCGGCAACGGTCCGAGATCCGTGAGCTCGCCGGACTCCGGATCGAGTGCCACCGTCTCGCGGCTGTTCTTCAGCCGGACGTAAATCCGATCGAAACCGGGAACGACACTCTCGGCACCAAAAGGCAAATTGGCCAGCGGTTCGAGCTCGCCGGTCCAGGTCTTCGAGCGCCACAACCAGGTGCTGCCGGATCCGGTCGTGTGAAAGAGGTACCCATCACCAAAACGCTCTGGCAATGACAGGCTTTGGATCCCGCCATCCTTTGGCAGGAGCTCGTTCGCACGGCGAAGAGTTCCATGGGGGCCGACGACGACGCGCATGCCGTAAACGATGTGGCGTTCGTCCCCAGCGGCGCCGACGTCACGTAGATCCCGGCTCGACGACGGCGTGGGCATCAGGCGCGCGGGGCGGACGAACGCCGGAGCTTTCACGACCTGCCGGATGGCGGGCGCCGTGTCTGGAAGCTTGGCCGGCGATGCACGACCGCACGCGAGCGTGGCGAGGAAAACGACCGCCGCCCCACCGATCACTTTCCGGCTCACTTCCCGAGGGTAGCAAGGCCGTGTGGGAGCGGTAGGCTTGCGCGTCACTTCGGCCGGGCATAGCGTTCCCGGCCTGCGGCGGCGGCTTTCTGGGCTGCAGCCGCCAAGTCAGGTCGGAGCAAGAACATGGGTGCCGTAGTTGCAGTAGTAGGAGCCACGGGCGTCGTCGGCCGCGAGATGTTGCTGACGCTCGAACGCAGAAATTTCCCCGTCGACCGCGTGGTCGCGCTCGCGTCGTCACGCTCCGCCGGCCAGAAGCTCAAGTTCCGTGGCAAAAGCGTCACCGTCGAGGAGCTCGGCCCGAAATCCTTCGAAGGGGTCCAGATCGCGCTGTTCAGCGCCGGCGCTTCGACGGCTCGTGAGTTCGCCCCGGTCGCGGCCGCGGCTGGAGCCGTGGCCATCGACAACTCGAGCGCCTGGCGCATGGATGATGAAGTCCCTCTCGTCGTGCCCGAGGTGAATCCCGGGGCCATCGAGCAACGGCCGAAGGGCATCATCGCGAACCCGAACTGCAGCACGATTCAAATGGTCGTCGCGCTCAAACCGCTTCACGATGCCGCGCGCCTCAAGCACGTCGTCGTTTCGACGTATCAAGCGACGAGCGGTGGCGGCCGAAGCGCGGTCGACGAGCTGACGGCTCAGGTCGAAGCGATCGGCAGAGGCGAGCGCCCGCCGGTAAAACACTTCCCCGCGCAGATGGCGATGAACGTGCTCAGCGACTGGAAACCCTCATCCACCGACGGGTACTCCGAAGAGGAGATCAAGATGGTCAACGAGACCCGGAAGATCCTCGGCGATCCCGACATCGGCGTTACGCCGACTTGCGTGCGGGTTCCGGTGATCACGGGGCACGCGGAGTCGCTTCATCTGCAGTTTCACCGCGCGATGAACGCGGCAGAAGCCCGGGAGCTCTTGGCCAAAGCGCCTGGCATCGTGCTCGGGCCGGACCACTACGAGCGGGGGGCGGAGCCTCAGCCGCTCAAAGCCGCAGGAACCGACCCGGTCTACGTCGGGCGAATTCGGGACGATCTGGCGGTCGAGGGCGCGATCAACCTGTGGTGCGTCGCGGACAACTTGAGAAAGGGGGCGGCGCTCAACGCCGTCCAAATCGCGGAGAAGCTCTGAGCATGAGCGGTTTCGAAACCAAGCGGCCGACGGCTCCGGAGGCCGAAGCGATCCTCGGGGAGTACTTCCCGGTGCTCGACCACGGGTTCGTATCCCTCGTCGACTACATGGGCACCGACGAGTCGATCGAACATGCTGCTCGAGTGAGCTACGGATACGGCACTCGTAAACGCAATCTGACACGAGGTCTGATCCGCTACCTTCGGCGCCACCTGCACACCACGCCGACGGAGATGGTGGAGCTCAAATTTCACTGCTGCATGCCGATGTTCGTCGCCCGTCAGTGGATTCGGCATCGCACGGCGAACGTCAACGAGTATTCGGGCCGCTACAGCCTCATGCCGATGCTCTTCTACACCCCTTCCGAAGAGCAGCTGCAAACCCAGAGCAAGAAGAACAACCAGGGCCGGAGCGGCAACACCGTCACACCGGAGCAATACGCCGAGGTCAAGCGACGCTTCGACGAGATCCGGTCGGCGAGCGCGAGCGCCTACGAGTGGATGACCGAGAACGAGATAGCCCGCGAGCTTGCACGAATCGATCTTCCACTTTCGACCTACACCCAGTGGTACTGGAAGATCGATCTGCACAACCTCCTTCACTTCTTGACCTTGCGAGTGGACCCCCACGCGCAATGGGAAATTCAAGAGTATGGCCGGGTGATGGCCGGGATGCTCAAGCGAGTGGCGCCGCTGACCTACGAAGCGTGGATCGACTACGACGTTTGCGGCGCGCGAATGAGTCGAATGGAGCTGGCGTCTCTCCAAAAACTCGTGCAGACCAAAGACGACGGCCTAGCCGGCCGGGACGCGTCGCTGTCGAACGACGAGCTCGCGGAGCTCGGCTTGAGCAAGCGCGAGCTCGCGGAGCTGCTCGGCAAGCTCGCTCCCCGGGGGGTCCCCGACTTCGAGCTCGACTTGTCCACCGCCAAGCCCGCAACTTTCTTCCAGGAAACCTTCGCCGACGCCGTGCCGAAGATCGACAAAACGCCCGAGTGACAGCCCCTTTCCACTCGGCGCCGGGCGCCCTACGTTACGCGTGACGTCGTGACGATGGCCGCAGCCACAGAGCCCGACATCGGGCAAGTCGACCTGCTCGACGAAATTGTCCGCCTCAAGAAGGAACGGAACGCGGTTCTGTTGGCGCATTTCTACCAAGAGAGCGAAATCCAGGACGTCGCCGACTTCATCGGCGACTCGCTCGCCCTCGCTCGCGAAGCGGAGAAGACCAAGGCAGAAGTGATCTGCTTCGCGGGCGTTCACTTCATGGCGGAGACCGCGAAGATCCTCAACCCGGAGCGAATCGTCGTCGTGCCCGATCTCGACGCCGGCTGCTCTCTCGCGGACGGGTGCCCAGCCGATCGCCTCGAGCAGTGGCAAAGCCGGTTCCCCGACGACGCAGTGACCATCAGCTACATCAATTGCTCCGCAGCGGTGAAAGCGCGAAGCGACATCATCTGCACGTCGAGCAACGCGAAGAAGATCGTCGAATCGGTGCCCGCGGACAAAACGATTCTCTTCGCGCCAGACAAGAATCTCGGCCGATACCTGATCAAGGAAACCGGGCGCCACATGGAACTCTACCCGGGGACGTGCATCGTGCACGAGACATTCAGCGAGCGAAAGCTCGTCGAGCTACGGACCCGACACCCCGACGCGAAGCTCATCGCCCACCCGGAGTGCGAGGAGTCCCTTCTCGACACCGCCGACTACATCGGCTCGACGTCGAAGCTTCTGTCCTTCGTCGTAGAAGACGCCGCCGAGGCGTACATCGTCGCCACCGAGAGCGGCATTCTGCATCAGATGCAGAAAAACGCGCCCGGCAAGACGCTCATCGCCGCTCCACCGGAGGGCAACTGCGCGTGCAACGAGTGCCCGTTCATGAAGCTCAACACCCCGGAGAAGCTGTACCTCGCCCTTCGCGATCTAAAACCACGCCTCGAGATGGATGAAGAGCTGCGGCTGCGCGCCAAGAAGCCCCTCGACCGGATGCTCGAGCTCAGTGCTTGACGACTTGCTCGGTTTGCATCTCGACGAGCGACACCGGCCATGAAGACGCGTCGCGCGTCCAGGTTTCGTTGGTGACCTCGCGCCAATCGACCCGCAGCTCGTAGGCACCGACCACCGGCGGCAACGGCATGCCGAAGGACCGAGTTCTGAAGCGCGGCGTGATGCTGCGAAACTTGAAGACCTCGCTCGGGGTTTCGAGACCGCTCTCGGCGACGAGCACGAACCTCGCTTCGTAGTCGGTGCCAATCTCGTCACCACCGACACGCCAGTATGCGTGGACTTCTAGCGGAATGAGCCCGTTTGGCGGCGGAGGCGCGTTCGGGGGAACGTTGATTTGCTCGACCAGGTTGAAAAGCGAGAAGTTGTTGCTGTTCTGATCCAGCGAGGAGCCCCCGCAGGCGATGAGCATGTAGCAGTTGGGCACTATCGCACCGCCTCGTAGAACGGCGCCATCAGCCGAAGATCCAGTCTTTTAGAAGACGACGCGTCGCCGAGCGTCCCACCGCCGCAATCGACTCGGTGAGCGGGATCTTTCGCGGACAGACCTCGACGCAGTTTTGCGCCTTGCCGCAACCGGAAATGCCTCCCGGCCCCATCGCCGCATCGAGCCTTCGACCATTCGACAGGCCGCCGACCGGATGTCGACCGAGCCTCTCGACTTCGTTGAGAGCGGCGGCGCCGATGAAATCACTGTGAGGGCCAAACTGCGGACACGCCTCGAGACAAGCCCCGCAATCGATGCACTGCGATCTTTCGTAGGCGACGCGTTGGTCGGTTTGGGACTGGCGAGTGGGCTCGTCGCTAGACGCAGCGTCGATGGCGACCCACGCTTCCACCTTGCGCAAGCTCTCTTGCATCCGCGATCGGTCGACGACCAGATCGCGCACCAAGAGAAAGCTCGAGAGCGGCTGGAGCACGACGGCTTGCGCCTTGGGGGAGACCTCGTCTATCAGCGTCGCGCAGGCCAACCGGGGCTTGCCGTTGACGAGCATCGTGCAGCCGCCGCAAACCTCTTCGAGGCACGTCGCTTCGAAGGCAACGGGGGCGACATCCGTTCCCGCTTTGTTCTTCGGGGCTCGCCGGATCGCGTTCAAGGCCGTCACCACCGTCATGCCTGGGGACCGAGGGACCTCGAACTCTTCCCAGCGCTTGCTCTCGGGCCGCGCGCCTTCGTCCTGACGGCGAATCTTCAGAGTCACGAGTTCGGAGCCGCCAGGCATTGGGGCCGGCGCGGTCTCCTTGCTTTTTTCCCGAGCGGGCTCGCTGGCGTCGACGTCGTCGCCGGTCGCCGCCTCCTCTTCGGATTCTTCCGGCTCGATGTCGTCTTCGTCCGCCATGTCAGCTTCCGCCCAAACCTGTGAGCCCGAGAGAGATCATCAGCTCGCCCCGCCGGGTTGAAAGAATCGTGAATCGATCGCCGAAGACGCCGTCAGCGGTCGGCCGGCGCACTCGTATTCCACCTCTGGCGCGATCCGAGAGCCCCCGTCCTCGTCGGCGACGAGCAGGATCGTACGGCGCGTCTCGTCGGCGAGGCGCGCCTTCGCCGCGGCAGCGACCACACGAGCAATGCCGACCATGCCCTTGAGGTGGCGAGCCGCCTGGGTGCACGGATTGAAAGACGTCGACCCATCGGGAAAGTGTGCGCTCGAGGCGCGGTCGTCGAGCGAAACGAGCTCTTCGAGCAGGCGATCGAGTGTCGCGGGGTCACGTCGCAAGCCGCAATCGTTGCACATTGCCGTGGCCAAGTCGGCGTGCAGCGAGTGCACCGAGTCCCCGTCGGGTGTTTTGCCGGCGCTCACCATCGCGCTGAACTCGTCGTCGGCCGCGTTTTGCGCGGAGTCGAAGACCGAGCTCGGCAAGTCGAGCGCGCTCCGCGCCAGAGCCGAACGATACGCGGCCATTCCGGCGGCGGCCATTCGCCCGGCGTGAACGAGCCTCAGCAGGGCATCGCCTTCGAGGCGGCAACCGCCCTCGTAGCCGTACTCGACGTCGCCAGCGGCGTAGAGACCCGGAATGGTCGTGGCGTGGTTTCTCGGCGACTCTTCGACGAGCTCGCCGCTCTCGGTGGCCTCGAAGTCCACCCAGAGACCGCCGTGGATGCCGGCCGGCGCCGGGCCGACGCGAATTGGCTGACTGTAGGGATCGATTCCACTCGCCCGGGCGAGCGAATCGAGCAGCGGCCCGAGCGAACGGCTGAGCTCGCTCCGTCGGAGGTGGGTCAGATCGAGGTACGCCAGCGGCTGTACGGCTCCATCGGAATCCGCGATGCCTCGGCCCTTGTCGACGAACGCTTCGACCAGCGTCGTGGCGGCGTCCCAGCCCGACGCGAGGTTCCCGAGTTCGGCGAAGCGACGCTCGAGGATGTAGTCGCGCTCTTTCTCCGGGATCTCCACGCCAGCGCGTTTGTCGGCCGCCTCCCGCGGCAGCCAGATCCGCCCGCCGAGTGCGCGGGCTTTCTCCCCGACGGCGCGAGCTTTGTCCGCCGCGGGAAACGCCGTCGGGTGCACGTGCAGCAGATCCATGTTCGCCATCGCGGCGCCCTGACGATGAGCCGCCAGCGCTGCCGTGCCGGTCTGCCGGGTGCCGGCCGTGGATCGACTGAACACGTGGCCAACCCCACCGGTCGCGAGGCACACGGCATCGCCGGCGTGGGCTTTGATCCTCAGCGTACGAAGCTCTTGCGCCGCGACCCCTACGGCAACGCCGTTGTCGTCGAGCACGACCTGCACGACCTCCCACCCTTCGAGGCGGTGCACCATCGTCTCACCGGGCACCTCGACGCCGTGCTCGTCCACGACGTCTTTGGCCTCCCAGCGCCTCACCTGCTCCGAAAGTGCGCTGACCACGTGCAGCCCGGTCGTCGACCCCGCGTACGCGGTTCTTTGCGCCGCGGTCCCGTCGGAGCCGCCCTGGGCGACTCGACCCTCGGTCGTCCGCTCGAACGGCACTCCCATCCGCTGCAGGCGCTCCAAAATCCCGGGCGCCGCTCGGGTCATCGCTTGGACCGGAGGCTGGTTCGCCAAGAAGCGCCCAGCTTCGACGGACTCCTCGAAATGATTCTGCGGGCTGTCGCCGGAGCCGTCGAGCCCGAGGGCCGCGCTCATGCCCGACTGCAAACAGGCCGACGCCGCTCGGCTCGATGGGCCGAGGCTGATCAACAAAACCGCCACACCGGCCTCACAAAGAGCGAGCGTGGTGGAGAGCCCGGCGACGCCGGAGCCGACGACGATCACGCGGCGAAGCTTGCCGCGCTCGCTCTTGAGGGGGCTCGTCTTGGCCATGGGTCAGTTCACGTCCGAGCAGCTCATGGTTTGGCTACCTTTTTCCGCCATGCCCAACAGCGGCAGCTTCGAGCCCGTAGCGAAGTAGACGAGGGTGTTGGCGCCGAGGAAAAACAGAAAGATCCCGACGAAACCGAACACCGTCGCCGCCACCCGCTGCGACCGGACCGAAACCGTGATGCCCCAGGTGTTGCAGAACCCCCACATGCCGTTGGCGAAGTGGAAGACGCACGAGCCCATGCCGACGAGGTACAGGATTGCCCGAAGCGGGATGCCGCCGGTGATGGTCGCCGACAGACTGGCGCAGAGCTTCGGGAACAGATCTCCTGGCACCATGTGCCCGAGTAGAATCTGTAGTCGGAACTCGTAGAAATGATAGCCGATGAACGCGAACGCAAAAATGCCGGTGACGCGTTGGAGCACGTACATCCAGTTGCGCGAATGGCTGTAGCTTCCGACGTTCCAACGTCCCCCGAAGCTCAGACTGATCCCGTACAAGGCGTGGAACAAAAGCGGCAGGAGGACGAAGACGACCTCGAAGAACAACAGGTAAGGAGTATGCTCCGGGGCGGTGACGGCGCTGTCGAAATGCTTCCGCCCCCCGAGGGCGCTCGCGCGAGTCCACAGATGCACGACCAGAAACGCGCCAACGGGCAGCGCGCCCGTGAGGCTGAACAGCCGGTGTAGGACGAAGGCGCGGCGTTCTTTAGGAAAGAGGGGCACCCTCGAGCCTGCTTTGGAGCTGCGTCACCGCGGAAAAAACCCCGGGTCGATGCATTTCCGAGCCGCGGAATACGAGAACCCCACCGCTCCGTCAAGCCGAGGCTCGCGGTGGATTCTGCTGGCTCTGATGCTCGTCGCGGCCCCCGTCCTCGGGTGCGGCAAAAAGGAGCCTTCTTCGCCGCCACCCCAGAGCGCGCTCTCGGCCAGCCGAGAGGCCCAGGCCCAATTTCGAGTCCTGCACAAGCGCTGGACGGGGTCCACCGCCGCCGAGCGGCAGAAGCTGAAGGAACCCCTCGAGCAGTTCCTCGAACGCTTTCCGAGCGACAATCGGGCTCGCTTGGTCCGCGTCTATCTCGCGTGGCTCCACGTCGAACGAGGCGAGCTCGCCGTAGCGCGTGACCTCGCCGCCCAGACGAGGGAGGGGCCGCGCGGAGCGGCTCGAGATTTTGCAAACGTCGCCGAAGCCGCGGTGCTGGTCGGGGAGAAAAAACCAGAAAAGGCTCTCGCCCTTCTCGAACCGTTGCGCGGCAAGTTGGTGGACCCCGAAGAACGCTTGCTGTTCGGCGAGCAGCTCGTGCGAGCGGCGCTCGCCGCGAAGGAGTGGACCAAAGCCGTCGCGTACATGATGGGCTGGCTCTCCGAAGCGTCGACCGAGGACAGCGACGCCGTGATGGCCTCCATCGGGCGGCTGGTGCGCCGTGTCCCCAACGCCGAGCAGCTCGACAGCTTGAAGAAGCTCGACCGGCTGACGAGAAGCGAGTCCCCGGACGACTCGAGCGCGGCGAAAGCCCGAGCGTGGATGCGCAAGACGCTCTGGCGCCGTCTCGCCGACGTCGCCATCGAGAACGAGGACGGCCAGCTCGCTGAGCAGCTGCTCGCCTCGGGCCCGGCCCGGCTTCGCATCGGGGATGTCGGCGAACGGTTGCAACAGCTGGCCGCTGGCGGCAGCGTGTTGCCGCGGGTGGCGGGCCGCGCGGTGGGACTCGTGCTGAGTCTGGCGGACGAAACCAGTCGGCGACGGAGCTCCGAAGCGGCAGCGGGCATGTCACGCGCCCTCGGTCTGCCGAAAGCGGCAGGGAAGCACGACGCGGTGCGGCTCTTCACTCGCGACGACGGCGGCGAAATGGACGGCGTGGAAAGAGCTCTCGCGGCGCTCGCCGGCGACGGCGCGACGGTGCTCGTCGCCGGCTTCGACGACGAGTCTGCGCGGCGCGCGTCGTCATACGCCGAGAAATCTTCGATCCCCGTCGTCCTGCTGCGCCATCCGAAGAAACTCGGCTCCCGCCATCAACACACCTTCGTGCTCGGAATGACCTCGAATGATGGCGCCGAGGCGCTCGAGGCGACGCTCCGAAAGGACGGCGTCACGTCGGTGGCTCGGGTGGGCCCCGGTGGCGTGCCCTGCGATTCGACGGCAGTGGCGGGTCAGCCGCGGTTCCCCGTCGGCCAGTGGCTGCGAACCCGAGCCGAAGCCCTGCTTTTGCTCGGCAGCGTCGGGTGCTCTCGCGACGCGATGGCCGAGGCTCGAGCGGCTGGACTCAGTCCGACGTTTGCCTTCGGCTTCGACTCGGCGGGTCTGCTCTTGGAGGTCGCGGAGGGCCGCGGGCTCGCGGTCGGCGCCGGCACCTTCCCCTACGACGCCGATGTGCCCTCGGAAGTCACGCGTTGGCGAAAGACCACCGGGTCGACCCCGACTTGGTTCGAAACGCTCGGTCACGATGCCGCGCTCTTGGCCGAAGCTGCGCTCAAGGGCCTTCCCCTCGACCGAGTCGACGACGCCAAAGCGGTGGCGGAGCTTCACGCCCGCGCCCTACGACGGCTTGCTGAAGCCAAGGCGCCACTCTGGTCGACTGAGAGCCGTGGGTTCGCGGGCAGGCGAGTGATGTCTCGAAAGCTCGGCACGGTCCGTCGGTGACGCGGATCTTTGGTGATGGTCGATGAGGGCCGGCGCGAAAATGGAGACACTTCGCGTCGAGCTGCCGACCCGTCGATCGACCACACGTTTGGCTCGCGCCCTCTCGTCGGTCCTCGCCGCGGGCGACTGCCTGACACTGAACGGTCCCCTCGGCGTCGGAAAAACCTTCCTGACGAGGGCGCTTTGCCGCGCGCTCGGTCTCCCCACGGTCGAGCCGGTCACTAGTCCGACGTTTACCCTCGTCAACGAGCACCCTACGGTTCCTCCGGTCGCGCATGCCGACGTTTACCGGCTCGACAGCCCGGACGAGGTGCGCGACCTCGGTCTCGCCGCGATGCGCGGGGAAGGTCGACTCGTCGTCGTCGAGTGGGGTGAGCCATTCGTCGAAGCGCTCGGGGGGGACGCCGTGGTCGTGCGGCTGGAACGTGAGCCGCGCGGGGCCGAGATCTCGGCTACCGGCGAGCGTTCCGCCGCGGTTGTCGATGCTCTCCGGGCGAAACTCGTAGAGGGCGCTGCCGGGTGTTAAAACCCGACGCGTGGCGGAACTTGATACGTCGGACGACGATGCGGAAGGGTTCGGCACTCGGCTGACCCAACCCGTATTCAACCTGCTCGACGGCCTCGGCTCCCTCGTTCTGCTCACCGGGCGCTCGCTATCGTGGCTCATTCGTCCGCCCTACCGATTTAGCCAGCTCTTCGATGCGATGGAGTTCATCGGCGTGCAGTCGGTGTTCATCATCAGCTTGACCGGTGTCTTCAGCGGAATGGTGCTCGCGCTGCAAACGGTGAACGCCCTGCGCGCGTTCGGCGCGGAAGGCGCCGTCGGCTCGATCGTCGCGCTCTCGCTCACGCGGGAAATCAGCCCCGTGTTCGCGGGTCTCATGGTCACCGCGCGCGCCGGCAGCGCGATGGCGGCGCAGCTCGGCAACATGCGCGTCACCGAGCAGATCGACGCGATCGTCACGATGGGTGTCAGCCCGGTCCAATACCTGCTCAGCCCGCGTCTGCTGGCCGCAGTGCTGATGGTGCCGCTTCTCACGGTGCTCTACACCTGCGTCGGCATGACCGGCGCTTGGGTCGTCGCCGTCGAATGGCTTTCGGTGGACCCAGGAGTGTTCCTGATGAACATCGAGGAGTCCGCCGTACCGAAGGATTTCTGGATGGGCGAAATCAAAGCCGCCGTCTTCGGATTTCTCATCGCCGCCATCTCGTGTCGTCAGGGCTTCTATGCCTCCGGCGGCGCCAAGGGTGTGGGCGACGCGACGACCAACGCCGTCGTGCAGAGCGCGGTCGGCATCCTGATCGCGAACTACGTGCTCACGAGCTGGATGCTCGATATATAGCGGTCGGTGCCGACCTCTGCGACACTGCGACGCCGGCTCCGATGGCAGCGGCCGGCGAGCCTCGTGCTCTTGGCGACACCCGCGCTCTTGGGAGTCGCTTTGGACGTTTGGCGCCGAGGGGACCGGCTCGCAGATCTGAGCGGCACGCACCTCGGGACCTACGCGGCGTCGGTCGTGGAAAGTCTGGTCCTCTGGGCGCTATTGCTGTACGCGGCGCTTCGTCAGAGAGGCATCGGCCGATTCTTGTTCGCTGGCTTGTTCCTCGTTTCACTCACGTTTTCGTTCGGCGGGCAGCAGTACTTTTTCGACCAGTACAACGCCTACCTGAACGTCGACGTGTCCAAGTTCGCGTCGAACTTCACCGACAGCGTCATCAACCAGCTCCTGGCGGACATCGGTAACTACGTCTGGGCGAAGCTGCCGTTTTTCGTACTCGGCGCAGCGCTCATCGTCGTCGGCCGTCGGGTGCTCCGGCCGCGGCGGCGCCCGGCGCGCGTCGCGTTCTTTTTGGCGCCAGTCGCGCTCGTCGCCACATTCTTCATCCCTACCCAGCACCGCCACGCCCAGGCATCGGTGCCCGACGTCTTATACTTGCACGGCGTCGGCGGGCTCATCCGCACCCAGCTCGGGTTCACCGAGCAATCGAACCAGCTGCGGCCGCGTGAACGAGAGTCGCTCGAGGTCGGCAAGATCTCCACGAAACCTCCGGTGCCGCGCAACGTCATGCTCCTGATTCTCGAAAGCGTTCGTGCGGACGCGACCTGTGTGCCCTACGACCCGTCGTGCATCCGCACCGCGGCGACGAACCGACTCGCCCCCGAGCGCTATCCGCTCCGGCAGGTCCGGTCGCTGGCTTCGTCGACCGCGATTTCGCTCGCGGTTCTCTGGGCGGGCATCGGCCCCCACGAATCCCGCGACGTATTGCACACGTGGCCCGTCATCTTCGACTACGCCAACGCTGCCGGCTGGGACACGGCTTTTTGGACGAGCCAGAACATGATGTTCGGCAACGCTCGCCTCTGGGTGAAAGACCTCGGCGCCCGGAAGTTCATCAGCGCGACCGACATCGACCCCACCTGCGACCTCGACATGGGCGCTCGCGAGGACCTGCTCGCCGAGCACGTCAACCGGGAGATCGACGACTTGAAGGAGCCGTTCCTCGCGGTCGTGCAGTTCTCCAACGTTCACTACCCCTACTACGTCGACGAAAAGCTGCCCCAGCCCTTCCAACCCGCGACGACCAGCAAGGCTGCCGACACCTTCGAGGAGTTCTGGAACCACTACAAGAACTCGGTTCACCAGCAAGACATCCACGTCGCCTCGATCCTCGAGCACCTTCGAGCGTCGGAGGTGGGCAACAGGACCGTCGTGGTCTACACCAGCGACCACGCCGAAGCGTTTCGAGAGCACGGTCAGACCGGGCACACCTTCAGCGTGCTCGACGAGGAGATCAAAGTTCCCGGGTGGGTGGACGCACCGCGCGGCACCCTGACGGAGGACGAATCGAAGCACCTCACCTCGAACGCCGACGAATTCGTCTTTCACCCGGACATCGCCGTCACGGTGATGGATCTCATGGGGGTTTGGGACGCCCCGGAGCTCGAACCGTTCAAGTCGAGAATCATCGGAGACAGCCTTCTTCGGGGCAAAGTGCACGACCGGGCGATGCCGCTCACCAACTGCGCGGGCGTTTGGAGCTGCGCGTTCGAAAATTGGGGCTACATGAAAGGCAGCATGAAGCTCGAGGCACGGTCGTGGGACAAGAACTGGAGCTGCTTCAACCTCGCCGACGACCCGCTCGAGAGCACCGACTTGGGCATCGACGCTTGCCGCGACCTGCACGATTTGGCGATGCAGACCTTCGGTCGCCTGCCGGGACGAGCGAAGGACGAGTGATGTCACTCGAACGATCGGCGCTCTTTGGCTGGGTCTCGCTCGTCAGCCTGCTCGCCTGCTCCGAGAGCACGCCGGTCGCACCCACACCCGAGCCCGAGCCCCCGAACGAGTTCGACGCCGCGCCGCCGGGCCCCGTCACCTGCAACGGAACCCAATGCGAGCCGCCATCGGCAGAGCTCGAAAGCCTCGGCGTGACGAGGTGCTGTACGGATGCGGACGAATGCGCATACCGGTCTCCCGTAGCCAACGGGTGTTTTGCGCTCGGCGAACCTGGGGGCGTCAGTCCGGAATGTGAATCCGTGGCGACGACCGCGGGGCGTGAGCTACCCGGGTGCTGCACGCCGACAGGCACGTGTGGCGGTCTCGACCGACTGAGTGGGCTCGGCTGCGTTCCTCGCGATGCGTTCGGCCTCGAGGCGTCGAGCTGCGCGCCCGATTCGACGTCCATCTGCTCGAACGTCGCCGAGGTCGTGTGCGACGGCCCGGAGGACTGCGACGCGGACAGGCGGTGCTGCGGCCGGCTCGCCGAAGGAGTCTACGACCGCTTCTCGTGCTTCGAAACTTGCGCCAGCTCAATCGATACCCGCGGCGAGACGTGGTTCGAAATCTGCGATCCCGTAGCCGGATGCGGCGAGGCCGGCTTCATTTGCGAGCCGAGCTCGCTCTTGCCAGGCTTTCTCTTCCGCTGCTCTCGCGGCGGCGACGCCAGCGCGCCGGACGGTGGTGATGCGGTCGCGCCGGACGGCGGCCCGGTCGCCGCGGCGGGGATCCGGTGTGGCAGTGAGAGCTGCGCGCCAACGAGCAGCTGCTGCGTGCGACCTCCGCTCGACCCCGTGTGCACTCCGGCAGGAGGCTGCGGCTGCGATCCGTCTCGTGTCGATGCTGGCGCCGACGCAGGCAATCTCGACGGCAGTGCCGACGCCGCGGACGCCGACGGTGCGGACTGAGCGTCAGAGGCTCAGAGGTTCAGCACGGTCCGATAGACCAGCAGAACCTGCAGCGGCCACTCCCCACCGAACAACTCTTGGAACGAGTGCGTCCCGGCTTTGTTGTCGCCGATGTCCGCCATGATCTGGAAGAGCAGCACGTCGTCTGACCCGGCGCGCCAACCCACATTGGAAGCAAGCGTGAAGCCGTAAGCGATTTCGTGCGCGCGCTTCGAGCGGCGGCCGAATCCACCCGCACCGTCGGGGACGGGCTCGCTCCGACGGAGATTCATGTACCTGACGCTCGGCCCAATGCCACCGAAGTCGCGGTGACGATAGAACATCGTGCCTTCGTACTTGAAGAACACTCCACCATCGTGCGGCGTCATGTGAAGCCAGTCGAAGGTCGCGTTGGCGCGATCCTCCCAACGGACGAAGGTGCGGTTGAGAAATAGGAGCGGCGCGGTCAAACGTCGCGGCGTCCACGACTCCCCGAGCGGGAACGCGAACTGAAACCTGCCCTCGAGGTACGGGTAGGTCTGATGCTTGAAGATGTTGGCGAAGTCCTGATCGGTCTTCGCTTCTTCTTGGAACACTCGGCGGTCGCGAGTGTTCGCGCGGTTGCTCGCGCACTGCGTGTCGGTCGTGTTCGGCAGCGCGGCACAACTCGGGTCGATGCCCTGATGCGTCCGCCAAACGTCCTTGAACCCGACGCTGACGCCGAAGTTGTAGAGGAACACGCTGATGTCGAGGTTGAGGCTGCCGTCGAAAAACGGCGTCGTCACGAGAGTGCTCACCCGCGACTTGATCTGGCTCATGCCCGGCTCGAGATCGGTGCGGTTCTCGTAGCTCAACTGCGCTCCGATGAAGAGCGTGTCGAACATGATGTCGTTGCCCGGCTTCGTCGGGTTCAACGCGTTGTCACGCGGTTTGAGCGTCTGTGCGCCCGCCTCACCTGCAAACGCAAGTCCGGCCACGAGTGCGGCCGTAGCGCACACCTTCCCGCGTCGCATGGGGCGGCAGGTTAGGTGAGTTTTTTCAGAACCCCAAGAGGAAGTGCGAATCGTGGGTTCGGGGCCACAAATCAGCCATTTTGACGCCGAACGGGCCAACCCGGGGGGCCTCCGCCTACCTCGGAGCTGCCCGCTGGACGATGTGGAGCACCGCCGGCCAGCGAGACGCGGGGGTTTCGACGGTGGCGGGTTGGCCATACCCAACCGCCTCCATGCGCTCGGCGGAAACGCCGCGCCTGCGCCAGAGGTACCGAAAGACCGAATCCGCTCGACCTTGGGCGGCGAGCGTTTCGCCACGCCGCTGTCCAGCCGAATCCCCCACGCGGCGCGACGTGTAGACCTCGATCCGCAGGAGCTGGATGTCGGGACGCTCGGCCATCAGACGCGCGACCGCGTCCAGCGTTTTTCGGACCGGTTGCTCGGGGATGGTGCGCTTGGGGTGAAGCGCGACGGGGTGCGCGACGAGAATTCGCGTGCCGTCGCAGCTCACTTGGGCGAGCCGGCTACCGAGCGAGTCGTCGCAGGGCCCGGCGTCTGGCGCCGCGGCGGGGCCGCGGTCCCTGCCCCCCGGCTCTCCCTCCGCCGTTCCCCCGACCGCGGTGGGCGAAGCTGACGGGCTCGAAGACCGGCCCGCGTCGGCGAGCTCGAGTGCGATTGCCGCCGTGGGGGGCTCGGCGGGCGGCAGCGAAGGCTCCGCGCAGCCCCCAGCGACGCATCCAGCGACAGGGGAAAAAAGCAGCGCAGCCCCGACGAAACCGACGAGACCAAAACGTTCGGGTTCCCCCGTCCACACGAGCTGTGGAGGATGGTAGCGTTCCGACGCTCGGAGGTCGAGATGCTCACGGCGAAATCGATGTTTTGGATCAAACGATTGGCTCTCACTGCGCTCGCGCTCGCGGTGTTTCTGTCCTCGACTCCCGCGTTCGCGGTGGGTCGTGTCCAGTGGACGAAAAAGACCATCAAAGAGCGCACCGACACCAAGTCGTGGAAAATCGAGGTCGCGATTTTCCTTCCGAAGCCTCCCGACATCCCGCACATGTCGATGAAGTTCGAGTTCCAACCGGTGGCGTACTTCGAGCGAGCTCGCGTCGACGACACGGCGAACCCGAGCAACAAGAAGGGCGTGCTCACCGAACGGCGCGTGCCATTGCAGCACCGCCAGTCGCTCATCGAGAGCGTAGATGTCGGCTTCATCGATCCGAGAGACGGCAAGACCCAGAAGCGAACCAAGTTTTCGTTCAAGGTCACTCGTGGTCACGGCTTCGAGGCCGGCGAGTACAAGGTGAAAATCCGCGACGCCAGCGGCCGCACCATCGGCGGTCAGACCAAGATTACTTTCGAGGGCGAAAACAAAGTCATCGACCGCCGCACCATCAGCTTCATCCCCGGTGAAGACGGGAAGAAGAAGAAGAGCAAGATGAAAAAGGTGAAGGACGGCGAAGTCGAAGACGGCGACGAAGAGGGCGAAGAGGGCGAAGAGGGCAGCAAAGAAGGGGATGAGGAAGAAGCGGGCGATCTCGAATTCGTCGGCGCCGAAGAGACCGGAGAGGCCCTCGACGAGGTCGCGGACGAGCCGACGACGATCAAAGAAAAGCCCGGCGGCTGCGGCTGCCGCCTCGACAACAACGGCACCGGCAACGCTGCGGGAGCCGCCGCGCTCGCTCTCGTCGCCCTGGCCGGTCTACGCCGCCGCCGCGCGGCCTGATCCCCGCTGCGAAACTCGTCAGTGATACAGCGCTGAGAACATCAGCGTGCTCGAGAACGTGCCGATGGTGAGATCGCGCACGCTGTCGTCGGCTGTGGTCGCGCTCGCGGCGAAACGAAGCATCAACCCCATCGACCACTCGTCGGCGACCCACCACCCGTGACCGAACCACGCGGCGCCGCCAAGACCCTTGGCGCTAGCGACGTCGTCGCCGGGGGAATCCTCTTCGACCTTCACGGCCGCGAGACCGATCGTGCCCCCGAGATGCCAGCCCTTCTTCGGGTTCGGAAAACCGTCGATGAACGGGCCCAAGAACCCTACCGTCATGTTCCGGTCCCCCACGTCGCGGGAGCCACGCTCCACCCTCGCCGAGATCGCCGTGTTGGTGAAAAACCCGCCACCGATGGCGAGCCCGCGGGCGGGTGAGCCGCCGATGAGCACGTCGAACCCGGTGGAGAAACCGGCGAGGTCGAGGTCGAACGCCGAAGTTCCGTCGTCGTCGATGTTCGCGCGGAGCACACCGACCCCGAGGTTCATCCGAAGATAAAAGCCCTCGTGGAGATGAAAGGTGCGCCGCTCGAGCGGCTTTTTTGGAGGGCCGGAAAGATCGATCGTGTTCTCCGGCTCCTCGCTCCCCTGCCCGACCAGATCGATCGTCGGTGCTTCTTCACCCTCGGCCGCATGAGCGACCGTGAAGCTGGTCGAGACCCCGAGCACGGCAGCAAACGCCGTGGCGACTGCGTTTGTTCTCACAGTGGGGGAAATAGCACGAATCGAGCGGGTTGCACCCGGGCCCCGCCCGCCCCGCCTCGGAAGGCGGGGACGCTTGGTAGCTCTTTGGCTCCGCGGCTCAGCCGCCGCCGGACACCGCTTGCGCAACCTTCGTGACGCAGTCCGTGAGCTTCTTGTTCGCCGCCTCGATTTTTTCGTAGTCGCTCTCGTCGCCCACGGCGGCGCCGCCGTGCTCTTTGATCCAGGCCGCTTGTTTCTTCTGGACCTCTTGCACGCACGGAAGCTCCTTGCACGCGCACGCCTCGTCAGCGAACCCCTCTTGGGCCTTCACCATTTCCGCGCCGCCCCCTTTGCAGGCCGTCATCGACGCGCAGCCCGCGACAAGCACCGCCAGCAACCAAGCTTTCTTCATCGTCTGGTCCTTTCTCCACGCACCAAGCGAAATGGTGCGAGCGAAGAATCATAGCGAGAGCACGGGCAGTGATGGAACCAGAACCGCTCTCGACCGGCGCGATTCATGCCCCAACGAGCGCCGCGAGTCGATTGGCCCCTTCGCGAAACACGCCTTCGGGGGTGAGCAGGCTCATGACGACATAGGCTTCGCTCCGAAAGTCGTAAAACCAACCCGGCTGGACGACGACCTGCTTCTCTTCGAGCAGGCGCAGCACCCACTTTTCTTCGCTCGACGTCGTCGGCAGCCGCACGATCGCATACCAGCCCCCTTCGACTCGGAGCACGGTGGCGGGCGAGTCCTCGTCGATGGCCTGGTGCAGAGCGAAGAGATTCGACCGAATGCGCAGCCGGATCTGGTCATGCACCGATCCGGAGATCTCGAGCAGCCTAGGCAACGCCCGCTGAACCGGCGTCGCCGGCGAAAGGTAGGTATCGGCGATCAGCTCGAGACGCGCCAGGGCTTCGTCGACCAACTTGTCGGGCCCCCCGACCGCGATCCAGGCGAGCTTGAGCTGCGGAAGCCCGGCTTGTTTCGACAGTCCGCCGAGGGAAAAAACCAACCTGCTTTCGGCCTCGAGCGCCGTCGTCGAGCGCATCGGGTCGTCGCGGAACCCGTAGGCGCCGAACACCTCGTCGCTGATGATCGGCAACCCGAGGTCGACGATCCGCTCGAGTTCTTCCTTCTTGGTGTAGGAGCCCGTCGGGTTATTCGGCGACACCGTCAAGACCGCGCGGGCGCGTTCGTGTTTAGCTCGACCGAGGGACGCCACGTCGAGATGCCACGCCCCGTCGTACGCGAGGCCGTACCGAGACAGTCGGACCCCTTCGAACTGAGCCAGGTGCTCGAACAACGGATAGCTCGGACGCGGCGCCAACACTTCGTCTCCGTCGTCGCACAACAGCTTGAATAGGAACGAGTACGCCTCGCTCGTGCTGCTCGTGAGCACGATGCGCGACGGCGAGACAGGACACCCTCGGCTCTCGAGGTCCGCCGCGACCGCCTCGCGGGCCGACAGCAAGCCGAAAGGCTCCGGCTCGTAGTCGAGGGCCCCGGCGGCGCCGAGCGCCTCGAGAATTTTTTCGCTCGGGTACCGGAGCCCCGCGATGGTCGGATTGCTCCCGGTGAGGTCGAAGAACTCGATTTTTTTGGCTCGGGCCCGCTCGAGCGCGCGGGCCAGCGAGTTCGGCTCGCGCTCGGTCTTGCCGCGCTCGGAAAACGTGCTCACGGTCTCTCATGAGTCACATGAGCACCGAAGAAGATCGAGTCCTTCTGGCAAACGAAGCATTTTACCGCGCGTTTGCCGAACGAGACCGTCGGGGCATGGAGGCGCTCTGGTCCACGGCGCACCTCGTGGCATGCATCCATCCCGGCTGGCAGGCGCTACACGGTCGCACGCAGGTCATCGCCAGCTGGAGAGCCATTCTGCAGAACCCCGACTCGCCGGAAATCGAATGCTCCGACGCGAAAGCGCTCGTCATCGGCGACTGCGCCTTCGTGACCTGCACCGAGAACATGGAAGGTAACCAGCTGGTCGCGACGAACATTTTCGCCCGCGACGGTGAGGACTGGAAAATGGTGCACCATCAAGCCGCACCGTTCTCCCGGAGCGCTCCGTCATCCGCCGGAGCGCCCGAGGATTCGCTCAACTGAGCGACCGCGGTAGCTCCGCAAGAAGCGAGAGAGACCGACGAGCAACAACACGACGACGCCGAACCCGCAGAACAGAAAGAGCGAGTGGTGCCCGTGACGATCCACCCCGGCGCCGACCAACGGGCCGATGGCGAGAAACGTCACGCGGAACACGAGACTGCGAAACGACACCAGACTGGCGCGGTCCGCCGACGGGATCAGCGACTGCTCCTCGTGCTGCAGGAGCGGCGCACTGAGCCCACGTCCGAAGGTCAACAGGAAGTAGAAGGCGAACCCGAACAGGGCATGGCTCGACCCGAGACCCGCGTACGACACCGCCACCAATGCGACGACCCCCAATAAAACGGGCAGAACCCCGAAGCGTCGTCCGAAGCGGTCGCTCAACAGAGAGCCGAGGGCGACGGAGTAATTGGCCACGGCCCACAGCGGCCCGAGCCAAGTGACCGGCGCCCCCGCATCCGTCGCGTAGAGTTGAATCAACCAGACGGGGATGAACGACGCGAGCCCGAACGACACGCTCACGAACAAGAGCGCGCGCAGCCTCGGATTGTCTCTGAGGGTGTAGAGCACTATCTGTTTGACTCGCACGGCGTGGTTTTCCACCGGCGCCTGCACGGCGCGCGCTTCCACGAGCCGCGTCGCCACGAACACAGCCGCCAAGGCCACGCAAGCCTCGAGCACGAACGGCAACCGCGACCAGCTGGCGTAGAGCACGCCGGCGGCGATCGCGCTGGTGCCCTCGGCGAGCTGCCCGAAGAAGCGCATGCGGCCGAACCACGCGCGGAATTCGTTCTCTTTTCCCCGAGCGAGCAGGCTCTCGTACAAGAGCGCCGAGTCCGCCCCCGAGAGGAACGAAAACCCCACGCCGAGCAGCCCCTCGGCGAGGAAAACCCCGATGACGGTGTCCGCCGCGGCGTAGGCACCCCACCCGACCGTGATCAGGCACGACGCGAACACGAGAGTGCGCCGGTAGCCGAAGCGATCGGCCACGTAGCCCGAGGGAAACTCGAGCAGCGCCACGACGAGCCCGAAGAACGCCTGGACGACGAAGATCGTCGTCACGCTCATGCCGAGGTCCCGCTTGTAGAAGAGCGTGATGACCGCGAGCGGGAACAGCGTCGAGTGCAATGCGTGGAACACGCACAAGAGCGCGGGGTTGGCGTCGAGTTTTGTTCGACTCGTCATGACGAAGCTCCAGAAACGAAAAAAGCCTTCCGAGGGGGATTCCCGGAAGGCTTTTTCTGCTGAGAAATGACCTGAGGGAGTTACCCGGGGACCTCCACGGCACCGCAAACGGCGACCGCTGCAATCTCCGTGACCGCAACGATCTCCGTTCGGAGCATCGCGATCGCGTGCGGCGCCGTTCGCTTCATGTCGAAGCGCGGCTGAAGGTGGGAGGAGAACTGCCAGGTCATGGCGAGACGAGGATGACCGAGGAGACCGACGGGCACAAGTCTGATCGTGAGATCAGGGTCGCGTCGGCGGCCGACGACTCACCATCCGTGAAAGTAAGGAACGCCCTCGGCGGTCTTCGCGATTTCGGATTCTGCGCTCAGAAGCTCCGCGGTCGTATCCCAACTGCCGAAAACCAGCTGGCTGCGCGCGCCCTCGGCAATGCGTGCGGGAAAGCTCTCCTCACCGGCGGACACCGTCTTCGATTCGAGATCGACGCGCACCTCGGCGCCGGTCTCGGCGGCGGCCATCAGCCTGGCCATCGCGACTTCGTCGACCGCTACCGCGGGGATCCCGATCGTCAGGCAGTTGCCGAAGAAGATTTCGGAGAAGGACTCCCCGACGATGGCCTGGATCCCCTTATGCCACCGGTTGAGCGCCTGCGGCGCGTGCTCCCGGGACGAGCCGCACCCGAAGTTCTTGTTCACGAGCAGGATTGTCGCGTCGGAAAACCGGGGATCGTCGAGAGCGTGGGTTTTTCCCGCGTCGGCGAGCTGCGCGCGGTCGTCGGCGAACACGTGCTCGCCGAGTCCCTCGAAGGTGATCGACTTCAAGAACCGGGCAGGAATGATTCGATCCGTGTCGATGTCGTTGCCGCGGACGGGCACCGCGGGCCCGGTCATCACCGTGCGTTTGTCGTCTTTCATCGGTCGTTCCTCAGCTCGGGTTGAAGAGCTCGCGGGCGTCGGCGACCTCACCGGCGATTGCCGCCGCGGCCACCATCGCCGGGCTCATGAGGAGCGTGCGGCCCGTCGGCGATCCTTGCCGGCCCTTGAAGTTTCGGTTCGAGCTCGACGCACACACCTCACGCCCTTCGAGCTTGTCGGGGTTCATCGCGAGGCACATCGAGCAGCCAGCGTCGCGAATTTCGAAGCCTGCTTCCTCGAGGGTCTTGGCGTAGCCGAGATCGATCATCTGCTTCCGGACCTCTTGGGAGCCGGGGACCACGAGGGCGCGCACACCGGACTTGACCCGGAGCCCTCTACCTTCCACGAGCTTGGCGACGGTTTCGAAATCGCTCAGCCGCCCGTTGGTGCAAGAACCGATGAACGCCACATCCACCGGAGTTCCGGCGATGGCTCGACCCGGTTCGAGGCCCATGTACTCGTAGGCTTCGGTGACTTGAACACGCTCGGCCTCGTCGAATGTGCTTGCTTCGGGGATCGTTCCGCCGACGCTCGTCGATTGCCCCGGCGTGATGCCCCAGGTGACCATCGGCTCGATGTTCGCTCCGTCGAAACGCGCCACATCGCCGAGCTCGGCGTCGGCGTCGGTCTTGACCGACTCCCAGTACTCTGTGGCCTTCTCCCACGCATCGCCGTTCGGTGCGAACTCGCGACCACGAAGGTATTCGTAGGTCGTCTCGTCGGGGTTGACGTAGCCGCAGCGCGCGCCGCCCTCGATGCTCATGTTGCAGACGGTCATGCGCTCGTCCATCGTCATGGCGTCGAACACGTCGCCGCTGTACTCGTAGGCGAACCCCACGCCGCCCTTGGTGCCGCGCGCCTCGATGACGTGAAGGATGACGTCCTTGGCATAGACCCCGGGGCCGAGCTTTCCCGAGACGTCGATCCGACAAACCTCGAGCCGCTCGATCGGCAGGGTCTGGGTCGCCAGGACGTCGCGCACCTGCGAGGTCCCGATACCGAACGCGATCGCGCCGAACGCCCCATGAGTCGACGTGTGCGAGTCCCCGCAGCAGATGGTCATGCCCGGTTGGGTCAAGCCGAGCTCCGGGCCGATGACGTGCACGATGCCCTGTCGACCCGAGTCGACGTCGAAGAACCGGATCCCGTGTTTTTTCACGTTCGCTTCGAGCGACGCCATCATCTGCTCGGCGAGTGAATCGCTGAACGGCCGGAGCTGACTCTTCGTCGGGATGATGTGATCCACCGTCGCGAAAGTGCGCTCGGGGTACAGCACCTTCCACCCGCGCTCGTCGAGCATGCTGAAGGCCTGCGGCGTGGTGACCTCGTGGATGAGGTGCAGCCCGATGAGAAGCTGGCTCTGGCCCGAGTCGAGTTCGCGCACGGTGTGCCGGTCGAAGACTTTGTCGTAGAGCGTCTGTCCCATCGTTCACTCCTTTTCATGTACGCGGCTCGCGTACTCTTCGAGTCGGCGTGCGAGCTCCCCGCTGAAGCTCGTGAACGCCGACAGCTCGCTCGGGTCGACGTCGGCCCAGATGTCCCGAATCGCGTGCTCGCGCTCTTGGCCCAAACGCTCGAGCGTTCGCCGCCCCTTCGCCGTGAGCACGTAGTCGCGCTGGCGCCCGTCGGTCTTCGAAACGCTCACCGACACGAGCGACTTGTCGAGCAGCTGCCGAAGCACCTTCGACACGGCCGCCGGCGTGCTCTCTTGGCGGCGAGCGAACATGCTGGGGATGAAGCTCTCGGTCGAAATCTCTTCGAGAAACCGCCACTGCTGCTCGGTCACGCCCGCGCCCTCCGCCAGCTGCTCTCGTCGGTGCTGAAAGAGTTCCGTCAGCCGACCGAGCGAGTCGATCGCGTCGTGAATTTCCCTGCGCGAGGGCTGCTTGCAGGCAGGGGCGCTACTTGCCATGAAGATATTATTAACCCTAGTCAATCATTAAGCAAGGTTAATGATTTGGCGAACGAATCCGCGGCGTTGCGGGCCTCGTCACTTCTTTGAATTTCAGCTCACTGCTTGCACTTGAGCGAGCCCATCTTGATCTGGGTCGCCCAAGCTTGCGCCGCGATTTTTTCGACGCCGGAAACCGTGCGGAGTCGGAGCTTGTACTGTTCGGTGTAGAACGGCAGCCCCGCTTTGCAGCTCTCGGCCATCGCGATGCACTTCGACGCGCCTTCGAGCGACGACAACGCACTCTGACGCGCACGACTCTGCTTGCGGCGTTCGGCGAAGCAGTTCTTGTCGCCTTTACACGGCGCTGCCTTCTCGGGGATCTTCGCGAGCCGTTTCTTGATGATGGCGAAACGCTTGCGGCACTCCGGGCCGTCTTTGGCGCTCGCCACCTTCCGCATCTCGTGCTCGGAGCGGATCAGAAAGTCGACATCGTTTTTCGCCGTCGACGCGGGGCACTCGCGGTTCGCCACCTTGCGCACCTCTTCGTCGAGGTCCTCGTCGCTCTTCAGCCGCTTGACGTCCTTGGCCGCCATCAGCGCGCGGTAGTCCTTCGTGCCCTCGTCGCACCGGCCGGCTCTCATCAAGCACCGCGAGCGCACCTGCGGCACCGTCGGGTTGTCCGCCCAACGTGGGTCGAGCACCAGAATGCGGTCGACTATTTCGAGACAGGCTTTGCCGTCGCCATGCTCGTTCAGCTTGCGGTTCGCCTCCATCCACATGTCCGCGAGCTTCCTCTGCGTCTCTCCGTGCTCGATCGCCGCCGCGACGTCCCCCCCGGCGCCCGGCGGGGGTACGCCGGGAACCCCGGGCAGGGCGCCCTTGGGATGGCTGCCTGGGCGAACTGCTCGGAGGGTCAGACGAATGGGAACCCGACACGCGCGCTGGTCCTGCGTCTTGCAGCTCGCCATCTCGCCGCCTTTGCCGGCTTGCGCCTCTTTGTTCTTGCCGGAGCCTCCGATGCCCGCGCCGAACGCGCTCGCCTCGGCCGCCGACGAGCTTTCGGTCGAGGTCGTCAGCTCGAACGCTCCGAGGTTGTACGCCCATACGAAGTGCGTCACCTCCGGGCACCCGGGTGCGCTCCCGAGGTCGCCGGCATAGATCGCGTCCCGGCTCGACGTCGCGACCCCGGAAACGAAATACTCCAGGTGCAGCTTCTCTCCCTTTTGCACCCGCGCCGAGAGCTTGGCCGCGCCGAGCGGCAGCTGCGCGTAGAGCTCCCCCTCGTTGGTGACGTCGAACCCTTGGGTCGTCCCGCTCGTGAACTGCGGGTGCCCGTAGGTGCCGAACGCTGCGGGGTTCGCCGAGTCCGAGCACTCGTACATCGGCTTCAATTCGCACCCTTCGTACGCCACGAGCACCGTGCCCCGCTTCGCCTTGGCTTCGAAGCTCGCCAAATCCGTCGCGTCCCACTCGATCACGAACGGCCGATCGTGATCCCGCGCCGCCTCTTCGCACTTCTGCGAAATCGCAGTCCGACTCAGCATGCCGTCGCGCCCCTCCATCACTGGCGCTGGCGGTGCCGCCCCGCACCCGCTACACAAGCCGACCGCCAAGAGCGCACTCCCCACTCCGCGCCCCGCCAACTGCCCGAAAATTTCTCCCGTCATCCCGGGCCCGACCTACTGGCGCCGCGGCCCAAGAGCAAGCGGCACTCCGGTCGGCTCGCGGGCCAACGCCCGAGGCGCAACAATCGAGAGCTTTTGGCGAGTGTTACGCCCGGTAGCGGTGTCGAGCGCGACGAACTCTCGGTTTGGGCACGCTCACCCCCGCGCAGTGGATCAAGCGGATGACGCGGAAGCGGTGGCCCGCGTAGGGGGCGAGCAGCTCGAGCATTCGTTCGTCCGTGCCGCGAGGCTCAGCGGCGAGGGCCCAAGTGACCAGGTGCGGAAGGTTGACGTCGAGCACCGGAACCACGTCGGGCTCGCCGAGGCCGGCGCCGAGCACCATTGCTTCGGTCCACGGCCCAATGCCCGGGATTGTGCGGAGTTTTTTTCCGAGCTCGTTCGCGGCGGTCACCCGATCGAGAAACCGCGCGCCGGCGGCGAGCTCACGAATCGTCGCGGCGCGGCGTGACTCGACACCCTTCTGCATGAAGAGCGCGTCGGGTGTTTTCATCAGCGCGGCCAGATCCGGCGGCAGCACGAGCTCCCACGGGCCGGGGGCCGTCTCGGCGTGCGCCTGAACGATGCCCTTCCACGCGTAGACCGCTTCTCCGAACGTGACCCGCTGCTCGAGCACGTACCTGATGGCTGTGTAGATGATGACCGGTGCGCGACTCAAACGCACGCCTTGGGTGCGGTGCACGAGGTCGCACATCGGCCGGTCCGCGGGAGTAAACGAGTCGGGGTCGTCCTCGAGTCCCGCCATCGAGGCCGCTCGTTCGACGAGCCAGCGCGCCCCCGGCCCGAACGCACGAACCCTCAGCGTGCGCCGGGCCACGGCGAAGCCGATCGCGCCGGGGCCCTCGGGAGTTCTGAGCGCGTGGCACGACTCCTCGCCGCGCCACTGGGCGGTAGGATCCGCGTTGCCCATGCGCTGGGTCAGGAGCGTCATTCGAAGGTCGAGCGGGTGGCCGAGCTCGAACGTGCGCTCGACAGGAGTCGAGCACGCCGGCGGTGACGGTGCCTGGGCCACGAAGCCGCCATCGTACTCCTCCGAGGGCACGGTCGGGGCCGGCAGATGCCCGCTTCCAGCACGGCTCGCGCCTGCGTGGTAAACCCGGGGCGCTCATGGTGTCGCTGGTTGCTGCGTGGCTGTACTTGGTGGGGAGCGTCGTCGGCGTGGGGTTCACGCTCAACGCGTTCTTCCCCCTACGAAGCAAGAACGCGCTCGTCCCGAGCTTTCTCGCGTCGATGCTCACGATCGACCTCGCGGCGCACCATTTGGTGTGGCAAGCGATCGTCGGCGGCGGATTCGTCGCTCTCGGCGTGCTCGAGCACACGGTGGGTCGAGCGGCGCTCGGTCTGGCCGCGTTCTCTTGGCTCTCCCTCGCCTACATGGTGCTGCGAGCAAGGACCGCACGGAGCACCATGCGAGCCACCCTCGACGGCTTCGCGAAAAGCGTCACGGGGCCGAAGATGCCGCTCGCCAATCTATTTCGCGCCTACGCCATTCGGCGGCGCGAAGCGCGGTGCATTCGCAACGTCGAGTACGCGAAGATCGCGGGCCAGCGGCTCCGCCTCGACGTTTTTCTGCCGCGCGCCGAGGGAAAAAATCGCCCCGCGATCCTACAGATCCACGGCGGCGCCTGGGTGCTCGGAGACAAACGCCAGCAGGGAGTCCCCCTGTGCACCCACTTGGCAGCCAACGGCTGGGTGGCGTTCAACGTGAACTACCGGCTGAGCCCTGGCGCGACGTTCCCCGACCATCTCGTCGACCTCAAGCGCGCGCTCGTGTGGATCCGAGAGCACGCCAAGGAGTACGGCGTCGACCCGAGCTTCGTCGCGGTCACCGGGGGCTCGGCCGGCGGACACCTGACGGCGCTCGTCGCGTTGACCGCGGGAGATCCGAAGTACCAGCCGGGCTTCGAGGACGAAGACACGAGTGTTCAAGCCGCAGTGCCGTTCTACGGAGTCTACGACTTCAAGAACCGCTTCGGCGGCTTCGCCCCCGAGTTCGTCGACAACCTGCTCCGGATCCACGTCATGAAAGCCGACATCGCGGACTTCCCCGAGAAGTACGCGGAGGCGTCGCCCATCGATCGGGTGCACACCGGCGCTCCGCCGTTTCTCGTCATTCACGGCGACCGCGACACGTTAGCCCCGTTGAAAGACGCCCGCGAATTCGTGAAGAGCCTCGAAGCCGTCTCGCAGTCGCCGGTTCTCTACGCGGAGATCCGCGGGGCTCAGCACGCGTTCGACGTGTTCGCCTCGCCACGCTCGGCGCCGGTCGTCGAAGGGGTCGAACGCTTTTTGCACGAAGTCCACCGTCGGCACGTCGCGGGCGAGGTCGCCAAGCCGGTGCAGCGATTGGCTCCGCAGGATGGGCCAACTGAAGAATCCGAGTCGGACATGCCCGCCGCCGAAGCCGCGGCCCTGGGGCAATGACCGAAGCGTCGGAATCCGAGCTCAGACTCTCCCGGATCGCGCCAGTCGCTCTCGCGCTCGGCATCGCGCTCGCCTACTCAGGCTCGCTCCGCGGCGGGTTTCTGAACCTCGACGACCCGTGGTTGATTCGCGACAACCTGCTCCTGCAGCCGGGGAACGACGGCGCGCTCGGCCGCATCTGGGCCGACTTCGGCCGAAACACACGCCTCGCCCTCGGCGCGGAGTACCTGCCAATTCGCGACACCAGCCTGTGGGTAGAAGCCAGGCTCTGGGGGCTCTCACCCGGGGCGCTCCGGGTGAGCAACCTCGTCTTGTACATCGCCGCGTGCTTGATGATGCGCGCGGCGCTTCGGCGCACGTTCGGCGGCGGAGTCACCGCCGAAGCCGCCGCGTGGCTGTTCGCGTTTCACCCGGTGCACGTCGAATCGGTGGCGTGGCTCTCGGGCCGAAAAGACGTGCTCGCCATGTTGTTCGTCGGCGCCGCTCTCTTCGTGCACACCGGCGAGGGTCGCAAACGCGTGGCGCTCGTGCCGTTGTTCGTGGGCCTAGCGGCGCTCTCGAAGGCCATGGCCGTCGTCAGCATCGGGCTCTTGCTCGCGCACGATTTGCTGACCCGCCAGCGCCCGGATCCCAAAATCTACGCGCCCGTCGCCGTCGTCAGCGCTGTGGTGGCGTGGATCACCGTGCGCGTCGGCGACACGGTCGGAATGACGACCGAGCCGCTCGGGGGGAGCGCCCTGTCGGCCGCCGCGGGCATGGGCCGGGTGTGGCTCGACTACGCGCAGGCCATCGTCTACCCGACCAATCTCAGCATCATTCACGATCCGCCAAAGGTCACCGAGTGGGACGCCGTCTCGCTCGGCGGTTGGCTGCTCATCCTCTCGTGGGGCGCCATCGGGCTCGCCGTGCTCGACAAGGGGCGCGCCAAAACCGAGCACGAGCAGTCGGGAAAGCCGCTCGTACTCGCCGCATGGCTCTGGTTCGTCGTGCCGCTTCTGCCGGTGAGCCAAATCGTGTTTCCACTCGAAAACTTCTGGGCAGATCGCTATCTGTTTCTGTCGGTGATGGGTCCGGCGCTCTTGCTCGGCTCGTTTTTCGAAATGGCGGGCGACCGCCGCGCGATTGGCATCGGACTCGTTCTCGCTGGCGGCGCGGGGCTCTTCACGTGGAAACGGTCGGTGACCTTTCGCGACAGCGTCTCGGTATTCCGCGACGCCGAGGCAAAAACCGAACGCGCGCCGCTGCCGGTCTATCAGCTGGCTCAGGCCTATGAGGCCGAAGGGAAAATCAAACCCGCCATTCGCGCCTATCGCGAGGTGCTCGCTCGCGCACCGGGCAGAGAGGAAGAGGCGCGTCGCGCCACCAACAACCTCGCCAAGCTCCTAGCCCGCGAGAACAAGCTGAAAAGAGCCGAAAAGATCCTGCACCGCGGCCGCGCGCTCTGGCCCCGCGACCCGAAGATCTTGGGCAACCTCGCCGAAGTCGTGGCGAGACAGCCGAACCGCGATGAGGAGGCGCGCGCGCTGTATGAACAGCTGCTTCGCGAGCACCCGGGCTACGAGGTCGGCCGAAAAGCGTTCGAAGAGCGGTACGGGGCGCCGTGAGCCCGGAGCCCGCCGCCCGCTACTGCGAGATCCCCACCAGCACGTCGTAGAGCCGGGCTCGTGAGGTGCCTCGATTGAGCTCGCCTTCGGCTCGGATGACTTCTTCGTCGATCATTTCTTTGAACTTGGGGAAGGGCTGCGCGCCGACGAGCTTTCGACCGTTGATGTAAAACGACGGCGTACCTCGCGTCCCGAACTTCGACGCCAGGGCCTTGCTCTCCTCGATCTTCGCGTTGAAAGCGTTCGAGTCGATGTTTCTCTGGGCCGTCGGCCAAGAGATGCTGATTCGTCCCGCGATGCGCTCGAGATCCGAGTCTTCGAGGGCTTTGATGTCCTCGAACATGGCGTCGTGCGCCGCCCAGAACCCGGTGTTCTGGCGCTGCTGGAACGCGGTGCGCGCGAACATGGCCGCCGGCACCGCTCGTTTGTGAAACGGCAGCGGGTTGTCCTTCCACACGAGCCGCACCTTGTCGCCGTAGGTGCTTCGTACCTGCTCGAGCGTGGGCTGCACGCGCTTGCAGAAAGGGCACTGAAAGTCGCTGAACTCGACAATGGTCACGAGCGCGTCGATTCGACCGAGAACCGGGTCGTCCGGGTTCACCGGCATCGGGTGCACGGTCTTGCTATCGGTCGGCGGCTTTTTCGAGGGAGTCGTCACTTCCCCCGGCACGAAGTTCTGCGCCACCCGTGACTCGTAGATGCGTGAGGGGCTCGTACCGCTTCGCAAGAGCTCGCTGGTCGCGGCAATCTCCTTGTCGATGACTTCTTTGAACTTTCCGATCTGTTGGGCGCCCTTCACACTGATGCCGTTGACGAAGGTGTGCGGCGTCCCCTTTACCCCGAGCGTTTGGGCGAGTTTCATGTCGGCGTCGACTTTGGCGAACGGGCCGGGTCCAGCGAGCTCGGCACGAAGCGCAGACGGGCTGACCCCAGCGCGCTGAGCCCAGAGCTCGAAGTTGCTCGAGTTGAGCGCCTTCTGATCGAGGAACGCCTGGTCGTGAAAGCTCCAAAACGCCTTGCTGCCGCCGACCGCATGCACCGCCACACCCGCCTCGTGGGCAGGTCGCGCGTTCTTGTGAAACGACAAAGGAAAGTTCTTCCAAACGATGCGCACCATCGACGGCTGGTATGACTCACGAACCTGCTTCAGCGTCGCGGAGATGCGTTTGCAATACGGACATTCGAAGTCGCTGAACTCGACGACAGTGACCTGAGCGGTGGGGCTGCCGTCGACGGGATCGGCGCGGAGCACCGGGATTTTCGCCGAGGCCCCAACCGGCAATCCCCCCGCCACTGGAGCTGGGGCGGGCACGGGTTGCGCCGTGGCGATGACGACTTCGGGCTCCGTGCTCGAGCTGCGGGAGAGGAAGAACATCGCGCCGGCGGCGGCGAGCCCCAAGAGCAGCACCGCGAAGCCGCCGATGACCCCGACGATCAGAAGGACCTTCGAGCCGCCTTCGTTCGAGTCCCGGGCGGCGGCCGCCGGCGCACCGGCGTAACCCGGCGGCGGCCTCTTGGCGAACCCCGGCGCCTTCGGGGACGGGCCGACCCCGAACCCGCCGGACGCCCGCACCGGCATCGTACAGTTAGTGCACCGTTGCGATGCCTGAGGGATTTCGAAACCGCAGTTGGTGCAACGACTCATGGATGCCTCGATGGTGCGGGGTCGGCCGGAGGGGGGCCCGGGTGTCCTCTACTTGTAGAACATTCGGCGGATGACCGAACCTTCGACGATGAATAGATCGCCCGTTGTTGGGTCGAAATGGACGTCCAAGGGCTTGTTGAACCGGGCCGCGGGGCCGATGCCCACCGCATGGCTGCTCATCCCCGGGGATCCGGCGATGGTCGTGACGGTCAGGGCCGGCAGGTCGATCGCCCGGATCACGAAGTTGTCGCTGTCGGCGACGACGAGCGCGGTGCCGTCGAAGTCGATTCCTCGGAGGCGATCGAACTGGGTGTTCGTGCCGGTGCCGTCCATGTGCCCGGGGGTCGACCCGAGCGCCGTCGTGACGGTGTGCGTGGCTGCCCCGCCGCCGCCGAGCACGATTTCGCGAATCAGGTTGTTCTCGGTGTCACCGACCCAAAGCGACCCGTTGGCGCTGCCGAGGTTCCGCGGACGGTTGAACTGCGCAACGTCGCCGCCACCGTTCGTGGTTCCCTGACCGTTGTTGCCCGCGATGGTGTCGACCGCTCCGATGGACGGATTGATGCGCCGAATCACGCTGGAGTTCCCGGCCTCGGCGACGAAGATCGACGTCCCATCGTAGTCCATGCCGCGCGCGCTCTCGAACCGCGCCGCAGCGCCCGTTCCGTCGACAACGCCGCCTTGACCCTGAGATCCGGCGAGCGTGGTCACGTTCCCCGACGAATCGACAGCTCGGATGAGGTTGTTGCCCCCGTCCACGACCCAAACCGTGGTGCCGTCGGTCGCGATACCGTCGACGAAACCGAACTGCGCAGCGGTGCCCTGCCCATTGGCAAAACCTTGGTTGCCGAGCTGGCCCGCCACGGTGGTGACGACCGCAGTGCGAATATTGATGCGTCTTACGCCGTTGTTGTCGGCCACCCAGATGAAGGTGCCGTCACCGGTGATGCCGCCGAGGGCTTCGAACCGGGCGGCGGTGCCGGTGCCGTCGCGGGTTCCTTGTTGGGCAAAGCTTCCGGCCCAGTCGATCACGCAGCCCCGAGCGGTGCCTGGACATGCCGGCGCGCCGCCGGCTCCCGCGCTTCCCGCCGCGCCTCCGGTCCCCGCACCCGCCGAGCCGCCCGTTCCTGCACCAGCGGAGCCGCCAGTGCCCGCGCCTGCAGATCCTCCCGTGCCCGGCGAACCGGCGGAGCCTCCCGAGCCGGTCGATCCCGATGCGCCTCCGGTGCTCGTCGTTCCCGCCGTTCCGCCAGTGCCTTCGAAAAGTCCGTCGCTCGAGCCGCCGCAGGCGGTCAGTAGCGCACACGTCGCCGCCAGTCCCCAGTAAGTAAGTCGTCGCATGGATTCGCCTCTCGTCAAAGTTGAAGTACGCCTCAGAAGTGTCCCACTAACGAAAATCCTCCGCTGTCCCGCGAGACCCAGCCCACAGGCTTGATGTCGTGTTTGGCGAAGACGTCGCTCTCGGCTTTGGGTTCGTACCGATCGGGATCGTTGCCGGTGAGCATGATGACCAAGCTCGTGATGGCGGCAGCGCCGCCGATGCCTATCCCGAGCCAGCCGAACTTCTCGAGATCCCGAGCGTCTTCTAGGGCTTTCAACCTAATGTTGAGCAACTCGATGTTGCACGACTCCGTCGTCGTGCCGCGCTCGCATTCTCCGCCCGGGCCCTGCCGAACGGCCTCGGCGTCGAACGCCTTCTTCTTGTCCTTTTCGTCCGCCTTGTTGATCGGAAGAAAAATGGCGCCCGCGGCGAGCATCGCCCCGCCAACGCCAATGCCGATACCGCTTCCGATGCGCCGCCGCTTCGCGGACGCTCGATAGTCGGCCCGATAGTCCGCTGTCGGCTGGAGCTCGATCGGCAAGATGGTCGTGCCTCCCTGTTTCACGACCACCTCGCGCTCGTAGGTGATGAAGTCCGCACGCTCGACCCTCAATCGATGACGCCCCTCGGGTAGGCGCATCGGCCCGGAATACGGACCTCGCGCGGCGCCATCGACGAAAATCACGGCGTCCTCTTCGGAGAGGTCGAGGGCGAGAGAGCCTCCCTGAGCGCCCAGGGCCGACGCATCCTCTTCGAGCGCGATTTCGACTTTACCCGCCGCACCGTCACCGAGGGTCATGGTCTGGCGGACGGTCTTGTACCCGGGGCGTCTGACCTCGAGCGTGTGGTTGCCCGGCGCAAGCGCCAGCGAAGCCGGCAACGGTGATTCTCCAACCACGATGTCGTCGACGACGACCTCGGCCTCAGGAATGCTCACCACGACTTCGAGGTGAGCCAACCGGCCCTCGAGCGCCTGCAGCTCGACGTTGACCGTCGCTTTCGCTTGCCCGGCAACGGTCACCTGGCGGCGAACCGGGAGGTACCCGGGCGACACGATGCTCACGACGTGGCTACCCACCGGAACCTTCACGGGCTCGGCCAGCGGTGCTTTCGCGACCTCGACGCCGTCGACCTCGACCGAAGCCCCCGCGACGTTCACCGTGATCTCAATCTCGCCGATTCTCGCGAGCTGCTCCCCACGCAGAGCCAACACTCGTTTCGAGCGTTCGGCGCCGAGCTTGCCGGGATCGGCCAAGAGCCGGTCGGCGGCTTCCACAGCCTTGACGGGGTCGTTAACCGCGGCGTGCACCAGCGCGAGGTTGAAGAGCACCATCGGGTGGGGGACGAGCTCGTACGCGCGCAGAAACTCTGCGAGCGCTCCGGGGTTGTCGCCCTGATTGAACAACCTGAGCCCGCGATCGAAGCGCTCGCGGGCTTCTTTCCGAACGTCGTCAGCGGCCGTTTGCGCCGAGGCGATGGGGGCCTGGGTCACCGCGCCGGCCAAGAGCGCCGCGGCAAGAACGGCGGCAGGAAAGCGCACAGTCATCAAAACGGGTTGTCCTGGGATAGACCGTGTTTTTCGGCGCGGGTGGTGCCGGTGACGGCGGGTTTGGGCGGCGCTTTCTTCCCGGTGGGCGTCGATCCGCTCGGCGGTTTGCTCGGCGCCTTGGCGACGTCCGGGGGAGCAGCAGAAGCGCTAAGCGCCGGGGGATCGGGCGGCGCCAGGGGATCGGGAGCCGCGAGTGTGGGCTCGACTTTCGGCCCGGCCTGTTCGGTGGCCGGCGGCGCGGCTGCCACCTGCGGCTCGTCGGAGACGGGTTCGACCGACGCGGGGCCGCCGCGAAGGGCTAC
>JAJDAH010000324.1 GCA_029261965.1 Polyangiaceae bacterium
AAAGACATCGCCGAGTGTGCGGATCGCGTGGTGACGATGCGTGATGGTTGCGTCGAGAGTGACGTGCTCAACCGCGCGCCGAGACAGGCTAGCGACATGCTCGCGGATCAGCCCTCGTGAAGCAGCTGCTCGCGTCGATTCGCCTCGCACTCACCGCCCTGGTGAGAAATAAGGTGCGCTCGGCGCTCACGGCGCTGGGCATCCTGATCGGAATTGCGGCGGTCGTTGTCGTCACCGCGCTCAGCGTCGGCGCTAGGGAGCGCATTGGTGGCCAGATCGAGAGTCTCGGTTCGAACCTGCTCTTCATTTGGAACAAACCCGCGGTGAAGAGCGGCGCGCGAGTGGTTTCGATGTCGGGGCTGACCGATCGGGATGCGGCGGCCATTCGTCGCGAGTCGTCGGCGATCAAGGCCGTGAGCGTCTATTCGGACGTGAAGATGCAGGTGGTCAGCCAGTACAACAACGACCGCATCGGTGTCATGGGGGTGGACCGCTACTACTTCGGGGTCCGTGGGTACCAGGTGAAAGACGGTCGCCAATGGACAGAGTCCGAGGAGGCGATCAAAGCGAAGGTCTGCGTCATCGGTCAGACCGCCATTCAAAAGTTGTTTGGCAACGACGACCCCATCGGTAGCTACCTCAGGGTCGGTCGCCATCCGTTTCGCATCATCGGGACGCTCGAGCCGAAGGGCCAGTCCCCGTTCGAGGACCAGGACGACCGCATTCTGATGCCGATCGGGAGTTGGCGTGCGCGGGTGCGTCCGACTCACGGCGATCGGGTCCAGCTCATCATGGCGTCGGCCAAATCAGCCGCGCAGACCGACCGGGCGCAAAAGCAGATCGACGAGATCTTGCAGCAGCGCCACAGGATCGATCTGGCTGGGGGCGACGAGCGCGACTACCAGATTCGAACCCAGGCGGCGTTCAAGGAAAAGCAGGACCAGATCTACGACATTCTCACGGTCTTGCTCGTCGGCGTCGCGGCGGTTGCGCTGTTTGCCGGCGGCGTCGGAGTGATGAATATCATGCTGGTCAGCGTGACCGAGCGAACTCGTGAAATCGGGATACGCATGGCCATCGGCGCGCAGAAGAGCGACATCCAGCGGCAGTTCTTGATCGAGGCGATCGCGCTCACCGTTTTCGGGGGGGTGCTGGGGATCGGTCTCGCCGTCGGGTTGATCCGATTGATGAGCCAGGCGTTCGGTTGGGCGATGGCGCTACCGATGGAGGCGGTCGCGGTGGCGATGGGCACCAGCATCGTCGTCGGGATAGTGTTCGGGTTCTTGCCAGCCCAGCGCGCTGCGGCGCTCGACCCCATCGAGGCTCTGCGCCATGAGTAGGGCGTTCGGGTTCCTCTTGACGGCCGCCCGCCTCGGGGTCGGCGCTGTCCGTCGGAGTCCGATGCGAAGCACGTTGACGTCTTTCGGTATCGCCATCGGCGTCGCCGCCGTCACCATCGTCGTCGCGCTCGGAGACGGCGCGACCGCGGCGATCGGCGAGCGGATCGACAGCATGGGCGCCAACACCGTCACCGTGCGCCCCCGGGAGACCGCGAAGAGCGGCGCGAAAACCGGAGAAGCACCCCCGATGCTCACCGAGCGCGACGCCGAGGCCATTGCGCTCGAAGTTCCGAGTGTCGCCGCGACCGCTCCGACGCTGAACAGCTTGGCGCAGATCTCGTGGCGCGACGCCAACAAGGCCGCGTCGGTCATCGGATCCACACGTGACTACGCGAAGATCCGCGCGTGGAGCGTCGCCGAGGGCGAGTTTTGGAACGAAAAGGCGGAAGCGATCGGAGAAAAAGTCTGTGTCATCGGGCAGACGGTGAGAAACGAGCTGTTCGGTCTCGACGACCCCGTCGGCCGGACCGTGCGCATCGGTCGCCATCCGTTTCGGGTCATCGGGTTGATGGAGGAAAAAGGGCAGGGGCCCTTCGGTCGCGACTTCGACGACGTCGTCATCATGCCCATCGCCACGATGCGTGCGAAGTTGACACCCACGAGGCCCGGTCAGGTGCACGACATCACGGTGAGTGCCACGAGTCTCGAGGCGCTGACGGCCGTCAAGAAGAACATCACTTCGCTTCTTCGCCAACGGCACGGGATCGTCGAGGGTGCAGAGAACGACTTCCGGGTGCGGGGTCAGGACGAGCTGAAAAAAACCATGGGCCAAGTGTTCGGCGTGCTCACGATGCTGCTGCTCAGCGTGGCCGCGGTGAGCTTGGTGGTCGGAGGCATTGGCGTGATGAACATCATGCTCGTGTCGGTTGCGGAAAGAACGCGCGAGATTGGAATCCGCATGGCCATCGGCGCTCGCGAGGGCGACATCCTGGTTCAGTTCCTGATCGAGGCGGTAGTGCTCGCGCTGCTCGGTGGGCTCGCCGGCACCCTCGTGGCTGCCGCCGCCGTTCGCGGCATCGAAGGCGCGCTCGGCTGGCCCATGGCCATCTCCCCCCGCGCGCTCGGGCTCGCGCTCGGCACGAGCACTGCCGTCGGGCTTCTGTTCGGTTTTCTGCCGGCCAAGCGGGCGGCTCGCCTCGATCCGATTTACGCGCTCGGCCGCGAGTGAGTCGTTACTTCTTGAGCGCGCGATTCAGCAAGTCGCCCAGGGTGCCGAAGCCGGACTCTTGCTGGAGCTTTTTTCGGTAGTCCTTGTGAGCTTGCCGCTCTTCGTCTTCCGCCATGACGCGGATCGAGAGCTTGGGCTCTCCCCGGCGCGGATCGACGTCGAGCACCTTCGCTCGGAGAGCGGTCCCGATCTTGAACTTCTTCCGCAGATCGGTGCCTCGCGCCGTACCGGTGTGTCCGGCGGGAATGAAACCACGCTGGTAGCGGCCGGTTGCACCCAGAACACGAACTCTGAGCCCGGCCTGCTCGCCTTTGACGACCTCGACGTCGAGTGTCGCACCGCGGGAGACCTTTTGTGGCTTTTCGTCGGCGCGCTCGGGTGGCGGCGCCGGGTGGAGCCCGAGTTTTCGATTGCGCGTATCGAAGTGGTGCACCACCACCTCGACCTCTTCCTCCTCTTTGACGACCTCGTTGGCGTGCTCGAGACGCTTGAGCGCCAGGTCGGAGATGTGGATGAGGCCGTCGATGCCGGATTCCAGTGAGACGAACGCGCCGAACGGCTCGACGCGCGTGACCTTGCCCTTGTGCCGCGTGCCTGGAGCGTACTTCTTTTTCGCTTCCCCCCAGGGATCGGGCACCAGAGCCTTCTTGCTCATCCAGACTTTGCCGCGCTCGTCGATCTTGGTGATCTTGATCTCGACCTTGTCGCCCGGCTTGAAGAGGTCTTCGATTTTCGCCTGAACGTCGTGACTCGCTTCGGAGATGTGCACCAAGCCTTCGAGGTTCTCGGCTTCCGGAAGCGCGACGAACGCCCCCCATTCGACGACGGTGCGCACCACCCCCTGCATGACCGCGCCTTCTTCGAGCAGACCGAGGGCCTTCTTTCGGCGCTCGTGGGCTTCTTTTTCGAGCATCGGGCGCCGGGTGACGACGACGTCGCGCCCGTTGTTCTTGAATTCGAGGACCTTGAAGTCGAGCACCTGCCCGACGAGGCTTCCGAAGTTGGCCTCGCTCGGATGCAAATCCATGCCGGACGCGGGGGCGAACGCGCGGAGCCCCTCGATGTTCACCTCGACTCCGCCTTTGATGGCGCCGGTCACCAGGCCGTTGACGAGTGTGCCGTCTTTCGAAGCCTGCTCGACCTTGGGCTTGGCGTCTTCCTCGCGGAGCGGTTTGCGCGTGAGCACGACGAAGCCGGTGCGAGCGCCATCGTTGTAGACGCTGGCGAGAAACCGGTCGCCTGGCCCCGGCACCAGGTCGTCGGCTTCCATTTCTGAACGGTCGAAGATGCCGAGCGCCTTGCCCGACAGATCGACCATGATCGCCGCGTCGAGCACGGCGGTGACTTTGCCGAACACATCCTCGCCGACGTGAAACGGCGCCCGGTCCGTTGCCGGCTTGTTCTTGGCGTCGGCTTCGGCGGGCTTTTTCTTGCGGCGCCGGCGCTTCTTCTTTTTCTTGCCGTCACTCTTGGCCCCGTCCGGTGTGCTCGCGGCAGTCGCGCTCGCGGCGTCCGATGGCTGCGTGGTGTCGGCTTTGACCGCCTCGTCGGTTGTCGCGGCCACTGGCAGCGGCGCCCCCTCGTCGCTGGCCGCGGCCGCCGGCCGCGGCGTCCCCTCGTCGCTGGCCGCGGCCTCACGCGGCCCGGACTCGGCCACAGGCGCGGCTGGCGCCTCGGACGACGCTGTCGCCTCGGGCGCAGTCGTCGCCTCGGGCGCAGCTGGTTCTCCGCGTGCAGTCGTCGCCTCGGGCGCCGCTGGCTCCAAGGGCGCAGCCTGCGGGTCGGTCGCGGCGCTTTTCGGTTCGTCCACGCGGGGAGCCGGCGCGCCTTGAGCGCCCTCGGTCTCATTGGCGGCGTCCGGTTCGGTGGGTGTTGCGTCGTTCGAGCCCATGACGCCTCGGCTTCGAGCGGTCCAGCCGGGTTGAGCGCTATATCGCGGCACGTCCCGGCTGCCAATCGCTTAGGCCGCCTACCTCGCTACCGGCAGGCGACGGTTGGCGCCCCCGCTCCGATCGATGGGTACGCCCCCCGGGGCCTCGTGGCGCTCGGCCACCGCCTCGACCAGCTTTTCCGCGATCGCGACGATGGTCTTGGCCACCTCGGAGCCGGGCGAGGCCTGAACCACCGGGGTTCCGGCGTCGCCCCATTCCCGGATCTGGGGGTCGAGGGGGATCTGGCCCAAAAGCGGCGCCTCGGCGAAGTCGGCCACCTTCTGACCGCCCCCGGATCCGAACAGCTCGTGGCGTTTGTCGCAGGCATCGCAGGTGAAATAGCTCTCGTTTTCGACCACCCCGAGCACTGGAATATCCACTTTCTTCGCCATCGAGACCGATTTGTACACGTCCTGGAGAGCCACCTCCTGCGGGGTAGTCACGATGAGGGCGCCGCTCGTCCGCACCCGCTGCGACAGCGTCAGGGCGACGTCGCCGGTCCCCGGGGGCAAATCGAGTAGGAGGTAGTCGAGATCGCCCCATTCCACGTCCTTCAGGAACTGGAGAAGCGCGCCGTGAAGCATCGGGCCCCTCCAGACCACGGCGCTCTTTGCGTCCTCGAGGAGAAAACCGATGCTCATGAGTTTCACGCCGAATCGGGCCAACGGCGTGATTTTCTTGCCGTCGCTGAGTGGTTGGCCAGTGATGCCGAGCATCGTCGGGATGCTCGGGCCGTAAATGTCGGCGTCGAGCAACCCGACCCTGAGCCCCATTCGCGCCAAGGCGAGGGCGATGTTCGTGCTGACGGTACTCTTGCCGACGCCGCCTTTGCCGCTCATGACGAGCACGACGTGTGAAACGCCAGGGACCGGGTCGTCTTCACCCACCGGCCGGCTGGCGACGTCCACGTTCCACGTGAGCGCGACGTCTCCGAGTCCCTCGATCTCGCCGAGCGCCTGTTCAATCGCTCGGGCTACCTTCTCTTTTTGGGGGTAGTTGGGGTTGCGGATTTTCAGACTGATCGACGCTTTGGCGCTCTGGGGGTCGACGGCGACGTCGCTCACCATGCCCAAGTCGAGAATGGAGCGACCGGTGTCGGGCTCGGTCACCTTCGAAAGCGCCGACAGGATCGCTTCTCGCGGCACGGCCATCGGCCGAGACGTAGGTCGCTACGGCCGCCCTGTCAACGAGCGCGGAGTGCAACCCGCCGCTCGTACGACGTCAGAAAACGTTTGTGACCCAGAGCAGCGCGACGCCGATGCCGAAGCCGGCCACCGTGGCGACTGCAGCCGAGCGCAGTTGGGACCAGGGCTTCGGCACGAATGGCGACAGAGACGGCAGGCCGGGGACAGAAAGGTCGTCGACGTCAGCGGTGTACATGGGCTGCTGAATCATGCGTGACATGCCTCGAATGCGGGGGGTGCTCGGTGGACGCGGAAAGCTCGGATCGCGCAGCAGCGAATCGGTGAGGGAGGGATCGCGCACGCTAATCGCTTCGTTTGCGGGCGAAGCCTGGCCGGCGATGGTGCAACCGTCGACATCGCGGATGTGCACTGGTTCTTCGGGAAGCGCGCTCAACCGACTCAACGGGATCGGTGCTGGCGAAGGTGCTCCCAAGGGAATGATCGAGTTGATGGGCCGGTCGGACGGCAAGAAGGGCATCAGCTCGCGCGCGAACGCCTGCACGGTCGGGGTTCGGTCACGGGGGTTGGGAGCCATGGCTCGCGCTATCACCCACGCCAGCTCTTGGGGCACGTTGGCTGCGAGTCGCGACACCGGTGGCGCATCGCCTCGGCGCGATTTGGCGAACAGCGAGGGCGGAGTCGACGCCAGGTACGGTGGCCGACCGCACAACATTTCGTAGAGGATGGCGGCGGCGGAGTAGATGTCGGCCCGCTCGTCCACGTCTTCGCCGCGAGCCTGCTCGGGGGACATGTAGAGCGGCGTCCCGAGAAGCACACCCTCCTCGGCCGGTCCGGAGCCGGCTTCAAACAGGCCTTTTGCGATTCCGAAGTCGAGCACCTTGACGTGTGGACGGTCGGGCCTCGGGTGGGTCACGATGATGTTGGCGGGTTTGAGATCGCGATGCACGATCCGCTCCGCGTGGGCTGCGGCCAGGCCGGACAGCATTTGCAGCATGAGCTCGCAGCCGTAGGCAGGAGCGATGGCGCCTCGAGTCTCGATGATGGATTCGAGTGTTTCGCCCCGAAGCAGCTCCATCACGATGTAAACGCTGCCATCGGGCTGGATGCCCAGGTCGTAGATGTCGACGACGTGTTGGTGCGCGATTCGACTAGCGGCTCGAGCTTCGGCAAAAAATCGAGCTCGGAGATCGGTGTCTTTGGCCAGGTGAGAGTGCAGCACCTTGATGGCAACACGTTTGCCCACCAGGATGTTCTCGGCCTCATGCACGGTGCCGGTGGCGCCGTCGCCCAGACTCCGTACGATGGCGTACTTGTTGTCGATCAGGTTCTGGGGCTCGGGTAGCGCGGCGGTCATGTGGGCTCCGGCGAGTCTCGCTAGGGACCTCGCTACGGGGCCTGAACGGCGGTTCGACCCGCCACTTTAGCCGCCACGAGGAAAAACTCGCGACGCCACAAAAGACCCGAGCCCCGGCCGTTTCCGACCGGGGCTCGAACCATCTCCTCGCTGTGCCTCAGGTGCTTCCGGAGGCGCTTCCCGAGGCGCTGGCGCTCGCCTCGACCGAGACGCTGACCGACACCGACGCTTCGGCAGCGGCCGTGATCTCACCGGCGAAGCTGACCGCGCAGGCAGCAGAGCCCTGGACCAGCCCGGCGAAGTTCGTGCTGATGGCGCCTGCGGCGTTGACCGCCGCCGTGCCGCGAACCTCGGCAACGCCGACGAGCACACCGAGCTGAGTCTCGAGCTCGGCGAGGAACGTCGCGTCCACCATGCCGTCGAACTGGAGCTTGACCGTCGGTGGGGTGCACTCGGCGGTCAGCTCGGCCTGGCCTTCGCACGTGGCCTGGCACTGAGCGTCGCCCTCACACATCGGGGGTGCGAGCTTCCCCTTGCACTCGGGCAGGCTCGCCGTGCCCATGCACGTCCCTTCGCATCGCGCCTCGGCGTCGCAGGTTATCGAAGCATCGGCTTCGAATGTGCAGCTTCCGCTGCAGGTACCCATGCAGGAGCCTTCGCAAGTTCCCTCGCAGTTGCCCATGCATTCGCCCGCGCAGCTGCCGTCGCCGTTCATGACGGTGCAGGTCCCATCACAGGCTCCCGTGCAAGTCCCGCTACAGGTGCCGGTACAGGTGGCCTCGCAAGAGCCCTCGCAGGCGGCCGCTACGGTCGCGCTGCCTTCGCAGCTCACCGTGCCCATGCAGGTTCCCTCGCAAGAGACGCTGAGCTCGCCGCCAGAACAGCGCACTTCGAGCTCGGGCTCGGTGCAGCTCACGTCCACCTGACAACCCCCTTCGCAGCCGAACTGGGCCTCGGCGTTCACAGTGCATTCGCCGCCGGTAATCGCCAAGCTCACCGTGCCAGCGGCCATCAACTGCGCGTCGATCGCGCCGGAGGCGCTCGCGCAGGCCGCCCGAACGTCATCATCCGAAGGGCTGGCATTCGCCGCGACCATTTCGCCGCCTGCGTCTCCGATTGCCTTGCAGGCGGCGTAGACGTCAGCTTTGAGGTCGGCGGAGATCTGGACCAGCGCGTCTGTGGATGCCTTCAGGGCATCGGCTTGGGCCTTGAGCTCACCGCCACATCCGAGATCTTCGGCGGAACAGCCGCCGGCGGTCGATGCGACCAACGCACCCACCAAAATCGGGGCGGAGAAAAACCTGATGGAGCGAGTCTTGTTAGTCATCTTAAGTACTTCCTTGTTCAACCACGTGTTTGCTGTCGACCTCACGGGCAGGACCCCGCGTGAACGCTTGGACGAATCGTCGGGCTCACGAATGCATTTTCCAGCCCTCGAATGCGGCTCGTGGGGAGTGCCCCGCCAAGCCACGACGACGGATTACCCCCGACCGGCGCAAATGTCACGTAACCGGGCCCGGGGGCCGGTTCTGGAACCCAGTTTCGCCGGCCGAAAACGCCGCGGCCGAAATCTGAATGAAACCTCGACATGACCCGTGCGGTACTAGACGTCGTGCGCCCCCGATCCGGCTCGATGATTGCGGCCTGTCTGGCCACGACGGGCCTTGCTGGGGCGTGCGCAGCCCCCCCTTCGGGCCCGAACGCGCCGGGTCCGTCGACGGCACCACGCGCGACCGAGAACCCGACGCGATCCGCCCGCGCTCAGCCGCCGGACTTCGAGCTCGACACTCTCCGTGGAGATACCGTCCGCCTGAGCGATCACCTCGGAAAAAACGTCGTCTTGCTCGACTTCTGGGCGACTTACTGCGCCCCGTGCCTGACGGCGATGCCGCACCTCGAGCAGGTGTATCAGCGGCACAAGGACGACGGGTTCGTCATCTTGGGGATCTCGATCGACGGGAGCGACTCGGTTGCCCAAGTGCGCACCGAGGTCCAGAAGCTCGGTGTGACGTTCCCGATTCTGCTGGACCAAGAGTCGCGGGTCATGGCGCGGTACAACCCCAAAACCAGTGCCCCTTTCAGCGTGCTCATCGCCCGGAGCGGAGAGATCCTCGAAAAGAAGGAAGGTTACACCGCAGGCGACGGAAGCTCCCTCGACGCGGACGTGGCCCAGGCGCTCGCACGCTGAGCTCTGACTAGCGAGGAAACGCCGCGGCGTTGCCGCCGTCGACCGGGACGACGCAGCCCGTCGTCGCTTCGGCGTTGGCCAACCAGCCGAAAACGGCGGCCACGTCGTGGGCGGTGGTTTCCCGACCGAGGAGATTCTGCCGAAAGTACTGTTCGGGGGTCACGTCGCGCGCCTTGGCGCGCTTTTCGAGCAGGCCTCCGCCGAAGAGATCGGTGTGGATCCGATCGGCATTCACGGCGTTGGCGCGGATCGAGTGCGCGCCCAAGTCGATGGCGTACTGCTTCATGAGCGCGATGACGGCTGCTTTGGGCACCGCGTAGGGGCCGAAGTCCGGTCCGGGGTTGAAGGCGCTCTTGCTCGCATTGAACAGCAGGCAGCCGCCGAGACCCTGACGCAGCAGCACTCGCGATGCCGCGCGGGCGACTTTTTGGTGACTCAATAGATTGAGCTCGATCGAACGGGTGAGCGCCTCGTCCCCCGCATCGGAGTGAATCGCGCCGCTCGGGGCGTTGCCCGCGTTCGAAACCACGATGTCGAGCCCGCCGAAAGCAAGCACCGCCGCCTCGAGGGCGGCGTCCACCTCGACCGTGCTGGTCACATCCGCCGCGGTAGCGGCGACCCGGTCGGCGTACTTCCCCGAAAGCTGTTCGTTGGCTTTTTTCAAGCGCTCTTCGTTCTTGTCGCACAACACGACGTGGGCACCGAGTTCGAGGAAGTGTGCTGCAGTCGCGCGACCGATGCCGCTTGCGGCGCCCGTCACGAGCGCGATCTGCTGGTTGAGGGGACCCCCGGCTTTCTTTTTCCCCAGCTTCGCCTGTTCGAGGCTCCAGTACTCCATGTCGAACAGATCGAGCTCGCTCACTGGCCGATAGGCACCCACACCGAGCGCATCGAGAATCACCCGGGCCGTGTGAGCGTAGATGTCGCCGGCGACACGCACGTCCTTCGCGGTGTTCCCGAGGGCTAGGGCGCCGACCCCTGGAAGCACCGCGAGTCGGGGCAGCGGGTCGAGCGCGGTCAGCTCCCGTTTTCGCGCCTGCGAGCCCGCGTCGAAGTAGGCGCGGTACGCCGTTCGGTATTCGTCGAGGGCATGGCGGACCTTTTTCTGGATTTCTTCGTCGGTCCCGGCGCCGACGTCGCCGAGCCAGAGGGGTTTTCCCTTGGTGCGAATGACGTGATCCGGGGTTGCGGTTCCGATTTGTGTTTGCTCGTGGGCGTCGTCGCGCCCGAGTAGCGCGAGAATGTCGTCGTCGTCGCGCCACTGGAGCATGAAACGTTTGCCCTCGGGCGCCCGAGCGAGCTCGCCGCGGATCAAGGGAGAAAGCTGCGCCTGCATCCGCCGCCGATCCCCGGTCGACGTGGAAGTCGCGGTCGACGCTCTCGCTGGTTTTGCCCGGTCTCGCACGTAGGCTTCGGCTTTGCTGACCGCTTCGGTCATGCGCTCGTAGCTCTCGCGAGCGGTTTCTCCCCAGGTGAAAATGCCGTGTTTGTCGAGCACCATCACGTGGCGGCCGGGCACCTTTTCGTGCAGCTCGACGATCCGCCGCGACAGCACGAACCCCGGCATGACGTAGGGAACGAAAAACGCTTCCTCGCCCCAAATCTCCTCGACGCGCTCGGCGGCGTCTGCCTGGTCGACGACCGCCAGAACCGCGTCCGCGTGGGTGTGGTCGACGTACCGGGCCGGAAGGTACGCATGCAGCAGCGCTTCGACCGAAGGCGTCGGGCTCGACGGATCGAGCATTTGGCTTCGGAGCCCCCGCACCATGTCTTCGTCGCTCAGCTCGGCGAGCTCGCACAGCCGACGCAGCGGTTCGAGTCGGCACGCCGGGTAGCCTTCGGGCTCGATGGCGGCGAGGTCCCAGCCGCTGCCTTTGACGTACAAGACTTCCACCGGCTCACCCGTGATTTCATGAGCGGTCGTCTTGACGCTCGTATTGCCCCCGCCGTGCAGAACCAGCGACGGATCCGCCCCCAAGAGGCGCGAGGTGTACACCCGCAGGGCGACGGCTTCTCCCCACTTCTGGCCGTAGCGGGCGACGAACTCCGCCGCATCCGTCTCGTCGTATCGGGAGTCCACCCCTAGAAAATGACCCCGAGGTACCAGCGGAAGATCTGCGCGTTGTTGAGGCTGCGGAGGCCCGGGTTGTCCGGGAACGCCGTCCGGATGTCTTCCTTCTCCTCCGAGAGGTACCCGAGGCCGTTCAGTGGGAAGAGCACGCCGTACTGCAGCATCGAGTAGAAGCCACCCATCTTGTCCGGATCGTCGTTGAGCGCGCCGTCCTTCGACTGGTAGTGCAGCCCGATGTTGAGCTCGATGCCGAGGTCACGTTCGTGCCCGGGTGTCTGGAGGAATTTGTGCGCGCGGGTCCAGATCGCGGCGACACTGCCGCCGAAGCGTTGCCCGCGCTTGTCGCGGATGAAGTCGTACATGACTTCCGGACGGAAGTAGTAGACGCCCTGAATGCGCGACAGGATGTTGCGGTGGAGGATCAAGTCGATCCGGTAGCCGGGATTGAACCGGAAGGTGGAAATCGTGCGATCCCCGCCGAGCTGGGGTTGCGACCCGTTGAAACCCGGTGAAAGCCCGCCCGAGCCGGTCTGCGGCTCGAACACGTCCGGGTCACCGGAAGCAAAACCGGCGTTGAACTCGAGCTTGAGCCGGTCCTCGACCAATCGCTGCTCGATTTCCGCCGCGTAGCCCCACTGGCGAACGTTCCAGCCGTTGTTGCCGTCGGCGTTGGAGAAGTCGGAAACCCCGGGAGCCGAGCGCAGGTTCTCGATCTCTCCTTGGATCGTCGCGAGCTCGGACTCGAAGCGGAACTTCTTGTACTTGAGCTGAAGCCAAACGTCGGGGATCCAAGCCTTGGCGCCGCGTCGCACGAAACCGCCCCGCAGGTTCTCGTTTGCGGCGCCGGGCACTGCGCCACCTTGGGCTTCGTCGACCGCGGCGTCGTTGGCGAGCAGCTGCCGACGATGCACGACGTAGACGCCGCCGTTGACGACGACTTTGCCTTTGGCGAGCTCGAGCCGCTGGAGCTTCGGGTCGCGGCGTCGCGCGACGACGAAGATGTACTGGTCGACGTCGTCGAGCTGACCGAGGTCGTAGGCCTGGGTCTGAGGGAGGGCGAGCGTGGCACTCGTTGCCCCTTCGTTCGTAAAATCCCAGATGCCGGCGAAGAACAGGTCGAGCGACTTGATGCCGGTCACGAACATGATCCGGTCGGCGGTCGACTGAAAATCGTCGTCGTAGCCGTCGCCGGAGTTGGCCAGAATGCCGAGGCCCCAGTGGCTCGGCATGCGTCCGAATCGAAGCATGCCTACCGGCGTCAGGTACTCCGCCCAAGCGCGCTTGACCGAGATGCTGTCCTTGAAGCCGTTGACGCCGGACGTGGGCGGGACCTGGGTATTGTCGAATGCGCCCAGCGGAGTGAAGCCGGCCCGTTTTCGGACCTGGTTGCCCGTGGCGCTCGGCTCGATGGCGTAGCCCGACGGCGTCGAGCCGAGCACGACATTGTCGAGAATGTCGATTTGGCTCATGACACGCAGGTTGTCTGAGATGTGAAGCTCCGGCACGAGTCGGAAGCGCATGTTCGCGCCCGCCTGCGTCTTGTTCTTGCACGGGAACAAACCGTTCTCCGGGTTGCTTCCGCGGGCGTTGACGTCTCCGCCTTCGCGCTTGCCAGCGCGGTTCGTCTCCGACGGCGTGCACAGGTTCGGCCCCTGCGGCTCGTTTGGGGGTGGCGGCAGGTAGGAGTTGTCTATCGGCAGCGGGAACAGCGACAAGTTGGGTTGATCGATGCGCCCGAGAGCGAAGTTGTGGAACGCCTCGGCGCGGACCCGGAAGTAGCCGTGAAGCTCGAAGACCGGGCGCGCGTGCGACCACCAGTCTTCCGCGTAAACCTCGTCATTGTCCTTCGTCGCCTTCTTGGCGTCTTTTTTCGCGTCCTTTTGCTTCTTCAGCGCCTCAGCGTCGGCACGCGGCTGGGGCCACAGCACGCCTCCTGCACCAAGCCCCGGAGGACCACTGGGTGGAGCGGTCGCCGGTGGCGCGGTCGCCGAGGGGGCTCCGGTGGGTTTCGGGGTGGTCGCTGGAGGGCCATCGGGCGGCGCCGCGCCGTCCGGGCTCTTCGGTTCATCGCCGCCCGGGGCAGCGGGCGCGTCGCCAGGAGGCTCGGCATCCGGCGGTTTGGCCGGCGGGGTGTCGTCGCCGGCCTCCCCGCCAGCAGGCGGAACTTTGGGTGCGGGCTGGGCCAAAGCGTGGCCGGATCCCACGAGCATCGCCGACGTGGCGAGAGCGAGGAAGAAGCCTTTGTGCATCGGCGAACCGGACGAAGCCGGAGGCTGGTTTCGCACGCGCCCGCAAATAGTGTCAATGGCCACGATCCGCCGGGGCGCTGCATCACCGCGCAGACCCCGCCAAACGAAGCGTTCCGCCGCGATTGGTGCCCCCCGGGAAGGGGACTGGGCCCGTTAGGTCAGCGCCGTCCGGTAGGCCACGACCACGTCCTGGCGCAATTGCTCGGCGTCCGCGTCGGCCGCTTCGCCGACGGCCACCATGCCCATCTTGCTGATCGCCTGAGCGTTCTCCGCGAGCTTCTGCTGGGCGGCCCAGCCGTCGCTATCGGCGAGGCCGAGGGCCCGTCGAAATTCCTCGCCCATTTCGATGGCCGAGCCGAATCGGTGCATCTTGTCCTTGGCGAGGGCGCGGGCCATCAACACGTCCATGACCTTCGGCGCCTGCGGCACCAACTGGGTGACCGGCGGCGGCGATTCCTCGAGCTGTGCAGTGCGCACCATCAGCTCGTTGCGCTGAGGAGAATCGAACGGCGTGCGGCCTGTCAGCATTTCGAACAAGACGATCGCCGCGCTGTAGAGATCGCTTCGCCCATCGAGCTCGCCACCGGTCACCTGCTCCGGCGACATGTAGGCCCCAGTGCCGGGAGCCATGCCGCCGGTGTTCCGAGCCTGCTCCTGGGGGACCCGCGCGATACCGAAGTCGGTCAGCTTGCAGACTCCGTCGCGCCGGATCAGCACGTTGCCGGGTTTGACGTCGCGATGGATGATTCCGAGCGCATGGATCGCCGCCAAGGCGCCGAGCAGCTGCGAAAAGTAGTGCCAGGTTCGGGCGAACGGCATGCAGGGGAGCCGCCCCGGGGTCGCCCGACGAACGTGTCTCGCGATGATCTCGTGCAGCGACTGGCCGTCGACGTACTCCATCACGATCGCCAGCTGGTTGTTTTTCTGAACCAACTCGAAGAAGTGCACGATGTTCGGATGCGACAATTTCGCGAGCGCCGTCGCTTCGCCGAGGAACAGCTGACGCGCTCGCTCTCGCGCCTTCAGGGCCGGATGGAGGGCCTTGACCGCTATCGGGTGCGGAGCAACGCCGGGGCGTGGACCCCCTGGGTTGTAGTAGAGCCATCCGCGGTGAACGACACCCATGCCGCCTTCGCCGACGCGGTCGCCCAGGACAACCTTGCCCCAGCCGAGGTCGAGCTCGACACCACTCGAGACGCGCGCCTCGCCTTCCTGTGGTTGAGGGACGCCGCAGTGGGGGCAGAAGCGAGCGCCCTGCTCGACGGAGCTCTTGCACTGGCGGCAGTCCACGCGAGCCAAGATATCCGGCTTCGGCTCGCCGCGTGACCCCCCAGTCGGAGTTGCCCCCGCCCACACCGACCAGGCCCCCATTTTCCGGCTGGACGCGAGTCTCCCGTTCGAATCCGGCCGGATCGGGCCGAAAAGCAAATCGTTGCGAATAGCCGCACGACTGTGCGAATAATGGCTTCGCTCGGAGCGGAGGATCCCAGGCATGAAAGCGAAAATGCGCGGAACCGCCCTAGGTGTATCAGCAGCGGCGCTGTTGATGACCTTCGGCCCATCGAACGCCGCCGCGCAGGCCGCGGTCGACGACGAGTTCAGCGTTCAACGGTTCAATCCGGCGCCCGGGCCGAGGAACTTCATCACCACCCGCGGCGCCAGGACGGACGGAGAGCTCGCCTGGAGCGCCGGGCTCTTCGCGAACTACGCGTTCGAGCCCTTTGTCGTCGTGAGCTGCGTGTCAGTCACGGATTGCGACGCGGCCAACACGATCCAGCCGACGGACGTCAAAGTCGTCGAGAACCTCGTCACCGCCGATCTGATGGGGACGTTGACCGTCATTCCACGGCTGCAACTCGGCTTGCGCGTGCCCGTGAGCTTCGCCGACGGACAGGGGATCACCGAGACCGGAACCGGTGACCCGGACGAGCTCAGCGGCGTCGGACTCGGCGACATCGAGATCGAGGCGAAGCTCCGTGCTTGGGGCGAGCCGAAGGATACGGCCGTCATTGGCGTCACCGCGTTCGTGACCGCTCCGCTCGGAACCACCACTGCCGAGGGCAACTACATCGGCGACCCGCTCCCGACGGCCGGCCTTCGAGGCATTTTCGATGGCAAGGAGGGTCCGTACCGTTTCGGGGCAAACCTCACGGGGCTCTTCCGAGGCGAAGGACGCGTCGGCTCGACGACCATCGGACCGGCCGAGTTTCGCTACGGAGTGGGCCTTGGCTACGACGTGAGTCCTGTGTTCGGGATCGTGGTCGACGGTTTCGGGTCGACGAAGTTCAGCAGCAAGAACGGGACGAACTCGCTCGAGGTCGACGGCGGATTGCGAGTGACTCCGCTCGGCTCGCCCATTGCGATCATGTTCGGTGCCGGCACCGGCGTCATCGAAGGCGTCGGCGTGCCGAAGGTTCGCGGCTTCTTGGGGATTTCGTACACCGTCGAAGCACGCGATCGCGACGGCGACGGGTTCGACGACGATGTCGACCAATGTCCGACCGAGCCCGAGGACAAGGACGGGTTCCAGGACGAAGACGGCTGTCCCGACAACGACAACGACGACGACAGCGTGCCGGATGACCAGGACAAGTGCCCCGCAGAAGCCGAGGATCCCGACGGCTTCGAGGACCTGGACGGTTGTCCGGAGCTCGACAACGACAAAGACGGAATTCCCGACGACAACGACGCGTGTCGTGACGAGGCGGAGACCATGAACGGCTTCAAGGACGAAGACGGATGTCCTGACGAGGCCGACAGCGACGGAGACGGCGTTCCCGACTCGAAGGACAAGTGTCCGAAGGAGAAGGAAGACACCGACGGATTCCAGGACACCGACGGGTGCCCGGACCCCGACAACGATGGGGACGGCGTGCCGGACGACAAGGACGAGTGCTTCGACGAAGCAGAGACCGTCAACGGTTTCGAAGACGAAGACGGCTGTCCGGACGAGAAACCGAAGAAGTGAGGGCGGTTGCCGAGTGGCTGGCCGTGCTGGTTGCGGTCAGTGGGGCGATTGCTTGTGAGTCCTCCGGCGCAGGGGGAGCACGCAGCGGCCCGGCGAAATTTCCCACTGGCGACGAGCACGCCCTCGTCGGCGTCGCCGCTCCAGCTTTTTCGTTGCCGGTTCAGAGTGGCGCTGACAATGCCGACCTCTCGGCCGCGGCCGGCAAAGTCGTCATCGTGGACTTTTGGGCCACGTGGTGCGGCCCCTGCAAAGAGTCGTTCCCGTTCTATCAAGGGCTCGCCGACCAGCATGGCGGCGACCTCGTCGTGATCGGCGTGAGCGAAGACGACGAGCCGGAAGGGATC
>JAJDAH010000325.1 GCA_029261965.1 Polyangiaceae bacterium
CGGTGCGCAACGCAGCTCGGCAAGAATCACGTTCGAGAGTTCTTACTCGATCTGGTGCGTTCGGGACGCGTAGCGCCGGCGACCCACAATGTATACGTCGGAGCGCTGCGGTTTCTGTACCGCTGCGTGCTCGAGCGTCCGCGGGTGGCTGAAGCCATCGTCCGACGCAAGCAGGAGCGGCGGCTCCCGATGGTGCTCAGCCGCGGCCAGGTCGAACGCCTCATCGAAGCCGCTCCCAACCGCACGCAGCGCGTGGTGTTCATGGCGTGCTACGGCTCGGGTCTGCGCGTCAGCGAGGCTTGTACACTCGAGATCGGTGACATCGACAGAGCACGGATGGTCATCCGCGTCCGCAAGGCCAAGCGCCGCCGTGAGCGCGAGACGGTTCTGAGCTCTGCGGGCCTCCGCTCGACCCTCCGGCGCCGTTCAACGGCTTCAGTCCTTGCGACCCCGACGTCGCGAACGCCGTGACGCTGTCGGGTGGCGCGGCGGGTCCCGCCGGCGGAGTGGGTGGCCCCGGTGGCGTCGGCGGACGTGGCTCGGGAGGTCCGAGCCACGCGGTCGTGCAAGGGCTCGGCGGCGCGGTGATGATCGACTCGTCGACAGTGCTCACCGTCGGCGCTCCGGGAATGGGCAGCTCCCCCGCTCCGAACGGGGCTGCGACGCTGAGTGCCAGCTTCTGATCGAGCTACGCGGGTAGGTAAATGCGCAAGAATCGCTCGGGGTCGACGACGCCGTCGGCGCGCAGAGCCGTGTCGACCGAATCGACCATGGCGCGTCCCTCGGAGCCACCGAGCACGCGACCGCGAAGGCGCCGCGCGGCCGCTGTCACCACCGGACATCCGGCCGCGGTGCCGTACTTTTCGGCCTTTTCGGACAAGTTCACGGTGTGGTCGAGCTGCCCCGTGACGTAGCACGCGCCCGCTTCCAACAGGCTCGAATTGGCGCGCGCAAGATCGCTGTCCGAGCGGGCGGGGACGCCGCGCGCGATGGAGCGAAGCCGTTTCCCTTTTCGTTTCGACGTGGTGTTTCGCGACGTGGCGATCGAGACGCGAGCGTCGAGGCATCGACTCAGGAGGCCGTCGACTGCTCCGGTGGTGATGCCGACGGCGTGGAGCGGAATCTTGTGCGCGAGCCGCTCGGCGCGCATGCCCCCATGGTCGCCCTCATACAGTCGAATGTAGATGCGGGCGATGTGCTCGAACCAGGTCCACATCTGCCAGCGCCCGGCGCTCGACGGCACTCGCTGGCGTCCTTCCGCGAGCGCCGCACGCGCTTCTTCGGGACGGTTCGCCGCGAGCGCTACGAGGGGGGCATAGAGAAGTCGCTCGTAGAGACGCAGCAAGCCATTGCCGGTGCTCTGGGTCTCTTCCAGTGCGGCGTCGATGGCGGGACGGAGCTCGTTGATCCGTCCGAGGTGCCACATCGCATTCAGACCGAACACGTGGGCGACGGCCACCTCGAGCTTTCCTTCGTGTGTGGACTTCGCTACCGCCCAGAGTCGATTCAGAGCTTCCGGCATCTCGGCGAATCGTGTCGCCTCGTGAAGCTGGATGACGCGAAACAGCTCCGCGAGCAACTCGCAGAAATCGTCCGAGGAACGCGCGGCGAGATCGGCGACCTGTTCCACCCGCGCGCGCGCCAGGTCGTGACGGCCCGTCTTGCCGTAGAAGAAGAGATCGCCGCCGAGTATCCAAGCGATGAGTCGCGGATCGCCTGTGTCGAGCACGGCTCGACGAACCCGAGTCATGATTTCCGCCGCGGCGAACGGTCGCAAAAATGCCATCGAAATTCCGGCCCGGAGGGCGACCTCGAGTCGGGCACGGACGCGTGGATCGATTTCGGAGGCACTACGAAGCTCGAAGTGATCGCCGCGCACGCGGCCGAGCAAGGTGTGCCAGGCGATGGCGGAGACGGACACCGGAGCGGACCGGCCGAGCCGGACTCCGGCGCCCTCGACGGCTGTCTCGAGCACTGCCAATCCTTCGCTCAAGTCTCCGCTGAGGCACAGCCGTTCGCCGGCGATCGAAAGAAGCCGCGCCCGTCGGTCGGGCTCCGCGAGGGCGGCGGCGCGCCGAAAATGCTCCACGGCACGTCCGGTTTGCCCCGCGCTCTGCCAGCACTCCGCTTGCTGTTCGATCCGATGCGCGCGCTCGGCGTCCGAAAAGGTGCCGAGCTCGAGGGCGGTTTCGAGAAGGCGCGCCGCGTGGTCGAAGGCGAGGGCGCGGCGCGCCGCGTCCGCTGCCTGGGTGGCGTATCTCGTCGCGGCGCCGCGATCTCCGGCTCCGCGAAAGTGCACCATCAGCGTCTCAGGACCGACCGTTCCGAGCTGCTCGAATCGGATAGCGAGGGCGCGGTGAGTACTACGCAAGCGCTCGCGGGGCAGCTCGGCCACGACCGCCTTACGTATCCGATCGTGGTAGGGCTCAATGATGCTACCGCGCTCGCGAACGAGGGTGTCGTTTCTGAGTCGGGTGAGCACGGAGAGCCTCTCCTGCGCGGACTCGGCGACGGTGAGCGCGGTATCCACGTCGATGCCGGCGTTTGCAACGCTCACGACGTCGAGCACATCGCGGGCAGCAGCGGGGAGGGCGGTCACTCGCGACCGTAGCGCGTCCGCGAGATCACCGCCGCCCGCGTTCACGTGTCGACAGAGGAGCTCGAGAAGAAACGGCTCGCCAGCGGAGGCCGCGACGATCTCTGCGGCCCGAGCTTCGTCGATCAGGAGCTCCCGCACGACGCGCTTTGCCTCGGCGGGTTGCAACGGACCCAGCGACAGGCGGGTCACGCCGGGATCGGTCTCCCGTAGGGGAGCAGCGCTCCACACGGACTCGAGCACCGGATTTTCGCTCGCGCCCTCGCTTCGATGGCACAGCACCAGTAGCGGTCGCTGCTCCGGCCGAGTCATCAGGCCACGGAGGACTGGAACGCAGTCAGCTCCGATCCACTGGGCATCGTCGATGACGAGCACGACCGGCCGATTCAGCGTCTGCAAGAGAATTCCGAGTGCCGCCCCGGCTCGGGACCGAACCGCGTCGTCGGGACGCACCTCCGCTTCCGGTAGGCTGGCGAACGCGCGGGCTCGCCGGAGCCCGGGAAACAAGCGCACGAGCACGCCCCAGTCGGCTCCGCTCGGAAGCTCCACGGAACCTTGGATGAGCTCGTCGGTGAGTGAGTCGATCGCCTCGTCCAGGCCGCGATACGGCGACGCCTCCTGCGACAGGCAGCGTCCGTTGAGAACGATCGTCGTCGGATCCCTCCGAACGCGCCTCTCGAGGGCGTGTCGCACGAGTGTGGACTTGCCGAATCCCGAGCGACCGCTCACGTAGACGGCGCCGGAGGCTCGGTCGGCGAGTGCGTCGAGCATCGCTTCGCGCCCGACGAACGCGGTCTTCACCGTTCGGCCCGTCAAACCCAGGAGGTCGCGAATGCTCGACTCCTCCAAGCGGCGCTTCGGGTTGGCGCGAAGCAGTCCGTCGCAGAGCGCCTCGAAATCGTCGGGAACCGAGCTATCGGGTGCATGCTCGTTCAGACGAACGTCGACGAGCTTTCGACGGCGGGGGTCGTCTGCGAGGGGAACCCGGCCGGTCAGCGCTTGCGCCACCATCAGTCCGACCGCGTACCAGTCGGAGGCCGGTCCCAGGTCGAGGCCTTCCAACTGCTCCGGTGCCATGTAGCGGGGCGTTCCAGAGACGTCCGACGGTCGGGCGGCGGTCGTCGCGAGTCCGAAGTCGAGAATCACGACTCGCCCCTCCGTCGATACGAGCACATTCGCGGGTTTCAGATCGCGATGAATGATCCCGCGGGCGTGAAGCGCGCTCACTCCCTCGACGAGCTGTGTGAGCGCCGCGGGGAGGCGCGGTCGGTCGGACGCATAGGTGAAAAAATCGACGCCGTCGATCAGCTCCATCGAAAACGCCCATCGGCCGTCCTCGGCGACCACGAGCTCGTAGAGTGACACGAGGTAGTCGTGGGCGACGCCGGCAAGGGCACGGAACTCGCCCTTGAAGCGGACGATAGATTCGACGTCGAGGCCGCGCAGCGACTTCAGCGCGACGCGGGTTCCCGTCACGAGGTGCTCGGCGGCGTACACCTCGCCCATGCCACCGCCCCCCAGCGGTCGCAGAATTCGGTACCGATCGGCGAAGACGTCGCCCGGTCCGAGCGCGCTCGATCGCGCCTGGGGTCGTCGGACCCGCGACCCGAGCTCGGCCTCGAGGCGGACCGGTAGCGATACGGTCGAGCTCGCGCGAAGCAAGCTGGTGGCGAGCGACGCGGGGGTTGCCGATCGCCCATGCTCGGTCGCCGCCCATTCCCAGAGGAGCAGCCGGGCCTCTTCGGCGCTCGGGGGAGGCTCGGCGAGCATGTGCTCCGCCCACGTGAGCAATTCCGGCCGCTTCACCTCGCGCTGAAGCAGGACTCCGGCGACGATTCGCGCGAAAACGAGGACGTCGTCGCGCGGGCCGAGCGAGACATGGGCCGTGGGGAGCCATGGGTCGAGCACGACACACAACCCGACGTGCGCGAGGCACCACCCGCGCGCGGTGCGTCGAAAGTCCGAGAGGTGCAGATCACCGTGGACGCTCGCCGCGCGGTGAACCTCGCACAAGACCCCGAGCAGATCCTCGATCTCCGTGTCGCCCGATGCAGACGGATCGTGGGCCTGGACGAGGAAGTGCCGGTCGTCGGCCCCAGCCAGCTCGATGGGCCGCAAGACGGGCGCCTCACTGATGCTCGAATCCCGTAGATGCTCTTCCAGCGCATGCTTGGCCGCGTCGTTCAGGGGTGGCAGTGCGACGAGCTCGACCCGGCCGCCACGCTCCGCATCTTCGGCTACCAGCACGTCGCCGAAGGCTCTGCTCTCCAGAACACCCAGAACAGAGAATCGCCCGGAGCCCACGTTTGCCGGAGAGTACACGAGGGTCGCTGGCGACTCGCGGTCAGCTGAGACACGAGGTCCTGCTGCGGGTTGGCGCAACCGTTGCCGTTCTGGACGGCTGGGGCCGAGAGATCCTCGCGTCGCTGATTCCGGTCGGCTAATCTCGCGCGGCGCTCGTCGCTGTCTTCATGGACCCTCGGAGCTTCGCCGACCGTTCTTGGGACCTACCGATCCTCGCGGTTGCCGGGCGGGCCGTCCGGAAATGCGTCGCGAATGATGTTCGAGCGACTGGTCGAGCGAGCCGGGCCGGTCTTCTTAGGCGCCGGAGTAGGCCGATGGGTCAGATGTTGCACGCCGCAGTGGCGCAGTGGCGCTGAGCCCCATCGAAATTGCAGTACGACGTTCCGCCGGAACAATCTTCGCTGCTACCACACTCGTCGTCTGCACTCTGGCATGCAAACGCCGACCCGCCGCAGTTCAAGCTCGGATCGTAGAGCGTGCAGAGGTGCCCGTCATCGCAGTCAGCGTCGGTCGTGCACTCGGCGCGCACGCACAATCCCGCTACCGCATCGCACAGGCAAATGCTTCCGGCTTCGCAGTCGCTGTCGCGCGTGCACCCATAGACGCAGTTGCACTCCCCGAATCCACCGACCGAGCATCGCCCATGTGGCGCGTCGGTGCAGTCGCTGTCGTTGGTGCACACGCCCGGCCTGCCGCGACATGTACTTTCACGAGGAAGAGCGCTGCTGCAGTGGGCGACCAACGGGCGATGGACGTAGCCGGCGGAGCACGTAGCAAATCCGCCTTCGTCTTCCCCCGCTGGTGTCGTCCATCGACTCGACCTGCCGCAGGGAAAGGGAATCACAATCGTGTTGGCGTCCCGGTACCCAGTCGAGTCGTTGGAGGCTCCACAACTCGACACCGAGGGGAGGCCCAAGGCCAGAGCAGCAATCCACCGCTTCGGTTTCCACGGCCGGGCCTGTTGCATGGGTCACCCAGAAGCAATGGCCGTGCCGTCATCGCGATATGCCGACCAGCGCCCGTTTTCTGCTGCAATCTCGTTCTGGAGTCCATTGACGAGGCTTGGAGGTGTGCCCAACTGTGCCGTCGATTCCACACGAATCCCCTGGCGGTCACAGCGGCATTCGCGTCGATCCGCTACGTCCTGCGGTCGACCAGCCGCACGCTTGTTGGCAATGAGATCATCCCGGCCGATCACCGGAGGAACTCAACCTTCGCGTCGGTCAACGCTTGCAACAGATCTACAAAGTCCGGGTTCATTGGCTGCATCCCGATCGACGAGTGACCACGCCTCGATGCTCACGTCCCAAACGGCTAGCGCGCGCTGATCGACTGGGATCGACAGCCAAAATCGCGCGTCCGCATTCTCGGACTCTTCACCAAGCTCGTACTTCCCGACGGTCCAATGGCGCCGCGCGAGACGCCGAGCTTCCGCACTGCTCATGCACAGTAAGCATAGCACGGACGGAGGCGGGCTCGTTTCGGCTCGCAACCTGCTCAGCCCGTTTCGGGGCTAGGCTGCCGCGCCCTCAGGAGCAAACGAGTGCATAACGAAGGACTGCAACTGATGGCGGTGGGGATAGGAGCGGTGTTCGTATTCCTCACTTTGTTGGTGGTGCTCATTGCGCGCGACCGCGGCGCTCTTCGAGGCCGTGCTTCCGGAAAACGACCCACAGCCTGGACAGCCCCTGCGCGCGGCGGGCGGGGGAGGGGCGAGAGCCCCCAAGTGCCACCGAGGCAGCCGCGAAGCGTCGGCGCTTCATGTTTCGCCTCTACTGTTCCGAGCTCTAGCGTCCCGTCGGAGCGTCGGGCACGCCGTGTGCAGTCGAGGTGCTCGGTGCTTCGGTTCCGAAGGGAATAGGGCGTCCGCCAGCCAGCCGAGTTGGCTTCGGAAGGCTTCACTGCCACCAGAGTTTACAGGGGGGACGCATGTCGACGACCAAAAGGAACCGCACACGAACCGCCCGGCGCGGCGTCTGCACGATGCTCGCGCTCGGAGCTCTCGGAGTCCTCGCAGCAGTCTCGGCGACCGGATGCGGCAACGCCACCGGCTCGCGATCGGGGACGACGGCCCCGGACGGCACCTACACCGCTCTCACGTCGCTCGTTCAATTCGGAGCGCTCGACAAGGTCGACCTGCTCTTCGTCATCGACAACTCCGCGTCGATGGCCGACAAACAGCAGATCCTCGGCGAGAGCATCGGCGATCTGATCAATCAGTTCGCCAACCCGCCGTGCATCGACACCTCGACGTTCCCCACCGAGGTCCACGACCCGCCGGCGCATCCGTTCGATGCGTGCCCACCGAATCTCGTTCGAAGCCATCCGCCCATCTTCGATCTGCACGTCGGTACGATCACGACGAGCCTCGGAGGTCGCGGAGCCGACTCGTGTAGCCCGTCGAGCCCCGACTTCAATTTCACCCAGAACGACGGCGCGCGGCTCGTCGCTCGAGATGCGAGCGGGGGCCCCGTCGATACCCACGGCGACTTGGGATTTCTCGCGTGGGATCCCTTCGAGACCGCAGAGTCTCCCGGCGAAACCGATCTCCCCGACTTCGGCGATCGGTTTCGGCAGATGCTGCTCGGTGCCGGCGAACGAGGCTGCGGGTTCGAAGCGCCGCTCGAAGCCTGGTACCGGTTCCTCGTGGACCCGGACCCCTACGAACGAGTCGAGCGCGTCCCGTGCTTCGACGGAGACACCGACAACGGCTGCGCTGCCCGCACGGGCACCGACGACGTGCTTCTCGAGCAACGACGCGAGTTCCTCCGGCCGGACTCGCTCCTCGTCATCGTCATGCTCACCGACGAAAACGACTGCTCGATCGTCGACGACGGGCAGTTCTTCCTGTCGCTCCAACTGACGGACGACAGCGGGCAGCTCTTCCATCTTCCGCGGGCGACCGACGTCTGCGCGACCGATCCCGACGACCCTTGCTGCTACTCGTGCGGCCAGGCGCCGCCGGCGGGTTGCGCTCCGCCCTCGGCCTCGCCGAGCTGCAACATCAGCGGCGGCTTCTACGACGACGCCAGCGGCGAAGACCAAATCAACCTTCGCTGCTTCGACCAAAAGCGGCGCTTCGGAATCGACTTCCTCCAGCCGGTGGACCGATACGTCAGAGGCCTGCGTGAGCTCACGGTGCCCGACCGATCCGGCGACCTCGTTCCCAACCCCGTCTTCAGCAACATCCAGGGGACGGACGCTCCGACTCGCAACCAGGGGCTCGTGTTCCTCGCCGGCATCGTCGGAATCCCCTGGCAGCTCATCGACGACGAAGCCGCGTCGAGCGCCGATACGCTCGAGTACCTGTCCGCCGAAGAGATCCGCAACGAAGGACTTTGGGACGCCATCGTCGGCGCCTGTCCGGGAGAAGAGGTCGACGGTCGTTGCGACGTCCGACGCGAGGACCCGACCGAGCCGCTCATGCGCGAGACGTTCCACGAGCGGGTCGGTGTGCCGCCGGGACCAACGGGGGAAGCCACTCATCCTTCCGTCGCGCCATGGCCGGACAGCAATGCCATCAACGGACACGAGTGGAACATCAGTGGCCGCGACGACCTTCAGTACGCTTGCATCTTCCCGCTGCCGAGCCCGCGGCCCCTCGGGTCCGATTGCGTCAACGACCCCACCGGCAAGCTCAAGCCCCTCTGCCAAGATCCCGCGACCGGCGCCTACGGCGACACGCAGTTTTTCGCCAAGGCCTACCCGGCCACCCGACAGCTCGAGGTGCTCAAGGGTCTCGGCGACAGCGCGCTCGTCGCCTCGATCTGCGCCCGCAACGTCGACGATCCGAGCCGCAGCGACTTCGGCTATCGCGCTGCCCTCGGCGCGATCACCAATCGGCTGAAGACGACCGCCACCGACCGCTGCCTTCCGACACGCATTCCCCTCGACGACGCCGGCGCCGCTCCGTGCCGCGTGTTCGACGTGACCCGCCGCCGCGGCGACTGCGACTGCGGCCCGAACCGGGCGCCGGTGAGCGCCGCACAGGAGCGCGCCGTCCACCGAGAGCTCGCCCAAGCCGGGCAGTGCGCAATGGAAAGCAGCAACTGCGACGACCTGTTCTGCACCTGCGAGCTCCCGCAGGCGAGCGGCGACGCGCGCGTCGCGTGTCAGAGCGAGCCCGGCATCATCGCGGGCTTGGGCCAAGGCTGGTGCATCATCGATCCCGAGCAAGGGATCGGCAACGAGGCACTCGTCGCGAGGTGCCCGCGCTCGTCACCCCGCGACCTGCGCTTCTTCGGTCCCCCGGACGGACCAGGCACGATGCGAATCATTTCCTGCGTGGCTCGCGACGACATTGCTGGCCGGCTCGAAGGCGACCCCGGACGAATCGGCGACACCTGCATCCCGAGCCTCGAAACCCGTCCGGAGTTCTCGGGCTTCGCGGCGGATGCGCACGGCGTCGAGATCGGCTCGACCATGTGCCGAACCGAGGTCTGCCTGGTGGATGGGCTCGAAGGTCGGGTTTCGTGTCCGTACGGACAATTCGAGGACGAGCTTTCGCTGCCGCCCGACGACCCCGCTCGCTGCCGAACACCAGTCGACGGCGAGCCCGTGACCATTGCCGTCGACCCACAGCGATCCGGAGCGACCGCCGACGAACGCGTGTATTGCTCGTGCCGCTGCGACGGCCCCGACGGGACGGGTCCGTTCTGCCGCTGCCCGAAGGGCTTCTTCTGTGAGGAAATCATCCCGAACGTCGAAGCCCCGTTCACCGAAGGCATGGTCGGCTCCTACTGCGTCAAAGACCCGCCGAGCATGGATACTTTTTTCGGCGCCCCCTGTCAGAAGTACAGCCCCGAAAGCTCGCCCGACAACTGCGGAAACAACGAGGACGTACCTCAGTGCGGAGCCGAGCGCTGCGGCGTCAATCCGTGAAGCGCATACCGACGCCGAGCGAGGCGTCGGGGCGCCGCCCGCGCCGCAACGGGGAGCGGCTGAGGTTATACACTCACCGCGTCGGCCTCTCCAACCACCGCATCGTGTCCATCGACGAGCAGTCGGTCACCTTCCGGACGAAGAACGGCAGGACCACCACGCTCGACGGCGTCGAGTTCCTCCGCCGCTTCATCAACCACCGCGGCCCACCATGAACGACGATCTCGCGACCGCCATCGCCGTCGTCCATCCGCGAGCGCCCGACGCCACCGCCATCCAATCTCGACGTCTATCTACCGGACTCCCGTCGGTCTCCATCCCCGTGCGCCGGTGCCCTCGCGCCCTGTCCTCGCGGCGTGCTTCGCTTCACCACGACCCCGACCTCTGCTCGCTTCCCCATAGCTGCGGACCGGACCGCCCTGCTACTGCCGCGCCTCGGCTCCACCAATCGGCCGTTAACTGCTACTGCGCGACG
>JAJDAH010000326.1 GCA_029261965.1 Polyangiaceae bacterium
GCGAGCCGAAGAGCTTGGCGACGCCGGCGTGCTCGACCGGGCGACGGGCAAATGGAAGCTCGTGAAGGGCGCCAGTTGGCGTCACCCGCGCGGTCCGGACCAGCCCCGCGCTCCCGCCGAGCACCCCGTGACCCAGGTTTCCTGGTCGGACGCTCATCGCTTCTGCGCGTGGCGCAGCGCGAGACTGCCCACCGAGGTCGAATGGGAGCACGCCGCCCGAAACGGTCGAAACGATCGCTCGCGGTATCCGTGGGGCGAGAAGCTCGTCGTCGACGGCAAGTATCAGGCGAACACATGGCAGGGTGGCTTTCCAAAGACGAATACGGTGAAAGACGGCCACGCTTTCACGTCGCCGGTGGGCCAGCTCGGCAAGAACGCCCTCGGTTTGACCGACGTCGGCGGAAACGTTTGGGAGTGGTGTGCGGATTGGTACCGCCCGTACGCAAGCCGCAGCAAACCCGTTCTGGTGAGCAAAGAGAGCGAAAAGGTCATTCGCGGCGGCTCGTTCATGTGCGAGCCCGAGATCTGCCACGGTTTTCGCACCGCGGGCCGAGGTCACACTCCGCCCGAAACCGGCCTCGAGCACGTCGGCTTTCGCTGTGCTCGGAGCGTGAAACCCGGATGATCGCCGAGGATGGGCGAGCGCCGACCGCTTGGGGATGCGTTTCGCCTGGCTGAGCGTTTTCGAGACTAGGCTGCTCGTCGAATGCCGCTCGCCCTTGGTCTTCTCTTTTTCGTGTCGGGCGCATCGGCGCTGGCGTTCGAGACACTCTGGTTTCACCAGGCGGGGCTCGCGCTCGGGCACAGCGTGTGGGCATCGAGCCTGGTGCTCGCCGGATTCATGGCGGGGCTCGGCCTCGGCAACTTCATTGCCGCACGCCGGGGCGATCGACTCGGCAACCCCCTTCGGGTTTACGCCATCGTCGAGCTCTTGGTCGCCGGATCGGGGGTTCTGTTGGTGCTGGGTTTGCCGAAGCTCGGCGCGGCGCTCGCTCCGGTGCTCGGCGGCATGCACGACAGCCCAGCGCTCTTGAACGCCACGCGCCTCGGGATCGCTTTTCTGTTGTTGCTCGTGCCCTCGACGGCGATGGGACTCACCTTGCCGGTGTTGACCAAGGCGCTGGGCTCGCTCGACACGAGCTTTGGAACAGCCCTCGGTCGGCTCTACGCTTGGAACACCTTCGGAGCGGTCGCCGGCACGTTGGCCGCGGAGCTCTGGCTGATCGAGTCGCTCGGCATCCGGGGCACGGCCACCGTCGCAGCTCTGCTCAACGTCCTGGCGGCCGCCACCGCCTTTCGACTCGCTCCGCGAGTGTCCGGCGAGGCGACGCCGGATGGAGCGTGGCCCGACGCCCGCACGAGGCGCGCGGCGTGGGCAGCCGAGTGGCCATGGCTCACCTCAGCGCTGCTTTCGGGCGCCGTGCTGCTCGCACTCGAGGTGGTGTGGTTTCGATTCTTGGCCCTCTACGTGCAAACGAGCTCGGTGGCGTTTGCGTTGATGCTCGCCATCGTGCTTTCGGGCATCGCTGTCGGCAGCGCGCTCGCCTCCGGGTGGCTCGAGCGGCGTCCCTTGGCGCACAGCCACGCGCCCGCGGTCGGGTTCGCGGCGGGGGCCGTTTGTGTCGCCTCCTACGCCGCCTCCCCTTGGGTCGTCGAGCTCGCACAGATCGGCGTCGTGACTCGACCAGCGGGCGTCTTGACGCTCGGGATCCCTCTCATGTTTCCCGTTTCGATGCTGTCCGGTGTGTTCTTCACGCTCGTTGGCACGGCGATGCGCGCGGGACTCCGCTCCGCGACCGAAACCACTGGTGCGCTCACCCTCTTCAATACACTCGGCGCCGCGCTGGGCGCGCTCGTCGGCGGGTTCTTGCTGCTACCGCAACTCGGCATGGAAAAATCGCTCTTTTTGCTGTCGCTGGCCTACGCCGTTGCCGGTGGGCTGGCGTTCGCGCGGACGCGCGTTCTCACGCCACCGAGCCGCGTGGCTCTCGCAGCCCTCGGCATCGCCGTCGTGCTCTTTCCGTTCGGCTCGATGCGACATCGACACATCGAAGCGACGCTCCACCGCTTCGGCAAGACACCCGGCGCGGAGGTTTGGATCCGTGAGGGACTGACCGAGACGGTGCTCTATCTGGCGAACGAATTCGCGGGAAAAACGATTTCCCATCGGCTCATCACCAATGCCATTTCGATGTCGTCGAGCGACCAAAGAAACCGGAGGTACATGAAGCTGTTCGCCTACTTGCCGGTGGCGGTGCACCCTGGACCGAAAAACGCGCTGTTGATCAGCTTCGGAGTCGGCGCGACGGCAAAGGCGCTCACGGACACGCGGGAGCTCCGAATGATCGACGTCGTCGACATTTCTCGCGACATCCTCGAAATGAGCCACGTCGTGCACGGCAACCAGAACCCCCTCGACGACCCCCGCGTGCGCGTTCACGTCGAAGACGGACGCCAGTTTCTGCGAGCGACGACCTCGAGCTACGACATCATCACCGGCGAGCCCCCTCCCCCGGCACTCGCGGGGGTCGCGAACCTGTACACCCGCGAATTCTTCGAGCTCGTGCGAGCGCGCCTGGCCGCCGGCGGCATCACGACGTACTGGCTGCCCACTCATTCGATCAGCGAACGGAACTCGCTGTCGATTGTGCGCGCCTTCTGCGACGTGTTCGCTGATTGCTCGCTCTGGAACGGGGTTGGCCCCGATCTCATGCTCGTCGGGACCAACGGAGCCGCAGGACCGGTGTCCCCCGAGCGCTTTCGAAGGCAATGGCTTACGGCGGACGTCGCAACAGAAATGAAAGCGCTTGGTTTCGAGCACCCGGCGCAGCTCGGAGCACTGTTCATTGGAGACGCCGCGTATCTCGGGCCCCTCGCGAAGGATTCGCCGCCAGTCGTCGACGACTACCCCAAGCGCATCGTCCCGGACCGTGGTTTCGCGCACTTCGCCAACCAGATGCCCCCGGTCTACCGCGAGTGGACCGACGCCGCGAAGGCGCGCGACCGCTTCCTATCGAGCCCACTCATCCAGCGCCTCTGGCCCAAAGAGCTCGTTCCACCGTCGCTCGAGAGGTTCGGCGTCCAGCAGATCATCAACGATCAGAGCTACCAGGTCCTGCCCCGCCTCGGCGAAAACCTACCCCGGGCCCACACCCTCTTGGCCGAAACGAAGCTCGAAACGCCAATTCTCTGGCTGCTCGGCAGCGACGCGGACAAACAGAACGTCGTTCCGAACGACCTCTCGCCAACGATCGAGCCCGGATCCGCGAGCGCGCACCCTGCTTCGCTCTTGTTCCACCTCGGAATTCGCCAGATCTCCGAGCGGCGTTACGCGCCGGCAGCTCGATCCCTCGAGTGGGCGGCCGCGGCCGCGGAGACGCCGCCGCGATCCGAGGGACGGTCGACGCCTCCGGATACTCCGGACGTTCCCCGGACGATCGCGCTTCGCATCTATGCGCTCTGCATGGCCGAGCGCAGCGACGAAGCCCGTGCGCTCTACGCCGCCAGCTCGAAACGACTCGATGTGGCCGATCTCGTCGGCTACCCGGAGCTCATCGAAAGCGTCTGCAACCGAGCGCCCACCACCGGAGCGCCGTAGCCGCGCCGGTCATTCGATCCCGACCCCGGGAGGCCCGGCGTCGCGGAAGGGATCTTCGTCGAACGCCACTGCGATGCACACGATGGCCGCACCATTTGGCCCTTCGGTGCACTCGCGCCGATCGTCGGGGCAGTTGGCGACGAAGGATTCCATTTTCGAAACGCAACCGCAGCTCGGGGCACCCTCGCACTCGTCGACGGGCGCTCTGAGGCACCCGAACGCCGGGCAGTTGCAACAATGCTCGGTCAGCGTGCAGCCGGCTGGGCACTGCTCGCCGGGCGGCGGCAGCCCCTGGCAAGCCGCGCCGCGAGTTTCCACGCAGAACTCGTCCTCCTCGCAGATCCCTCCGTAAAAACCCGTCGAAGGGTCGCCGCAATGCCGCGCTTGCGGTTGGGCGATCGTGCTCGAGTCACCGGCCCCGTCACCTTCCCCATCGCTGCTGCAGCCGACGAGCAGACCGCCGCCTCCGAGTAACCCGACGGCGAGGTTTCTCCCGATCGAACGAGCGAGGCTCAACGCACCACCTCCAGATCACCGAGGCCGTTCGCGTCAAAGGCCTGCACGTAGTAGGCGTCGATGTCGTAGATCACCACCACCGAGCGGCCGCCAACCGTGTCGTTGATGACGCCGCTGGGCGAGCCATTCGCCTCTCGGCCGAGCTCGGCCAGCTCGTCGTGAACGTAGGCTTTTGCCCCCTCTTCGAGCCGGACACCGTAGGTGATGGCCTTCGGATGGAACTTGTCGTCTGGTCGCGGGTTGAAGGGGAACAAACCGCCGTCGGACGTGAAGTAGTTGCCGTAGGGGTAGCGGTTGTAGTTGCGCACGTGCCCGGTGTCGTCCGAAAGCACCGTGCTGTCGGGATGCAGCGCCTTCCACGCCGCCCAGGTCATTTCCCAGACGTGAACGCGAGGAGCGGGGTGATTGAGCTGAGCGCCTCGGGTACCGACGCCGAGCAGCTGGATGAACCACGAATCGTCCGTGCGATTGTAAAAGGTGAGGTTGTTGTTGAAGAGTCGGCCGCTGATCCCGAGCTCGGCGGTCTGCCCCGGCACGAAACCGAGAGAATCGTGCCCGATCGAAGAGAGCGTGAGCGGGCAATGCGTGACGATGACAGGAACGCCGCCCACTTCGTCGTTGGCGATCTCGTGCCACCAGAAGATGTTGTGCGGGTACGCCCGGGAGTCGCCATTGATCGAGACGCCGACGACCATCGATCGATCCGAGAGGTACTCGGCTTCTTCATGGGTCGGGGCCACTTGCTCGGGCATCGTCAACGACGGGATGCAGTCCTTGCCCGGACAACCGAGGTCGATCTGGTCGCAGGGCACCGCGCACTCGCCGTCGCCCGAAAGCTCGGCGGTGGCGACCCGCTCCGACCGCCCGTAGATCTCGCTGCCGTGATTGAAGATCGCCCAGGCGAACCAAAATTGGTTGTACCCGACGAGCGGAGTGAGGCTCGAGCCGCTGTCCGAGCGACCGATGGCGTCGTATTCGATGCCACTGTCCGCGTCCCGCACACGAAGGCCGGCGATCGACCCCTCGGGAGTGGACGATGGGCTCAACCCCAACTCGTCGATGGTTGGCGGCTGGGCACCGGAGCCGCCGCTGCCGGAGCTGGAGCCGCCGGCGGCCGCGCCACCGGCCCCCGTTTGCCCGGGGCCCCCCTCATCGGCGCTACCGGAGCACGCCAACGAAACCGCCACTGCCCCTATGACTGCTACTGCACGAAGAGAGCACCTCATGCCGGCAAGTACGAGGCTCGGGGAGTGGGGGTTTCGCGGCGAAATCGCAGGCGCTCTTCCACCTTTCGCTGCTAGAAAACTAACGGCCCGCGCCGGACGTAACGGTGCTCAGGACCCCAAGTGCCCCGACTGACGAACCTCGAGCCAAAGCCGCCTCCCTCGGCGGGCCCGTTTCTCGGCCACGGGGTCGGCCTCCGCGTGCCCCACTACTCGCGAGCTCTCGACGGGACCCTCGACGTAGATTGGATCGAGGTCATCAGCGAAAACTTCTTCGGCCCCGGCGGCCGGCCTCGGGCGGTGCTCGAGCGCGCTCGGCGCCAGATGCCGGTGGTCCTGCACGGCGTGTCGATGGGCATCGGCTCCCCGAACGAGCCGTCCCCTTCCTATCTCGACCGACTCGATGAGCTCGCCCGGTGGGTGGAGCCGGCGTGGATCAGCGACCACCTCTCTTGGAGCCATCTCGGGGGGCAGCACTCCCATGATCTTCTTCCGCTGCCCTACACCGAGGAAGCGATCGACCACGTCGTACAGAACGTTCAGCACGTGCAGGACAGGCTCGGTCGGCAGATCCTTCTCGAAAACGTGTCGAGCTACGTCGGCTACCACGCGAGCACGATGCCGGAGTGGGAGTTTTTGGCGGAAGTGGCGCGGCGCGCGGATTGTTTCCTCCTGCTCGACTTGAACAACATCGTGGTGAGCGGAAAAAATCACGATTTCCAGCCGGAAGCGTATCTCGCCGCAATCCCCGGCGACCGCGTCCGACAATTTCATCTCGCCAACCACGACGATCGCGGTGCGTACAAGTTCGACAACCACCGGGGGGCCGTCCCGAAAGAAGTCTGGGCGCTGTTCGAAGCAGCGCTCCGGCGCTTCGGCCCCGTGTCCTCACTCGTCGAATGGGACGAAGATGTGCCCGACTGGGACACGCTTCGCCAAGAGCAGCGCATCGCCGAAGGGCTAGCGAAGTCGGTGTTGGGACGCGCCGGGCGAGTGTCGAGGCCGGCATGACGCTCGAGAGCACCCAGGACCTGCTCTGGAGGGCGATCACCTGGCCGTCCGGCGTGAAGGATTTTCTCGCCCAGTCCGACGAAGCGACTCGCCGAGCTTTCAGCGCGTGCTTTCGGGGCACCGCCGACATGAGCGCCGAGCTACGGGTGGAGGTGTACGCCGAGAGCTACTTCTGGCGGCTGCACGGCGTGCTCGAAGAACAGTTTCCGCTCGAGGCGTGGCTTCTCGGGGAGGCGCGGTTTCGCAACCTCGTCACCGACTACGTGCTCGCCAAGCCGAGCATCGACGAGGATCTCCGTCAATACGGCGCTCGGTTCTGCGACTTCTTGGCCGAGCACGAGTCGTCCCGCATCGAGCCCGATCTCGCGTCGTTGGCGCGTATCGATTGGGCGCTCACCGAAGTGCTCGACGAGTCCGACGATCCAATTCTGGCCGTGGACGCCCTCGCCGACATCCCGGTCGAAGAGTGGCCCGGACTTCGATTCGAGGCGACGAGCTCCACCCGCGTGTTGACGAGCGGCGCCGACTTCGTCGATTTGTGGCGAAGGAGAAAGCGCGCCGAAGCACCGCCAGAGAACATCCGTCGTCACGATCCCCCGCTTCATATCGTCGTGTGGCGCGAGCACTACGACGTGTACCACCGCCGCGCCGAGCCCGGCGAAGGGCTCGCTCTCGATGCCATGATGACCGGACGCCCGTTCGCGGAGATCTGCGAAGCCGCCCGAGGCCTCGCGAGCCCCGAAGACGTCGCCGGCTGGCTCGCCGGCTGGCTGCGGGCGGGCCTGATCCGCGCCCACGACTGACGGCGGAAGTCAGCCTCCGGATTTCTGTTCTTTGGCCCGCAAGCTGACGACGTAGTCCGCCAACTGGTCGATGTGCTCTTTCGACAGCTTGGACCCGAACTTCGGCATCTTGGCGTTGTCGCCGTAGAGATCTTCCTGGCTCGAGTCGGTGATCATGCGCACGACCCACGCCCGGGTCCCGTGAGCGTGCAGATTCGGCCCATCGGCTCCCTCCCCTGGCTCCTGCATGTGGCAATCGATGCAGTCCTTCGACTCGAACAGTCCCTTGCCCTTCTTCGCCAAAGCCCCGTCCACCGGCGCCAAGTCTTCACCCATCAAGCTGGCCAGATACTCCACGACCGCCGACAGCTCGGCATCGCTCAGCTTGTCCGGGCCGTAAGCCTCCATCTCCGTTTCGTGCTTGGTGCCACCGAAAAACCGCTCTTCTTCGGGGTTTCGAATGAAGGCGCTCAGCCATTCTCGGCTGCTGTAGTCCGCCATGTCGGGCGCCTCGCCTCCGCCTATGCCGTTGACAGCGTGGCAGTTGCCGCACTTCTCCTTGAACAGGCTCTTGGCCGCGAACTTCGGATCGTTCTCGAAAACGGCTTCCCCACCAGTCGGCAGGACACCCTTTTTGGCGAGTTCGCGCGTGTAGTCCGCCTCTTTCCGGGCCTCGACGAGACCCGCCTGGTACTTCTCGTTGTTGCCGTCCTCGACCAGGGCGATGGCCGTCAGCGCCGCGACGCCGGCGAGCAGCGTCGCTGTGCCCATGACGAACGGCATGCGGTCCTTGGCGCGCTTGCTCTCCGCCTTGTCGACGAACGGCAGCATCACGAGCCAGGTCGTCGCCGCCCCGGGAATGATCACCGTCGCGACGATCTGCAGCGGTCCATCGAAGTACTTCAACAGCTGAAAAAGGAAGAGGAAGTACCACTCGGGTCGTGCCACGAAGTTCGACGCGGGCTGGGCAGGTGCGTAGAGCTCTGAACCGTGTGTCTGAAATGTGACGATCACGAGGATGAGCCCAGTGACGGTCATCGCGAGCACGTCGTAGAACGCTTGCGTCGGGAAGAACCGCTGCGTCTTCTTTTCGAGCTCGGCTTCGGGCAGCGGCGGCGGGGTGACCCCGTGACGCCGGAACAAGTAAATATGCGCCCCGAGCAAGCCGGCGAGGCCGATAGGCAGGACGAACACGTGCAGCGTGTAGAACCGCGTGATGGTGAAGTTGCCGTATTCGCTGCCGCCCTGGAGCAGCGTCTGAAGCACGCTACCTCCGGGGACCGAGCCCATGATGCTCGTGGCGACTTGAGTCGCCCAATAGCCCTTTTGATCCCACGGCAGCAGGTAACCGGTCAGCGCAAACGCCAGCACGATGCCGCCCATCGCGAGGCCGGTCAGCCAGTTGAGCTCCCGGGGTTTCTTGTAGGCGCCGGCGACCAGCACCTGCAGAAAATGCAGCACCGTGACGATCACCATGGCGCTCGAGCCGTGGTGATGCAGCCCGCGAAGGAACCACCCCGCGGTCACTTGGTCGTTGAGGTAGGCGACACTCGCCCACGCGTCGGTCGCCGAGGGGCTGTAGTAGGCCGCAAGTAGAATGCCCAGCACGACCTGTTGCATGAACAGGAACATGAGCACGCTCCCGAAGACGTAGCGCATGTTCGCACCGCCCGGGATCTCTTCATCGGCGGCGTAGCGCCAGAGCGCACGGATGCCTGCTCGCTCGTCGATCCAGTCGACGACTTTGCGCAGCATCAGGCCTGCTCCTTACTCTCGACACCCTGCTTGAAGCGCAGGTATTTGATGGCGATCGTGCCGTCCTTTTCATCGACGTCGAGCGCGTCGAGCGGGCGCGGAGCGGGGCCGCCGGTCGGCGTCCCGTCGAGCTTGAACGCCGAACGGTGGCAGGGGCACTTGAACTCACTGCCCTCCCAGTCCACCGCGCAACCGAGGTGTGGGCACACCGTCGAATAGGCAACCAGCTTTTCGCCGGTGCGCACGACCCACGCCGAGCCGATCTTGACCTGATTCACTCGGTTCCATGCGTCGATCCTGTCCGCGAACAGGTCGACCTTCGCC
>JAJDAH010000327.1 GCA_029261965.1 Polyangiaceae bacterium
TGCAACCGGGGGCACGGGCGGGACGGGCGGTTCGGGTGGCGGGATTGGTGGAACCAGCGGCGCGGGGGGAACGGGCGGCGGGCCGGGCACGGGCGGTACGCCGAGCACAGGGGGAGCCAGCGGAACTGGCGGAGCCGCGGCCGGTGGAGTCGGCGGAACATCGGGAAGTGGGGGCTGTATGTGTCCGCCGCCTTTCGAACCGTTGTGCTGCGACGGGGGGTGCGCGCCAGCCGGCACAGTATGTTGCACCGGACTTGGCTATGCTTGCAGCACGAGCACTCCGAAGTGCTGCGGCGCTGACACGTGTTGCACTTCGACCGGCGCGTGCTGTGGCACCGGGAGTACCATCTGGTGTTGCCCAAGCGGCATCTGCGGAGTCCAGTTCGGGACCTGCGGATCGTGACGGCTCGTCTCTTCTGGTCGATTTACTCGTTCGTAGAGAAAGTCGGCGCTGCCTCCGTGCTCGAAGCCTCGCTCACGCAAGCTACTACCATCTATTGCCAGAGCCGTTCGAAGCCCAACCGTCGCCCGCTCACAACCCAATCCCTGCAGCCGCGTTCTCGTCAAAAAGCTGCGCATCGCGAATGTAGGTCTGCAGTTGCGCGAGTGACTTGTGCCGCGTTTGACGAGCCAGCGAGTGCATCGATTTTCCCGCCTTCGCCGCGCTCGTCGCCAGTCCGGCTCGAAGTGAATGCCCAGAAAATCCCGCCGGGTCGACACCAGCTCGCTCCGCCGACCGCTGAACGATGCGCGACACGTCGCGACCGTGGAGTTTCTTCCCCGTGAGTCGACCGTGCCGGACGCCGACGAAGATCGCGCCCTCGGTGACGCTGCTCGCTTCGAGCCAGGCGCGCAATGAACGGACGGGGCACGTTGCTGGATCGCCGCCGAACGGGATGCCGACCTTCTGCCCTTTGCCCTCCTGATCCATCTTGCTCCTCCTAATGTTCGCGACGTAGCCGTCGGCGTCTTCAAACACATCGTCGACGTCGAGGTCGACAAGCTCGGAACGACGAAGCGCAGCCGCGAAACCCACCAGCAGCAGCGCACGATCCCGAACGCCAATCAGCGTGTCCGGCAGCGCTCGTGAGATGACCCGGAGTTGTTCGGGAAAGAGCGGGACGGCCTGCTCCGGCGCCACGCCGATCGATCGACGAATCCCCTGCCAGACTTCTCGAACCTCTGGCGCCGCTCGGGGGGATGGCAGCCGTGCGCTCTGATGCGCCTGACTGATCGCCGACAGCCCTTGAGCGAGCGTTGCGACTGCAGGGCACGGATCTTCATCGGCGCGTGTCGTGAGGTACAGCACGACCGTCGCGGGCGCCGCCGGCAGTGCATCGAGGCCATGCCCCTCGCACCAGGCCGCGAATCGCCGCCACTGCCGCGCGTATGCGGTCCTCGTGGCGTCCGAGCGGGCCTCGGCAGCGTATTGCTTGGCCCGCTCGGCAACGGGCTCCAGGGTGGCGAGAGGGCCGGCACCGTCGAGGACGATCTCACCGGCCAATGTCCGATACTTTCCGTTTATGGGACGTTCCATTTTGGTCACGGCGGGACCCCGCTGTTACGGCTTGGGGCAGCAAGACGCACAGATCGGAGCGCTCTCGCACACCACTGTCAGTCGCAATCGTCGTCGAATTCGTCTTCTTCCTCTGCCTCTTCATCTTCGCATTCAAAATCTTCGTCGTCGGCGTCCTCTTCCGTGATGACGACTTCGATCACGATGGGTGGATCGTTTCGAGGTTCATTGTGCATTGTCGAAGCATGAACTCCTCCGTGTGCCTGTCAATCTACCCGCACACTTTTCTTCGCAGCGCTACGAGAAGAGTCTCCGCCACGTTCATGGACATCTCTGCACGCGATGCACCGAACCCTCGTTGTGCGACCGCGGCGTGTTCGTACACCCGAGAGCGAACGCGCACGGCTCGCTTTCGCAGCCTTCTGGGGACGTTCCCAACGCCTTCAGAGCGTGCTCTGGAGGTCGCCAGAACGGCCCAAACCAGCATCAATTTGCCTGATAATGCTTTTCATGTAGCGGTGGTGTTGTTGCACGCGCGTAGCGTTAGAAAATGGTGAAAACGACCACGTCGTGCGGTTTCAATTGTTCTTACGAGGCGCGGCTTGGGGCGCTGCACGTAATCCGTTATCGACTGCTCAGGGCTGCGCCGCCTCGCACGTCGGTGCGGGGTGTACTGGCGCGTCGTGTCGCGTCCGGTCATGTTGATGCATGCCGAACAATCAGCAGTACGCCGACCCCGAAACATTCACGCCACGCGAAGCTCTGGCAATGCGACTCACCTGCCTCGCACTGGACATCTACCGACTGCAAGCAGAGTTGGAAACCCCGCAGGCCGAGGAATACGTCGCTGGGGAGGTGGAGCGGTACTGGAGGGCGTTCACACACGGATGGGGGCGCCAACAGCACGGCCGTGTCTACTTCGTCCAGTGCCTCGAAGAGGTGAAGGAGAGCCAAGTGATGGTGACAGTCTTTTCCCGACTCGCGCGAAGCCGTCTGTCCCCAGGGTCGACTCCGCCGCCACTACCAGAATGGGCGATGAAGTTATTTGAGCCGGCGATCAAACTGTTGGAGGGCGACGGGCAGGTCAACGCCGAGAACGTCCAGGTCGAGTTTTCGCCCGCCGAAGCGGTCCGGTACGCTTTCGCCAGGGCGTACCCTATCGAGGCACGGCGCTTGTCGGATGATGATATCGAGCAAGCGCTCGCCGAGCACGAACGAAAGGGGGGAGCCATCCCGACAGGCTCAGGGAAACAACCCAAGTGGGACTTCCTAGAGAGCGTTTGTGAGCGGGCGGGGCTCGGGCCAGTCGATGGGAAGCTTGAGGGTCAGTGGGGGGATTGGAAGAAGAAGCTCCGGCGTGCCGAACCAAAGACGTAACGTCAGGGTTCGTGACCCCGACGTTATCTCTGGATCATCGGCGCGTTTTGGTTGTGCGCGACGACAGCGTTCGGCAGGGTGACTGCCGTAACGAGACAGTCTGCCGGACGACGGCGGCTGCCTTCGCCCATGAATGAGGTGACCCTGATGGACGACGACAGACGAGTTCGCAGAGTTGCGCACCGAACGGCCGACGTTGGCGTGCTTCTGGGTCGGAGTGATGAGTCGGTGCGTCGTGAGGCTGAGCGGAAGTCCGTGCTCGACGATGCGGGCGTGCTCACCGCCGAACTACCGCTCGGGATTCGGGCGCAAAAATTCGGCGGCCGGTGGGTCTATCGCGTCCCTGCCGTGCTGTTGGAGGACGCGACACGCTGATAGACGAACGCCTCGGCCGAGATGTCGCCGCCAGCGACGGCCGAGGCGCTAACCCCAGGAAGAGGTTCGAATGGAAATTTCGCACAAAAACGAGCGCGCGGCAACTGCGTACACAGGGTCCGTCGATCTCACCGGCGCCACACTCAACAACGGAATCATGCGCCTGCCGTTCCGGCGCCGACGGCGTCAACCTCGCCGCAACTCACGACGGCACCGGGCGCAGAGGACCGCGGGTGCCAGCAACGGGCGGACAGTCTGCGCTCGGCGACGCGCCTCGACGACCATCGCTAGCGGCCCAGAACCCCCAGCCAACGGCGACGACGATGGCCCAGCAAGACCATCGTACCAGCAGCGGGCGCGGCGATGAGCGCCTCTCTCGTCACTGCTTTTCGCGACAAGTTTCACTGCGGCTGGCCGAAGAATCATCTCGAACGTTGCCGGCGCGGCGTGGTTGCGCCACTAGGGGACGTACTCTTCCAGCGGCACGACACGGACGCGCATTTTTGCGCCTACATATCACCCAATGCACGCCGCCTGACGCGAGGAGCGATCAACGAGCTGGAAGTCGTCGAGCTGACGGTCATCGTGCTCGATGTCGACGGCCCTGGGCACCAAGCTTCGGATGCGTGGCGAGTGGAGATGCGCGGCCGCGTCGGCGATCTGTTCGATGAACACGGAGCTGGGTACATGTACGAGACGGCCGGGGGGTTTCGGATCGTCTACATCCAAAAGCAGCCGACGGTCCTTAAAACTTTCGCCGATGTGCGCGCGTGGAAACACCTCTACTTAATCATCGTCGCCAACTTCGCGCGCCGCTTCGGCATCGAGGCGGATCCAAAATGTCGTGATTGGACGAGGCACTTCAGGCTTCCGTTCGTATTGCGGGACGGCGTCCGGCAGGAGCGTCCGACCGTTGGGGATCCGTTCAAGATCTCGCCGCTGACAATCGACGCGAGCCACGAGGACATCGAAGAGGCAGGGCGGCTTGCGCGGGAACATCGAGGGGCCCGATGACCGTCGTTAATTTCCCCGGTGGCAAACGGGCCGACGAAAAAAAAAGGAAAGGTGTCCCTGACGAAAAGGACGAGCACGAGCGCCACGATGTAACGCTCGATGAACTGCGCAAGCTCGCCACGAAGTGGAAGAGACGACGCTGGGAGCACACGAAAAAAATGGCGCTGGTGCTCCGACAGGTGTTGAACGGCGAATCGTTCGCGGTCAAAGGAGAACGCGACGAGGTAATTTTCCGCCTCGGCGTCCTGCTGGCAGAAGAACTCCCTAGCGCGAAACCCGAAAGCATCTCGCGACACTTCGCGACGAGCCTGAAGGTCATGGACGGAGAAGCGGAGGAGTGTCCGACTGTCGAGGACGTCACGGAAAAAATCTCACGGCGACAAGAAGAACTGCGCGAGCAAAGCAAAAAAAATAAACAAGAACCCCCCGCAGACGGCAAGCGACAGATCATCGTCCTGACGCCGGAGCTACACGACGTAGTCGAAAGGACTATTGCGCAACTCGCCAAACACCCCGACGTGTTTCAACGAGAAGCGCAGCTTGTACGCCTCGTGCGCGTTGCCGAAGTCGAAGCCAAACGCGAAAGAATGGCACCGGGTACCCCACAGATCAGGACCATAGAATTACCCACCTTGAGAGTCTGCCTGACCCAAGTTGCAAGATTCTTCAAACTAACAAAAGGCAAGAACGGCGACGAGAAGTGGATTCAAAAAGTACCGCCCGATAACGTCGTCAGCGGGGTTAACAGTCACCAACAATGGCCCAGGGTTCGCCCCGTTGTGGGGATCATCGAAACGCCGTCGCTGCGACGGGATGGCACAGTCATCGACACGCCCGGCTACGATCCACTGACCGGGTACATCTACGCGCCGTCGCGAGAGTATCCAGCGATCCCCGAGGAGCCTAGAAAGGAAGACGCGCGCCGTGCCTTCGAAGATCTCCTCGAACCGTGGCAGGACTTCGCGTGTGCTTTGCCGGAAGGGCACCTGGTCCCGCTCGCAGCGGTCCTCACGCTCATTGGGCGGCCTGCGATCCGTGGAGCGTGTCCCGCGTTCCTCAGCAACAAGACCGTCGCGGGGACCGGCGGAACGCTCATGATGAGCGCCATTGGAATGATCGCGCAAGCGCGCGAGGCAGCGGTCATGACATGGCGCAGCAATGACGACGATGAAATCGAAAAAATCCTCGGTGCCTATGCGATGAGAGGCGCGTCGCTCATCGCGTGGGATAACATCGAGGGAGAATTCGGCGGCGCGCCGCTAAATAAATATCTGACATGCGCGGATCGTGTCGATGCTCGTCTGCTCGGCAAGAGCAAAGTCCCGACGCTCCCTTGGCGGGGGGTCATGATCGGCAACGGTAACAACTTTGTAACCAGCAGAGATACATCGCGGCGAGTGCTAGTCTGCCAGATGGAATCGGAGCTGGAGCACCCGGAGGACAGAACGGGGTTTGCCCTTGGAGAGGGAGACGAATTCATTGAGTGGTGCCGCGAGCACCATCCCAGACTTGTCGTCGCGGCCATAACACTACTACGCGCATACCTTCTAGCCAGAGACCGGGACCCGAGTTGCGCCCCCCAGTTGGGCGGCTGGGGTAGCTTCGGAGCGTGGAGAGATCTCATCGCGGGCGCGATCTTTTGGGTCAGCGGGCTCGACGTTATGGAGACGAGGCCCGTGAGAACCGGGGACGAAGATGAAGGAACAGAAGCGCTGCGCGTCATCATCGACCAGTGGCGGACATTCGCACCCGATGGGATCTCCGCGAGCGACGCAGTTGCTCAGCTTTACGATTACTCATCGATTGCGGATACGACGTGGGGAACCCTCCGTCAGGCCGTGGGGACGATTGCGCCGCCCGAACGAGGACAGGCACGCCCGAAAGCTGAAACGCTGGGAAAAGCACTCGCCCGCTTTAGACGGCGCGTCATGGGCACGTCTCGGCGCTCTCGGCTCGACTATCGCAAGGTCAAAGGGACCCGGATTTGGTTCGTCGAGGACGTGAAAAAATGATCCGGGTGGAGAGAGGGTGGCGTGGGTGGCGTGGGTGGCGTGGGTGGCGTG